>NZ_JBHVSK010000007.1:0-276439 GCF_042885235.1 Paenibacillus sp. NPDC058071
TATTGGTTACATGACCCCACATCTGTGTGAAAAACGTTACTACGAGCAGCACCAGGTTGCATAATGAGCGTGTCTACTTTCTTGACAGAGGTACAATCAGCCCCGAATCTGAGTCTGTAAGCCGGTTTTCCGCCTTACACACGCGTTGACGCATTCGATAGGGCGGAGTTTCCGTCCTACAACATACGACTGCCATCCCGGCTAGAGCAGGGCGGCAATGCCGACAAAAGGAATAATCCCAAGTGGGATTGATGGAATTTAAATATAAAATAATATCACAGGTATAGTTGGTTTTGCAATATATATTTTAAAAAATAGCTTGCAAATTTTTTCCTAATGGAGTATTCTTCTAACTGAGGAACAGAAAATATATGGAAAGAGGCGATATCAATGGAAATGATGAGCATGAAAATGATGATGTCTATGTGTATGGATGAGATGATGTGCAAAATGAACAGCATGAAAATGATGATGGGCGCTATGATGGAAATGGACAAAATGAGCATGATGGAAATGGATATGGATATGATGATGTCCAAAATGCAAGAGTGCGACGAAATGATGACGATGATGATGGGCATGATGCGTGAAATGAAACAAACCGCCATGTAAGTTGGTCCCTGCCAAGAAGACATCCTTACATAAGCGGTCTTGAAAATTGTGTCATTATTCGATATAATCGTTCTCGTACGGACCAATCTGCCAATTGACCGTGCGTATCTCGATTGATCGGCGGAGCAGTCCACTGCACGCGCCAGGCAAACCATAGGCAGAGCAGTCGCCTGCATGCCTTATATTCAAGCCATTATCCGGCAAAGCGGACGAACCGCATGCGGGATTTTTTATTTATATGGGGCTTCCATAACTTCCGATTTTAGCTGACTGCTCAGTTGGATCCGCTGAAGCTTCAACGCCCACACCTTCTCCGTCAGCTGCTGGATTTCGTATTCATCCGTTGTCGTTTTCAACTGGCTATAAAGCTCTGTCATTTTCCGGTTGATGACGTCAAAACGTTTCCACAGCTCCTCGATTTTTTGCGTAAAAGCCCACTCACTCGTATATTCATCAGCCTTGCTTAGCTGGCTCTTAATTTCTTCTTGCCACGCGGAGTCGCCAATTTGCTGCGCATATAGAAGTAAGTCCAGACGGTCGTCAATCCACTGTTGTTTCGTGTGCTTGGTATTGTACATCGATAGCTCCTCCAATCGTTTTGCGTCTGTATACCAAGTATTATACTCGGATTATAGGGAAAATCAATAGTTATTTTCATGATAATCCACCTTTTACCTCGAACATACGTTTGTGGTCCGGATGAAAAAGCCGCGCTTTTATGCTACTATTAATAGATTATAGAATTCGAGCTTGCGCGGAAGGAAGGAATCACTATGCCGTTAACGTTCGTACTCGGCCGTTCGGGCTCGGGAAAAACGACTTACTGCCTGGACCGCATCCGAGAGCGGCTGCAGGAACGGCCGGATGGGCCGCCGCTGCTTATGCTGGTGCCCGAGCAGGCAACCTTTCAGACAGAGTATGCCTTGCTGAAGGACAGCGGGCTGAACGGCTCGATTCGCGCGCAAGCGATCAGCTTCCGGCGGCTCGCGTTTCGCGTCATGCAGGAGACGGGCGGCACTGCGCTCGTTCCGATCAGCGACGACGGCAAACATATGCTGCTGTACAAAATAATGAACAGGCTCGACAGCCAATTGGAATTGTTTCGCAGCGGAGCCGAGCAGCCGGGCTTTATCGAAAAGCTGAGCGAGCTTCTAACGGAGTGGAAGCGTTACGGGATTGACGCGGAGCGGACAGCAGAGGCTGCTCAGGCGAACGGTGCCGACGACGCCAAGCTCACAGGGCTGCTAGGCAGGAAGCTGCGTGATCTTCAATTGATCTATTCGCAACTGGAGGGTGAGCTTACTGGACTGTACATCGACTCGGAAGACTATTTGAGCCGATTGGCCCAAGGCTTCGCCGAGGCTCCTTCCATGAAAGGCGCGGAAATTTGGATCGACGGCTTCTATGGCTTTACGCCGAAGGAGTACGAAGCGCTTTCCGTCCTTCTTTCGTCGGCTGCGAACGTAACGATAGCTTTAACGCTAGATCGCATGTATAGCGAAGGAGAGAGGCCTCACGAGCTTGAGCTGTTCCATCCGACGGCTGAAACCTGCGCCAAGCTGTCCGAGCTCGCAACCGCAGCCGGAATCGATGTACATATGCCGGTATTGCTTTCCACAGAAGTCGAACGGCCAGAAGGAGCGACAGCCGGACGATTCTCGAGTAGTCCGATGCTCGCCCATTTGGAGCGCCATTACGGCATGCGCGTGCCGATGCTCCCAGGAAGCGGCAACGCACAGGCGAATGGCGATGCGTCCGTAAGCGAAGGCATCTCGCTGCACGCCGCCGCGAACCGCAGGGCGGAAGTGGAAGCGGTCGCTCGCGATATGTCCCGCAGAGTAAGAGAGGAAGGACTGCGCTGGCGGGATATGGCGGTTATGGTACGCAATGCGGCAGACTATACCGATTATATCGAAGCGGTACTGGGCGACTACGGCATTCCTTATTTCCTTGATCAGAAAAGCCCGGCCGTTCACCATCCGCTTGTCGAGTTTATACGCTCGGCGTTGGAGACGGTGCTGCACGGCTGGAAATACGAAGCGGTGTTCCGCTGCATCAAGACGGAGCTGCTGTTCCCGATCGACGGGAGCATGCCGCGCGAGCAATATGACTTGCTGGAAAATTACGTACTTGCCGGCGGCATCGACGGTTGGAAATGGCTAGATGCGAAGCGGTGGCGGCCGCTTGTTCCGCAGTCGCTAGAGGACGACAATGTCACCATGGCGGAGCCGAGCGCCCGTGCACTGCGAGAGCTGGAGGCTGTATTGGCGGCCAGAGAAACGATTGTGCCGCCGCTGCGCCGATTTGGCGACGCGCTGCAGAAAGCGCCAAACGTAAAGGCGATGTGCGAGGCGCTGTATCGACTGCTCGATCATAGCGACGCCGCAGACCGGCTGGAGCGATGGAGCAGGCGGGATTTGGAGGACGGGAAGCTGCAGCGCTCCCGTTCGCACCGTCAGCTATGGGACAGTGTGATGAACTTGCTCGATCAATTAGTCGAAATGGTCGGCGATGAGGCGATGCCGCCAGCGATGTTTGCCGGCATGGTCGAGACAGGATTGGAGGGCATGAAACTTGCAGCCGTTCCGCCTTCGCTAGATCAGGCGTTGATCGGCAGCATGGATCGGACGCGATCGGGCGCCGTTCGCGTCTGCTATGTGCTTGGAGCGAACGACGGCATCATGCCTGGGCGCATTCAGGAGGATGGCGTACTGACTGAACAGGAAAGGGAACGGCTGGCTGAAGAAGGGTTATCAATGGCTCCTGGCGTCAGGCGCAGGCTGCTGGACGAGCGTTTTATGATCTACAATGCGCTTACGACGCCAAGCGAGCATTTGTGGATCAGCTGGGCGCAGGCGGACGAAGAAGGAAAAAGTCTGCTCCCGTCAGAGGTCATTCGGCAAATCCGCCGGCTGTTTCCATTTCTGTCGATATCCGAAGTTGCCGCTGAGCCGTCGCCGAATATGCCGTCTGTGGAACAGCGAGAATATATCGAGCATCCCGAAAGGACCATCTCCTATTTAATAACGGAGCTGCGCTCTTGGCGGCAAGGTTCGGATATCGCCGGGTTCTGGTGGGATTTGTACAATTGGTACGCGATAAGGCCCGAATGGCAGGATAAGCTGGCGCTGCTCGTCTCTTCGCTAGGTTATGTCAATCAGGTGCCGCTGCTTACTATCGGGACGGCGCAGAAGCTGTACGGCGTCCATTTAAAAGCGAGCGTATCGCGGATGGAGCGATTCGTATCCTGTCCGTTTCAGCATTTCGTCATTCACGGGTTAAAGCTGAAGGAGCGGAAAATGTACCGCTTGGAAGCGCCGGATGTCGGTCAGCTGTATCACGCCGCGTTAAGCAAGCTGGCCGGCGGACTCGGTCAGCGCTGGGGGCGAATGCCGGAGTCCGAGATCCGTGAAGAGGCTGCCCGTGTGGTAGACGAGCTTGCGCCTCGGCTGCAATCGCAAATATTACTGAGCAGCGGCCGCTTCCAGTATATCGCCCGCAAGCTAAAAGAAGTTGTCGCTCAGGCTGCAGCCATACTCGGCGAGCATGCGCGGCGAGCCGACTTCCAGCCGGTCGGGCTGGAGGTCGACTTCGGTCCCGGCGGTTCGCTTCCTTCTCTGATCATCCCGCTGCAAGACGGCGGCTTGATGGAAATTATCGGCCGCATCGACCGTGTAGACGCGGCGGAAACGGAGCAAGGACTGCTTCTAAGGGTGCTGGATTATAAATCGAGCGCTACGCAGATCAGGCTGGAGGAAGTAGCATACGGCCTGTCGCTGCAAATGCTGACATATCTCGACGTACTGGTTACGCATGCCACGGCATGGCTGGGGCGGCCCGCCTCGCCTGCCGGAGTGCTCTATTTCCACGTGCACAATCCGCTCATGGCTGTTTCCAACGGATTGCCGGCAGCCGAGACGAACGCTCGGCTGATGAAGAGATTCAAGATGAAAGGACTTGTTACGGCCGATGCCGACACGGTCAAGCGGATGGACGGCCTGTTGGAGACGGGGTATTCCGAGCTTCTGCCGGTGGCGCTGAAGCGCGATGGCGGCTTTTACAGCAGCTCTTCCGTCGTGACGCCTGAGCAGTGGGAAGTGCTTCGCGGATCCGTTAGACGAACGATCGGCCGGATCGGCGAGGAAATACGCTGCGGCAACGTCTCGATCGAGCCATACCGTTTAGGCGCGAAGTCGCCTTGTCAATATTGCGATTACAAGCCGGTATGCCAGTTCGATCCGCTGTTTGAGGGCAATGCATATCATACGCTGCGCAAACCGGCGGAAGACGAGCTATGGCGGCAGCTGGAAGGAAAGGGGGAGGAAGCGGATGACGGCAATGATTGAGAAGCCGGAGGGCAGCACATGGACAGATGATCAGTGGAAAGCGATTGTGACGGAAGGCAGCGATGTACTGGTAGCCGCCGCTGCTGGATCGGGCAAGACGGCGGTGCTCGTTGAACGGATTATCCGGCGCATTTCGTCGTCAACCGACGTCGATCGACTGCTCGTCGCCACATTCACGAAAGCGGCCGCCGCAGAAATGAAGGAGCGTATCCGGCTGGCCCTCGAGAAAGAGCTGGAGAAAAAGCCGGATTCGGAGCATTTGAAACGGCAGCTTGCGCTGATGAACCGCGCCCAAGTGACGACGCTTCACTCCTTCTGCCTCGATGTGATTCGCCGCTATTACCCGCTGATCGGGCTAGATCCGGGCTTTCGGATCGCCAACGAAACGGAAAGCGAATTGATGCGGATCGACGTGCTGGACGAGCTGTTCGAACAAAAATACGAAGCCGCGAACGACGGCGGCGACTTTCTGAGGCTGGCCGACCGTTACGGCGGCGAACGGGGAGATGAGCCGTTGTATCGGCTCGTTCAACAGCTTTACGATTTCGCTCAAAGCCATCCTTGGCCGGCTCACTGGCTGCGGGAAACGGCAGCCGCCTTCTCGGTTGAAGGGCTAGAGGCGTTATCTGACAGCCCCTGGGCGACGAGCCTGAAGGCTGACGTCGAATTGGCGCTGAACGGAGCGGAGGGGCTGCTTCGCCAAGCGCTCGATCTGACCCGTGAGCCGGCAGGACCCGCTCCATACGCCGCGCAATTCGAAGAGGACTTGGCGCTTGTCCTGTCGCTTTCTGAGATGATCCGCAGCAAAGGCTGGGCGGAGTGGTTCGAGCCGTTTCAAGACACCGGGTTTGGCAAGCTGAAAGCGATCCGCGGAGACGAATATGATAAGGAATTGCAGGAGCGGGCGAAAGAGCTGCGCGATCAAGCGAAGAAGCTGATCGGGTCGCTTGCAGAGGAGTTGTTCGGCCGCACGCCGGAACAGTTTGCCGAAGAAATGAACGAATTGGCACCGCTGATGAACGCGCTCGCGGAACTGGTCATCGAGTTCGGCGAGCGGTACGAGCAGGCCAAGCGAGCGAAGGGTTTGCTCGACTTCGGCGATCTTGAGCACTATTGCTTGCGTATTCTAAGAACGCCGGAATCGACGCCAGTCTGCTCGGAGCCATCTGCCGCGGCACTGGAGTACCGCAATCAATTTGACGAAATTCTGCTTGATGAATATCAGGATACAAACATGGTACAGGAAGCGATCGTCGCGCTTATTGCAGACGACAGGCTTGGCAACCGGTTCATGGTTGGCGACGTTAAGCAGAGCATCTATCGCTTTCGGCTGGCGGAGCCCGGTTTGTTCATGCGAAAATACCGGACGTATGGATCGGAAGCGAGCGAAGGCCGCGGTCTGCGAATCGACTTGGCGAGGAACTTTAGAAGCCGTTCCGAGGTTGTCGACGGCGTCAACGATGTATTCCGCGCGATTATGAGAGAGTCGGTGGCGGAAATGGATTACGACGCTCGGGCCGAGCTTGTCTGCGGAGCCGATTATCCTTCCTCGCCCGATCCGCGACGCTTCGCCGCCGTCCTGGCGGTCATCGACAAATCGTCGTCGGGACTCGCGCAAGAGCCGGAGGAGCAGGCGGAAGCCGACGCCAACGACGAAGAGGGAGCAGACGGCGGACAAGCCGAATCGGCTGCCGATTTGCAAACGGCGCAGTTGGAGGCGCGCTGGATCGCCCGGCAAATCCACGAATTGCGCGAGAGCGGCTTTCTCGTTTATGACGGCAAGAAGAAGACGAGCCGGCCGTTGGAATGGCGGGATGTCGTCATTTTGCTGCGCGCGACTCAAGCTTGGTCGCCGATTATGATCGAAGAGCTGCAGGCGAGCGGCATTCCGGCATATGCGGAGCTTGGCAGCGGTTATTTCGACGCAACCGAGGTAGAGACGGTGCTTTCGCTGCTTCGGGTCATTGACAACCCGTATCAGGACATCCCGCTCGCTGGAACGCTTCGTTCTCCGCTGTTCGGGCTTGACGCTGAGGAACTGGCGCTAATCCGTATTCCTTCGGCAAACGCCGCTTATTACGATGCGGTGTTGAGCGCTTCCGGCGATCTAAACATCGCCGAAGAGACGAGAAGGAAGCTGAACGGATTTCTGGGCAAGCTGAGCCGCTGGAGAGACGAGTCCAGGCAAGGATCGCTAGCCGATCTGATCTGGCGTATTTACCTCGAAACCGGCTACTACGATTTTGCCGGGGGGTTACCCGGCGGGGCTCAGCGGCAGGCGAATTTGCGGGCGCTGCACGACAGAGCGAGGCAGTACGAGGCTACTTCGTTCCGTGGACTATTCCGTTTTCTGCGTTTTGTAGAGCGGATGCGCGACAGCGGCGGCGATCTCGGCACTGCCAGAGCGCTCGGGGAAAACGAAGATGTCGTGCGCATTATGTCCATTCATAAGAGCAAGGGACTGGAATTTCCGGTTGTATTTGCGGCTGGGCTAGGCAAAAACTTCAACCAGCAAGATTTGCGCAGCTCCTTCCTCAAGCATAAGCAGCTCGGCTTCGGCCCTCGTTTCGTCGACCCCGAACAGCGAATCAGTTATCCGACTCTGCCGTTTCTAGCGATTCGGAGGCGCATGAAACAGGAGATGCTGGCCGAAGAAATGCGCATTTTGTACGTCGCGTTGACTAGGCCGAAGGAAAAGCTGTTTCTAGTCGGAACGGCGGCCGATGCCGAAACGAAGCTGAAGCGCTGGCAGACGGCGTTGGGCTCCGGCGGCGTCATGCCGGATTACCGGATTGCTACGGCAGGGACATTCCTGGATTGGCTGGGCCCGCTCGCGACGGCGGCATATGTGCGCAAGGAGCATCAAGCTGCCGCTGCAGGAGAAGAACGGCAGCAGGTATACGAGTGGACGGCTGGTATCGTGGATGCATCGATGCTCGTCAATGAAGCGGCTGCCGCTGCGGAGGCGGTAGAGCCGGAAATGGATCGCGAAGAGCGGCTGCAAGGAATAACGTCGCTTGCCCAATTGGAAGGCGTAGAGCCGGACGAGGAGCTGCGCCGGAGACTCGAATGGCGATACGAATATACGGCTTCGACGCGAATACCGTCCAAAACGTCAGTAACCGAAATGAAACGGCTGCACGCCGAAGCCGCCTATGAGGAGGCGAACGCGTATGAGGCGAGCTGGCCAATCCCGTCCGCTCAGCCTTCCTCCGGCATGTCCGGCACAGGTGAGCTCAGGCTGCGCCGTCCGCAGTTTATGGAGGAAGTGAAAATGACGGCGGCTGAGAGGGGCACGGCAAGCCATCTCCTCATGCAGCATGTTCCGCTGTCCGATCCGGTCGACGAAGAGGCGGTTAAAGCGACGCTGGCCGGCATGATTCAGCGGCAGCTGCTTACCGCCGTGCAGGCGGAATCGATCGATACGGCCGGCGTAGCTGCTTTTTTCGCAAGCGAATTGGGCCAGCGTCTGCTCGCTGCAGACCGCGTGCAGAGGGAAGTGCCGTTCAGCAGCATGCTTCCGGCCGGCCGGGTATATCCGGGCGCTTCACAGGGCGATGCTGAAGCCGAGGAGCCGATATTAATTCAAGGCGTTATCGACTGCCTGTTCGAGGACGAACGCGGACTGGTGCTGCTGGATTACAAGACGGATCGGATTTACATGAAGCAGTGGGAAGCGGCGGCGGAGCGCCATCGGTTTCAGCTGGAGCTATATGCCGAGGCAATCGAGGCGGTCGTAGGCAAACGCGTGGCGGAATGCCATCTGTTCTTCTTCGACGGAGGGCAGTCGGTCAGATTGAAATAAGAGAGAGCGAGGAAGGAAACGCAGATGGAAGAGTTCGAACAACGGAACGAGCCGGCCAAACGGTCGCTGGCGCTGCCGATTACACTGGTGCTGCTCGTATTCAGCTTGATTGGAAACGTGTTTTTCTATTCGCAATATTTGCAGAACAAGCAGGAAGCCAAGTTCCGGAGCGGCCAACATGTTATAGAGACGGCCAATGCGGCCAAAACGCAATACGAAGCAATTTTGACGGAGATGAAAAGCTTCAGCGAGCTGAATAAAAAAGGCGTCTACGGGCCTTATGCCGCAGACGGCGCCTCCCTGCGCGCCGTTGGTGATACGACGTTTATAGCCGAGGCGTACGCCGCGAAGGGCGAGAAGCTGCAGGAGCTTGCGAAGGTGCAGCAATATTTCCAGGACGTGAGACAAAATCTGGACGAGATCCGCACGTCCAAGGGGCCTTTCAGCGAATGGCAAACGCAGTACTTGGCGGAGAAGCAGCAGGAATTGATGGAGCAGTATGGCATTATCGGTAAATTCAACTTTGAAGCCGTCGAAAGCCGGAGCGCGGTCATACAGATGGCAAGCGGAATCGGTTCCTTTGAAATTGCCGAGAAGTTGGCCGCTGCTATACTGGCTCGCACCAAATAATAGAGCTGTCAAATAGACGGACCGGCTGGTCCGTCTATTTCTCTTTCCCGCATGCCTCCTCGATTTTCTTCGCAGCAGTAGCCGAATGCCTATCCTTGCATACGATAGCAGTAAACGGGAGGCTGATGAAGATGGAGAAAGGCAAAAAAGGGGCTGCCAAGCAGGCGGCGATTGCGCCCGTCGCCAAAACGTCCAATCAACCGCTCACGGCGGCGGAGCAAATGAAGGATACTTGCAATGGGCATATGCACCGTTACGTGCTTGCGCAAACCCATGACGGCTGGTGCATCGACGGCATTGTTGAACATGTCGATGATGAATATGTTTGCTTGGCCGTTCCATGCAACGCATACGGATGGGAAGCGAGAGGCTTTTTGCCGTATCCGCCGTTTGGTCCGGGGCTGTTTCCGTATCCCTTTTACCCAAGAAGAAGGTTTTATCGTCAAGTATTCCCGCTCGGGGGACTGCTCGCTTTGTCGCCCCTTCCTTACTATTGACGAAAGCGGGAGGCCGGTTCCTGCCGAGCGCCGGACCGGCCGGAGCCGGCGAGCTTGAAGCGGGAGGACGAGTCCCTTATAATGGATTAGGAAGAGACAGCAAGCCAAATTGGTATAGTAAAGGAGGAAGCGGCATTCATGGATTGTATTTTTTGCAAGATTATCGAAGGCTCCATCCCGTCGACGAAAGTGTACGAAAGCGATACCGTTCTCGCGTTTAAAGATATTCAGCCTGCGGCCCCCGTACATATAGTGATCATTCCGAAAAAACATATTCCGACGATGAACGATGTTACGGACGAAGATGCGGCAGTTATCGCCGAGCTGTTTGCGGCGGCAAGACAAATCGCGAAAGAGCAAGGAATTGCGGAGGCCGGATACCGGCTCGTTAACAACGTAAACAGCGACGGCGGGCAGGTTGTTTACCATTTGCACGTCCATTTGCTCGGCGGAAAAAAACTTGGCGCGCTTGTCGGAAATAACGCAAGTTGACCTTGAAATTGTTTTGACATATAATGAGGTTTGATAAACCGTGTTTAATGCTCTGGACGGTCTGTTTCGGAGGGAGGGAAAACTGGTGTCTGAAACTAAAGTTCGCAAAAACGAAACTATCGATGCTGCGCTTCGCCGCTTTAAACGTTCCATCGCAAAAGATGGGGTATTGGCTGAGGTGAAAAAACGCAAGCATTATGAAAAGCCAAGTGTAAAGCGCAAGAAAAAGTCCGAGGCTGCGCGTAAGAGAAAGTTTTAGGAGGATCCTTCCATAATGAATTTGAGCGAACGATTGAACGACGATATGAAGCAAGCCATGAAGAATCAGGACAAGTTTAAGCTGACGACGATCCGTATGGTTCGTGCTGCCGCCAAGAACTTGGAAATTGATTTGAAGCGTCCTCTTGAGGATGCTGAAGTGGTGGAGATCTTGAGTCGCGAGGTCAAACAACGTAAAGATTCCCTCCAAGAATTTAGCAAAGCCGGCCGTGATGATCTGGTTGCAGATCTTGAGGCAGAAATTGAAATTATTAGTCAATACCTTCCCGTTCAGTTGACCGAAGAAGAGATAAAAGCGATAGTAACGCAGACCATCCAGGAACTCGGTGCTTCTTCCAAAGCCGAGATGGGAAAAGTCATGGGTGCTCTTATGCCAAAAACTAAAGGGCGCGCTGACGGTAAACTAGTAAACAAATATGTACAACAATTTCTGCAATAACATATGTTCGGACGAAAACACCCCTGCGAAGGGGTGTTTTTTTATGTTTACTTTCTTTTTTGCTTACCTTTTGAAGGCATTCCGCCCCTAATTTTGTTATAATGAAACCAAAGGCGTATTTTTACGTATAAGGAAATTATATTGCAAAGGAGGAGCCTGACTTGCAAACGAAGACACGGCGCACTCCCGTTAGCTTCATTTCCTTCCTGCTGGCAGTTGCGTTCTCGCTGACTGCATTTGGCGGACTCGCTTTGTTGCCGGTGAATGCGGCGGCACAGGCGAAGCAGCCTTCCGGCATTGGAACGGCGGTCTATATCGTTCCTGTGAAGCAAACGGTGGAATCCGGTTTGAAAGCGTTTTTGGAACGCGCCTACAAGGAAGCAGAGGAAGCGAAGGCGGAACGGGTTGTGCTTGTAATCAATACGTTTGGCGGCCAGGTAACGAGCGCAGAGGAAATCGGCGAATTGGTGCGCGGAAGCAGCGTTCCTACTACTGCTTTTGTCGAAGGCAAAGCGGTTTCGGCCGGCACCTACATCGCGCTTAACGCGGACAGCATTGTGATGCAGCCGGGCAGTGCGATTGGCGCAGCGTCTGTTGTCAACGGCTCGGGCGATCTGATCGACAATCCGAAGATCGTTTCGTATTGGGTGAAGGCGATGAGCGAGGCGGCCAAGCTGAACGGGCGTAACCCGGACATCGCGGCTGCGATGGTTGATCCGAACGTCGAGCTAAAGCTTGCCGACGAAGGTATTCAGAAGCCGAAAGGGAAAATTTTATCGTTGTCGGCTGACGAAGCGGTGAAAGCCGGCTATGCCGAACATACGGCGAAAACAGTGGGTGAAGCAATCGCTTGGCTGGGGTTAGGCGAAAGACAGCAGGTGCATGTTGAGCCTTCGCTAGCGGAAAAAGCGGCTAGGTGGCTCGTCGATCCAATCGTTCGGACGGTGTTGTTAATTCTAGGCATCGTCGGCATCGTGCTCGAGATGATCATACCAGGCTTTAGCGTACCGGGCATTGTCGGCATATTGTCGTTCGGTCTTTATTTCCTAGGACACTACATCGCCGGATTCGCTGGCATGGAATCGGCTGTATTGTTCATCATTGGATTAGCGCTGCTCATCATAGAGGTATTTGTCCCAAGCTTCGGTATTTTGGGGACACTCGGGACCGCGTCGCTCATTGCAGGCATCGTCACCGCCGCTCCGGATCCGATGACGGCTTTCGTTTCGCTCGTTGTAGCGCTTGTAGCCGCCGTTATTATTTTGTTCTTTATTATCCGCAAGTACAAGGACAGAGGCATTTGGAACAAGTTTATCCTTCGGGAAAAGCTGACGACCGAGCAGGGTTACTTGTCGGCCGACGTTAAGGACGAGTGGCTCGGACAAGAAGGCGTGGCGGTTACAACGCTGCGGCCCGCCGGAACAGCCCGAATTGGCGAGCAGCGGTTGGACGTCGTTACTGGCGGCGAGTTTATCGAGGCGGGCAGACCGGTGGTCGTCGTGAAGGCGGAGGGCACCTGGATCGTCGTCAAGGAAAAGAAAGAGTAAGAAAAGAGAAACAAGCAAATCGTTACCGAGAGAATAAAATTGATATGGAGGGTTTTGAAATATGGGATTAGATCCGATTGTTATGGTGCTGCTTATTGCAGTATTGGCGATTGTCGTACTGTCAGTCTTTTTCAGCTTTTTCCCGGTTATGCTATGGATATCGGCGCTTGCGTCCGGCGTTCGCATCGGGATTATTACGCTCGTCGCGATGCGTTTGCGGCGGGTCGTTCCAAGTCGCATTGTTAATCCGTTGATTAAAGCGACAAAGGCTGGGCTAGGTCTCAATATTAATCAGTTGGAGAGCCACTTCCTCGCAGGCGGTAACGTTGACCGCGTTGTCAACGCACTTATCGCGGCGCAGCGCGCCAACATTCCGCTCGTGTTCGAGCGTGCGGCTGCTATCGATTTGGCAGGACGCGACGTATTGCAAGCGGTGCAAATGAGCGTTAACCCGCGCGTTATCGAAACGCCTACGGTTGCGGCGGTAGCGAAAGACGGCATCGAGGTAAAAGTTAAGGCGCGCGTAACAGTACGTGCAAATATTGAACGATTGGTTGGCGGCGCCGGCGAAGAAACGATTATTGCGCGGGTAGGCGAAGGTATCGTCACGACGGTAGGTTCGGCAAGCTCCCATAAGGATGTGCTTGAAAACCCAGATATGATCTCCCGCACTGTACTTGGCAAAGGGCTTGACGCAGGTACGGCGTTCGAGATTCTGTCCATCGATATCGCAGACGTCGACGTAGGCAAAAACATCGGCGCAAATCTGCAAACCGAGCAGGCCGAAGCTGATAAGCGAATCGCTCAGGCGAAAGCCGAAGAACGCCGGGCGATGGCTGTCGCGCATGAGCAAGAAATGAAAGCGAAGGTTGTCGAAATGCGTGCGAAAGTAGTTGAATCCGAGTCGCAAGTTCCGCTGGCTATGGCGGACGCTCTCAAGAACGGCAAAATCGGCGTTATGGATTATATGAACCTGAAAAATATCGAAGCCGACACGCAAATGCGCGGCTCGATCGGCAAGCCGGATTCGGCCCCAGAAGATAATCAAGACTAACCGCAAGATCGATTTGACCGGAAACCGGGAAGCCGCGCCATTCTTAATTGCTGGTTCGGCTTGATCCCGAAAGGGTGTTTGGAGGTGTAAAGGTGGATCGGCTCATTTCGTTTTTATTTGATAACATCTATTTGGTCATCGTGGTCGGCGGTGTGCTGCTCTCGCTGTTCGGCCGCTCCGGCTCGAAAGGAGGGGGTCGCAACCGCATGCCGGATTTCGGCAGCGGCGGCTCTCTTCGTCCCCAAGGGAAAACAACGGAGAACGAGGATACGGAGCTGCAGCCCGAGCCAGTTAGGCCAGTCGAACGTCCGGAAACGTTTGGGCGTACAGAACGACCGGAACGGCCCGTTCGAGCGACTGAGGCGAGGTTGGCGACAGACTATCGCGCTGAAGCGCGGAGGCCGCTTCTAGCCGAACAACAGCTAGGGCGGGCTGGCGGAGGCAGTCCGTTTGAGTCCTCTACAGCAGGCAGAGAAGCGACCAGTCGAGCAGCCGCCGCGCTTCCGACGGATACGGAGGAGCTTCGCAAAGCGATCGTCTGGGCGGAGGTGCTTGGCCCGCCGCGGGCTAAGAAGCCTTACGGCAGATCCAAATAACGGCGCCTTGGCGCTATTAAAAGAAAGCCGTCATGTCGAGTGCAATTACGCATTCGATATGGCGGCTTTCTTTTTGTTTTTCGATGAAGGCGTTTCGTCTTTAAGTGAAACGAAAAGAGCGGCTGAAGCTTGGTTTATCTCATAAATCGATGTGCTGGCGCATATTTTGGAAAGTAAGGTGTTTATTGAATTGATCTATCGCTGATTCAGAGCGATTTGGAACTGCATGAATGAGTTTGCAATAACGTCGCGCCAGGAAGCGAAGCTTGGACGGTAAGGGGGATACGGATAAATATGGGCCGCATTAATCGTAAATTGCGCAAATGGACAGCAGACGTTTTGGATTTGCCCCAGGATGTCGTCTATGACCTGCCCCGGATGACGATGATCGGCGACCGTCAGCTCTATATTGAAAACCATCGCGGCGTACTTCATTTCTCCAGCGAGAAGCTGAAGCTCGCATTGAGTAAGGGCGAGCTTGAGGTGACCGGGTCTTCGCTCGTTATACGCACGATTTGGACGGAAGAAGTGTTTATCGAGGGACAAATCAAAAGCATAGAAGTACGCGAGTAGGAGGGGTGCGAATGGACGGGCAATGGTACCAATGGATACGCGGCAATGTAACGGTGCAAGTACGGGGAGGACAGCCGGAAAAGCTGGTCAACGGAGCGCTTGCGGGAGGGCTGCAGCTTTCTTCGATCCGCTGGACAAGCAGCGGGCTGATGCAATTTGAACTGTCGGTTGACGACTTTTTCCGCCTTCGTCCGTATTTAAAAGAGACAGGCTGCCGGGTACATGTAGCGAGCCGGAGAGGTTTGCCGTTCTGGTTGGTCAGATTGTCGAAGCGGAAGCTGTTCGTGGCCGGCATCTTGCTGTTTATCGCAGGAATTTACTTGCTTTCTTCGCTCGTCTGGTCGGTTGAAGTAAAAGGCAATGTGAAAATGACGGATGAACGGATATATGCCGCAGCCAAACAGGAAGGGCTATTTCCGATGCAGTGGAAGTTTCGGCTGCAACCGGTCGAGGTACTCTCGAAAAAGCTGCTGCAGCGCCTGCCAGACGCTTCGTGGATCGGCGTGGAGAAGAAAGGGACGAGGGTCGTCATTCAGATCGTTGAGGCGACGACACCCGAGCGGGCCGAGCTGGAAAACCCGCGGCATTTGATTGCGAAGAGCGATGCGGTCGTTACGGAAATTTACGCCGAGAAAGGGCGGGCTGTCGTCAAAAAAAATATGAAGGTAAGGAAAGGCCAAACGCTTATCTCCGGCACGATCGGCGGCGGTGTCTATATGCAAACCGTTGTGGCCAAAGGATCGGTGCGAGGGCTGGTTTGGCATGATTACGAGATCGCGGTGCCGCTTACGCAGCAGGTAAAGGTGTATACCGGCGATAAAAAAACGAAATGGTACGCCATGATCGGCGGCAGAGCGCTGCAAGTCAGCGGCTTCGGGAAAAATCCGTTCGAAACATTCGAAACGGTTGTCCACGAAGAGCAGGCCGCTTGGCGGCAATGGAAGCTGCCGTTCGGGCGACTCAAGAAAACGATTATGGACGTTCGGATGGACGAAAGGTCGATTACTGTCGAAGAAGCGAGAAGTATCGGTTTACTGCAAGCAAAATCGGAAATTTTAGTGAAAGCTGGCGCTGATGCGGTCATTCGGGACGAAATTGTTTTGCATGAAAAGACGGACAATGGTAAAGTTTATATGAAAGTTAGTTTTGAAGTAGAGCAATCGATTATCGAGGAAATGCCCTTAGTCCACATGCAAGGAGAATGAGGTTGTTTGCAGAATGAGACGAGAGTAGTCAAAATTCCGCTCCTGAATGCAGCGGAGGGACTGGCCGTGTTCGGTCCCCAGGATAAATATCTGAAACTTGTGGAGCAGCAGATGGAGGCTTCCATCACGTCTCGCGACGCAGAAATTGTCATCGCCGGCGACAAGAGCGAGGTAGACTCGCTGGAGCAGCTGTACGACGTATTGCTCAAATTATTTAGAGGCGGATATACGCCTTCCGAACGAGATATCGTCTATGCGCTCGACTTGGCTCGGACGATGCAGGCGGAAGAACTGCTGGACCTGTTTAAAGCGGAAATTACGACAACTTTCCGAGGCAAACCGATCCGAGTGAAAACGATCGGCCAGCGCCATTATGTGAAAACGATCAAGAAGCAGGATGTTGTGTTTGGCATAGGCCCTGCGGGAACGGGTAAAACGTATTTGGCCGTTGTATTGGCCGTTGCCGCGCTGAAGGAAGGGTCTGTGAAACGAATTCTATTAACCCGTCCGGCCGTCGAAGCCGGCGAAAATCTCGGTTTTTTGCCGGGAGATTTGCAAGAAAAGGTAGACCCTTATTTACGTCCTTTATACGATGCGCTGCATGACGTGCTCGGCCCGGATCAAACAGCCAAGGCATTCGAACGCGGCACGATCGAAATTGCGCCACTCGCTTATATGCGCGGACGGACGCTGGATGATTCTTTTATCATATTGGATGAAGCGCAAAATACGACGCCCGAACAGATGAAGATGTTTTTGACGCGTCTCGGCTTCGGCTCCAAAATGGTCATTACCGGCGACGTTACGCAAATCGATTTGCCTCGGGGCAAAAATTCAGGATTAATTGAATCGCAACGCATTTTGCGCGATATTGAAGAAATCGGCTTTATTTATTTCTCAGAGCAGGATGTCGTTCGTCATTCCTTGGTACAGAAAATTATAGTCGCTTACAATCTGGAGGCTGAAAACAAAGCATAGAGAGGAATGTCCGCTCCATGAACCAGAACCGGAGTCAAAATCAGAATCAGGTCGGTAAACAGGGGAACTTGCAGGCGCCAAAGCTTGCAGGGTGGAAACAGAGCGCGGGGGTCCGCTTCGTGCTCTTGTTTTTGTTTGTAGCGCTGTTTTATTTTAGCCTGGCGCCGCATCTGGTGCCGGAGACATATAATATTCAAGAAGGCTCGCCAAGCGAGAAAGATATTGTTGCGCAGCATCAGATTGCGGACAATAAAGCTACGCTGCAGGCGCAAGAGGAAGCGGCCAATCGCGTTGATCCGAGCTACTCGAACGTTGCGCTGCGTAATGATCAACTGATTGACCAAATTTTTGTACGCATTGAGCAGCTCAATCAAGATGACCAAGTGAGCAGCCAAAATAAAATTGACATTTACCGATATGAAATTCCGCTTCGATATGGGGAGTTCGTCGATAATTTCGTAAAGAAGAATTCGAGCAGCGGAACCTACAATAACACGTTGCTGGAAGAGATGGCCTCCGTTATTAAGGAGCAGCAATATACGATTCCTGAGGAAACCTTCTACAAAATCCCTCAGCTGACAACTGAGGAACTGTCGGAAATGCGGACCGTTGGCGTGGACATCGTGCGGAAGCTGATGAGCGAGCAGCTTCGCGAAGCGGAGACGGCTCGGACTCGCGTGGCTGAGCATGTCAATGCGAGCAAGCTGTCAGGCCGGACAAGCCGCGAAATTGTACAGGAGCTGGCGAGATTCGCGATTATGCCGAACCGCTTCCTAGACAAAGAGATGACCGACGAGGCGAAAATTCAAGCGAAGAAAAATACGGCACCGGTTGTCATCAAAGAAGGCGACGTTATCGTCAAACGGGGCCAGACCATAACACCGGAAGTGTATGAACTGCTTAAGGACTCGTCGCTGCTGCATGACAAGCGGAATTATTGGCCGCAGCTCGGACTGCTGCTCATTTCACTTATGTTCATTTTAGGCATATACGCCTATTTGCATCAGTCCGGCGGCAAAGACGGCTTGAAGCCAACGTATAACAATTCACAGCTGCTTATGCTGTGGCTCATTTATTTAATCAATATCCTGACGATGCAAATTATTTCGCTGACACAGACGGATTCGGCTTCTTATGTCGGGTTTTTGGCGCCGGCTGCACTTGGCACGATGCTTATTACGTTGCTGCTTGACGTGCATCTCGCTCTTGTCAGCTCGATTCTATTCTCTATCGTCGGCAGCATTATTCTGAATACCCAGCAATCGCAGTTATTCGATTTCAAATTTGGATTTGTGATCATCGTCGTTTCGATTGCCGCGATTTTCTCGATTCATCGGGCCAGCCAGCGCTCGACGATTTTGAAGGCAGGCATTATGGTTAGCTTGTTCGGTTCTATCTCCGTTCTAGCGATCAAGCTGCTATCGGAGCAAATCGACCGGCTGCAGCTCATTTACTCGCTTGGATTTTCATTTGCAAGCGGTTTGCTGACTGCCATTCTGGTCATCGGTCTCATGCCGTTTTTCGAAATTACGTTCGGCATTTTGTCGGCGCTCAAGCTGGTCGAGCTGTCGAATCCGAATCACCCGCTGCTGCGCAAGCTATTGACAGAGACGCCAGGCACGTATCACCACAGCGTTATGGTCGGCAATTTGTCGGAGGCTGCCGCCGAAGCGATAGGCGCGGACGGTTTGCTATGCCGGGTCGGTTCTTACTATCATGATATCGGGAAGACCAAAAGGCCGAATTATTTTATCGAGAACCAGACCAATATGGAAAACCCGCATGATACAATCGATCCGAAACTGAGCAAGTCAATTATCGTGGCGCACGCTCGGGATGGAGTGGACATGCTGAAGGCACATAACATTCCGAAGCCGATTCGCGATATTGCCGAGCAGCATCATGGCACGACCTCGCTCAAGTTTTTCTATCACAAGGCAAGAAAGCAAGCGGAGGAGCAGGGAATCGAGCCTGTGTTCACCGAAGATGACTTCCGTTATCCGGGGCCGAAAGCGCAGTCGAAAGAAGCGGCCGTCGTCGGTCTGGCCGATTGCATAGAAGCGGCTGTTCGCAGCTTGCGGAATCCGACCGTCGAGCAAGTGGAAGCGATGATTCAAAAAATTATTAAAAGCCGTGTAGACGATAATCAATATAACGAATGCGATCTGACGATGAAGGAGCTGGACAAAATCGCTCATTCTTTGAAGGAGAGCGTCATCGGCATTTTCCATTCCCGTATTGAATATCCGGAAGACGCCAAACCGAAGGAGCGTTAAAGATGAGTTTGCAACTCGATTGGAGCAACGAACAGGACAAGCTTGATATACCCGAGGAGTGGATTGCCAGATTGGAGCAGCTGCTCCAATTGGCGGGGGAAGCCGAAGGATTGACGGACGGCGAAGTTACGCTGACGTTTACTGACAATGAGCAAATCCATCAATTGAACCGCGATTATCGCAATATCGACCGGCCGACCGACGTCCTCAGCTTTGCGATGCTGGACGAGGGTACGGAGGAACTGGACATCATTTTCGAGGTGGACAGCGAAGAAGAAGCCGATCCGATATCGGGCATGCTCGGCGATATTGTCATTTCGGTGGAAAAGGCGAAGGAACAGAGCGAGGATTACGGTCATTCGCTGGAACGCGAAATCGGCTTCCTGTTCGTTCACGGCTTTCTTCATTTGCTGGGCTACGATCATGAGGACGAGCCGGGTGAAGCGGAAATGACAGCCAAACAAGAAGCGGTGCTGCAGAAAGCGGGCTTGTCACGCTAATGGCGCGATTTATGAGAAGCGCAGCGCTAGCTTGGTCCGGCATGATGCAGGCGATTCGTTCGCAGCTTCATATGAAGGTTCATCTAGTCGCCGCCGCTGTCGTTATCGCGGTGTCGGCGTTTCTGCCGCTTACGCGAATCGAATGGGCGGTACTGCTGCTCGTAATCGCACTAGTCATTAGTCTTGAACTGGTCAATACCGCGATTGAAAGAACGGTCGATCTGGCGAGTCCGGATATCCATCCGCTCGCGAAGCTGGCGAAAGATACGGCGGCCGGAGCGGTGCTTCTGGCCGCCATAGTCGCGATTGTGATCGGGCTGCTCATTCTTGGGCCGCCCTTATGGCATATAATTACTGCGGCAATGCGATAGAGGAAGGAGCATTTGTGATGACGCTTGTATTCGAAGGATTGTCTGACGACTATTCAAACTTGCTGAACGAGGCAAGGGAAGCAATGAATAAAGCGTATGTCCCTTACTCCAATTTCCAAGTCGGGGCGGCGCTGCTGGACGACGAAGGCCATGTCCACGCAGGCTGCAACGTCGAGAATGCCGCTTACGGTCCGTGCAATTGCGCGGAACGAACAGCGTTGTTTCGCGCTGTTGCGGACGGCAAGCGCCCTGGCCAGTTTTTGGCGATCGGAGTCATGGGCGACACCGACGGTCCGATTGCTCCATGCGGCGTATGTCGTCAAGTTATGGTAGAATTATGCGCACCGGATATGCCCGTCGTGATGGGCAATCTGCGCGGAGAATGGACGATTATGACGGTGAAGGAGCTGCTTCCGGGCGCTTTTACGCCGTCTTCATTAGAGAAAGGGGCTCGCAAATAGCCATATGAATCAAAAACAGCTTGGCAATCGAACCGGAGACGGCAAACCGTTTCGCTCTGGTTTCGTCGCTATTATCGGAAGACCAAATGTAGGGAAATCAACGTTGATGAACCATTTAATCGGGCAAAAAATTGCCATTATGTCGGATAAGCCGCAGACGACGCGCAATAAAATCCACGGCGTCTATACGACCGACCATTCGCAAATTGTGTTTCTCGATACGCCAGGCATTCACAAGCCGACGTCCAAGCTTGGCGACTACATGATGAAAACGGCGGAAAGCGCGCTTAGGGAAGTTGAAGCGGCGTTGTTCCTTGTAGACGTATCGGAAGGCATCGGCGGCGGCGACCGCTATATTATCGAGCAGCTGAAAAAAGTAAAAACACCTGTGTTTCTCGTTATGAACAAAATCGACAAGGTCCAGCCGGAAGAGCTTCTGCCGATCATTGTGCAGTACAAGGATTTGTACGACTTTGCCGAGATCATCCCGATATCGGCGCTGCAGGGCAACAACGTGGAGACGCTGCTTGCACAGCTCGATAAATATTTGCCAGAAGGGCCTCAATACTACCCCGCGGATCAAATTACGGACCATCCGGAGCAGTTCGTCGTGGCCGAGCTCGTTCGCGAGAAGATATTGCATATGACGCGTGAGGAAATACCGCATTCGATAGCGGTCGGAATCGAGGATATGCGCGTGCAGGAAAACGGCGTCGTTTATATCGGCGCTGTCATCTACGTGGAGCGCGATTCGCAGAAAGGGATCATCATCGGCAAAAAAGGGGCATTGCTAAAAGAAGTAGGCAAGCTTGCACGCCGGGATATCGAAGCGCTGCTCGGCTCCCGCACCTATCTTGAGCTTTGGGTGAAGGTCAAGAAAGATTGGCGCAACCAGGAGCGCGTATTGAAAGATTTCGGCTTCCGCAACGATTGATCCGCTTAATGCCGCTTGACGTTTTTTAACAAGGATAGCATTCGTTCGAAATTCGCATCCTATTACCGTCTGGAGCTTCATTTCCGAGGCGGAAAGGGATGAATACGAATGCGAAATTTTTCGTGGAAGTATTTTACATTGACCGGTGATGTGGAGTCATACATGCTCTACAAGGAAATGGATCAGCTTGGCGCCGGTGAGCAGTCGGGCGAGCGGTTGGATGACGAGGAGGAGGCCGCGCTCGAGCTTTCGCCGCCGTCGTCCTCGCAATAGCCAAAGCCGGACTGGCTTGGCGGTTCAAGCATGGGGGAGAAAAATGCTTTATCGCGTAGAAGGCATCGTCATTCGAAGTATGGATTACGGGGAAGCCAATAAGATCATCACGCTCCTGACTGCAACGAACGGAAAGGCCGGCGTGCTGATACGGGGCGCGAAAAAGGTGAGGAGCAAGCACGCCTCGCTCGCGCAGCCGTTTACATACGGAGAATTTACTTTTTTTCGCAACAGCGGGCTCGGAACGCTCAATCATGGGGAAATATACGAGTCCCATCATAAGCTGAGGGAGCAGCTCGACCTCGCCGCCTACGCCTCCTATGCGGCGGAGCTGACGGACAGGGCGCTTCAGGATGACGAATCCGGCTCTTTTCTATTTGAGCAGCTGAAAGCATGCTTGGCCGGTCTATCCGAAGGCAAGGACGCGCAAATTATTTCGCATCTTTACGAGATGCGCGTCTTGGAAGCTTCTGGCTATGCGCCAGAGCTGGATGTTTGCATTCATTGCGGCGGCGAAGAAGGAACTTTTCGGTTCAACCCGATAGCAGGAGGAGCTGTATGTCGTCGATGCGCCGCTTCGGACGCGCATGCGTACCAGCTCGGCGACGGGGCGTTCAAGCTGCTGCGTCTGTTTCGGCGAATGGATCTGCGCAGACTTGGGGAAATTCAAGTGAGGCCGGAAACGAAACGCGAGCTGAAAGAGGCCATGCGCAAGCTGATGGACGCGCAGCTCGGCATACCTTTGAAGTCGAGAGCCTTTCTCGACCAGCTGGACAAATATTCCTTGTAAAAAAGACGGCGTGCTCGGTCTCAAGACTGAGTACGCTGTCTTTGCGTTCGAGTATGATTATCCATGTTGGTTATTATAGAGAGGAAACAAGGAGGAAACCTAATGTCCGCACAAGCAAAGCAAAGCCGAATCGGCTTTGTCGTCGCAGGGCTACTGTTAGGCATTTTTGTCGCGTCCATAGACAATACAATCGTTTCGACGGCGATGGCGACAATCGTAAGTGATTTGGGTGGGCTGGACAAATTCGTCTGGGTCACGTCCGCTTATCTGGTGACGGAGATGGCCGGCATGCCGATATTCGGCAAGCTGTCCGACATGTATGGCAGGAAGCGGTTTTTCGTCTTCGGTATCGCGATGTTTCTGCTGGGTTCCATCCTGTGCGGCACGGCGGAGACGATTACTCAGCTAAGTATTTACCGCGCCATTCAAGGGATAGGCGGCGGCGCAATGCTGCCGATCGCGTTTACGATCGTATTCGATATTTTTCCGGCGGAGAAACGGGGGAAAATCGGCGGATTGTTCGGCGCAGTATTCGGTACGTCCAGCTTGTTTGGTCCGCTTGTCGGCGCCTATTTCACCGATCATATTCATTGGCGTTGGATCTTTTATATTAACGTGCCGATCGGCATTGTTTCGCTGCTGTTCATTCTGCTGTTCTATCGCGAGTCGGTGGCGCACTCCAAGCAGCGTATCGATTGGTGGGGGGCGGCAACGCTCGTTGGCGCAATCGTCTGCTTAATGTTCGCTTTGGAGCTTGGGGGCAACGAATACGCTTGGGATTCGGCGCAAATCTTGGGGCTGTTCGGAGGCTTCGCCGTGCTGTTCGTATTGTTCCTTTGGATTGAAACGAGGGTTGCAGAGCCGATTATCGCCTTTAACATGTTCCGCAAAAGGTTGTTTGCGGCCGGTACGGGCGCTGCCTTGTTCTATGGAGCGGCCTTTATTACAGCTGCGCTTTATATTCCGATTTTTGTACAAGGCGTATATGGAGGCACAGCGACCAGTTCCGGCCTCATGCTGCTCCCGATGACGCTAGGCTCCGTCTTCGCCGCTCAGGCGGGCGGTTTTATGGCAAGCAAAATGCCGTATCGAAACGTTATGCTCATTTCGGCAGTCATCTTTATCGGCGGCATTGCGCTGTTGTCGACGATTACGCCGGAGACGACGAAATGGCTTTTGTCCATCTACATGTTCATCACCGGATTCGGCATCGGCTTCTCGTTCTCTGTTCTAGGTATGTCCACCATCCACAGCTTCGATATTCGCCAGCGGGGCTCGGCAAACTCGACGATGTCGTTCATCCGTTCGCTTGGTATGACTGTGGGGATTACTATTTTCGGCATTATTCAGCGAAACAGCTTCGCTGACGGGATGAAGGAGGCATTCGGTTCCTCCGGGGGAGCGCCGCAAACTGACAATGCCCGCCAACTGCTCGCACCGGAGACAAGAGCAAACATTCCTCAGGAAGTGATGGATAAGATCGTTAACACGCTATCGCATTCCATCTCGACGACCTTTCTATGGTCGTTGGTACCTGCCGTTCTAGCGCTTGCTGCCGTCTTGCTGATGGGTCGTTCCTCGATGAGGGAGCTCATGGGCAAAAAGCCGAATTCCTCGGATGGCGGAGAGTCTCGTCAGTCGGAGGCGCACAGTCATTAAAGAGCTGCAGCGGTTAAATCCTCCGTTCGTCAAACGAGCGTGTTTCAAACTCGAAACTTTCGTTTGACTTTTACATTAAAAATGTTTAATATATGTGAATATGAATAAAGGACTATGATGGAGAAAGTAGCGGTTGCAGCCTGCAATAGCGATTCGGGGATAGTGCGAGCCCGGACAGGAGCATAGCGTGAACAGGCACTCCGGAGTCATAACGAACAAAGAGGGTTTCCGATACCGGCCAAGCAATTAGCATGGAGAGGAAGCCAAGTAGGGTGGAACCGCGGGAGCAATGACTCTCGTCCCTACGTCTGGCAGCAGACGTAGGGACGAGAGTTTTTTTGGCGTCTCTTCCTCTGCTGCACGATTACGATGAAGGAGCGAGAGCAGTTATGAATTTTCAAAACATGATTTTGACGCTGCAGCAATTTTGGGCTGAGCAGAACTGTATTCTTGTACAGCCTTACGACGTTGAGAAGGGCGCGGGTACAATGAATCCGATGACTTTCCTTCGTTCGATCGGACCGGAGCCGTGGAACGTCGCTTACGTCGAGCCTTCCAGACGTCCGGCTGACGGACGTTACGGGGAAAACCCGAACCGTCTGTACCAGCATCATCAATTCCAAGTCATTTTGAAGCCGTCGCCGGATAATATTCAAGAGCTGTATCTGGAGAGCTTGAAACGTCTCGGTATCGACGCAAAGCATCATGACATCCGTTTTGTTGAGGACAACTGGGAATCGCCTACACTGGGCGCTTGGGGTCTTGGCTGGGAAGTTTGGCTGAACGGCATGGAAATTACGCAATTTACGTATTTCCAGCAAGTCGGCGGCATTGACGCCAATCCGGTAGCAGTAGAAATTACGTACGGGATGGAACGTCTCGCTTCCTACATTCAAGACAAGGAAAATGTATTTGATCTGGAGTGGGTAGACGGCGTTACTTACGGCGACGTATTCCTGCAGCCTGAATTCGAGCATTCCAAATATACGTTCGAGACGTCGGATTCGTCGATGCTGTTCCAGTTGTTCAATATGTACGAAGAAGAAGCAAAAAAGACGATGGAGCATAAACTCGTATTCCCTGCTTACGATTACGTGCTGAAATGCTCTCACACCTTCAATTTGCTGGATGCGAGAGGCGCGATAAGCGTCACGGAGCGCACCGGATACATTATGCGCGTCCGCAATTTGGCCCGCGCATGCGCGGCTACTTACTTGGAGGAGCGGGAACGTCTCGGCTTCCCGATGCTGAAGAAGGGAGTGGAGCAGCATGGCTAAAGATTTATTGCTGGAGATCGGCCTGGAGGAAGTGCCTGCCCGCTTTGTGCGCGGCGCAATGAACCAGCTGCAAGAAAAAACGGTGAAATGGCTTGTCGACTCGCGCATTCATCACGGTGAAGTGGAAGTGTTCGCCACTCCGCGCAGGCTGTCGCTGCTGATCCACAGCGTTGAGGAGAAGCAAGCGGATGTCAACGAGCAGGTGAAAGGACCGTCGCGCAAAATCGCGCTTGACGACCAAGGCAACTGGAGCAAGGCTGCGCTTGGCTTTGCGCGCAGTCAGGGCGCGGAGCCGGAGCAATTCTTCTTTCAGGAACTTGCCGGCGTCGAATACGTATATGTCAATAAAAGCAGCGTCGGAGGCCAAACCGCCGACGTATTGCCGGAAGGGCTAACGCACATTATCACATCGATGTCGTTCCCTAAAAATATGCGTTGGGGCAGCTATGAGCTGAAGTTCGTGCGTCCGATCAAATGGTTGGTTTCCTTGTTCGGCGACGAAATCGTTCCGCTTGAACTGACGGGCGTCAACAGCGGCCGTGTATCGCGCGGCCACCGGTTTCTGGGTGAAGAGACGGTTATTGCCAAGCCGGCCGACTACAAGGAACGTCTGCGCGAGCAGCATGTTATTGTGGACGTGGCGGAGCGGGAGCAGGTTATTCTTTCCCAAATCGAACAGCTTGCGAAAGAGCAGAGCTGGGAGATTGCAGTGAAAGAAGATTTGCTTGAAGAGGTGCTGTTCCTTGTCGAATATCCGAGCGTACTGTTCGGCAAGTTCGATCCGGCGTTCCTGAACATTCCGCAGGAAGTGCTGATTACGTCGATGCGCGAGCATCAGCGTTACTTCCCTGTATTGAATGGCGAAGGCCAACTGCAGCCGTTCTTCGTAACGGTTCGCAATGGCGACCGGACTTCGATCGAGCAAGTGGCGAGGGGCAATGAGAAGGTGCTTCGCGCCCGTTTGTCCGACGCGAAGTTTTTCTACGAAGAAGATCAAAAACTGGCGATTGCCGACGCATTGGCCAAGCTTGAGACCATTGTCTATCATGAAGAGCTTGGAACGGTGGCGGACAAAGTAGGACGTATCCGCGCAATCGCCGATCGCATCGCTTCCATTCTGAATGTCGATGCCGACACGGCGACGTCTGTCAGCCGGGCGGCCGATATTTGCAAGTTCGACCTCGTTACGCAAATGGTTTACGAGTTTCCTGAGCTTCAAGGCATCATGGGCGAGGATTACGCCAATAAAGCGGGAGAAAGCGCGGTTGTCGCCAAAGCGATCAACGAGCACTATCAGCCTCGCTTTGCCGGCGATCGTGCGCCATCGACGCTCACAGGCGCAATCGTCAGCTTGGCAGATAAAATTGATACGATTGCCGGCTGCTTCTCGATCGGCATTATTCCGACAGGCTCGCAAGATCCTTACGCTCTGCGTCGCCAAGCGTCGGGCATTGTACAGATTGTGCTTGCGCAGTCGCTCGGCTTGAAGCTGAGCCAGCTGTTCGAAGCGGCGCTGGCTGTTCATCAGCAGCGCGGCATGAAGCGGAACGTCGATGAAGTACGCCAAGAAATGAATGACTTCTTCGGACTGCGCGTGAAAAACGTCTTGTCCGAGCAGGCGATTCGTTACGACGTAGTCGATGCTGTTATGGTAACTGGTTACGATGATCTTGGCTTAACGGTAGAGCGGGCGGCAGTTATCCAATCGCTTGCAGCGGGCGAAGAACGGAACGAATTCAAGCTGACGGTTGATGCGTTCAACCGGGTATCGAATCTGGCTGCCAAGGCGGAGAGCCGCAGCGTGAATCCGGAATTGTTCGCGGTTGAAGCGGAAAGCAAGCTCTATGCGGAATGGCAGCAGGCTCATCCGGCTATTGCCAAATCGATCGCAGACGGCGATATCGCGGCGGCTGTCGCGCAGCTTTCATCGCTGAAGCAGGCGGTTAACGGCTATTTCGATGCGGTGATGGTTATGGCGAAAGAGGACGACGTGCGGATCAACCGTCTGGCAACGTTGGCCGCGATTGCCGATGACATCGCGCTCGTAGCTGATTTCTCGAAGCTGGTTTGGTAGGAAGACCTACACAGCCTTTTGCCGTGCCGCGGCAGTTTGCGGCGGCGGCATTGCTCAACTTCGTCAGTCTGAATGAGGGATATGAAACGGAGGTTGATTGGCAGTGAACAAACCGGCGGAAGTCATCATTTATGTCGTATCCGACGCGGCGGGAGATACGGGCGAACTTGTCGTCAGAGCGGCGGTCGCTCAGTTTCACCCGGTGCAAGCGGAAATTAGACGCGCTCCTTTCGTCACCGACGAAGGAACGCTTGAACGGTTCGTACTGCATGCCAAGCAATGCGGGGCAATCGTTATGTATACGCTAGTTATTCCTCATTTGCGGGAAGCGATGAAGCGCCTCGCCGCCGAGGAGGACGTGGTGGCGATTGATTTGCTCGGTCCGTTGATCGAAAGCCTCGAGCAGCGGACGGGCAGGCAGTCCCGGCAGGAGCCGGGGCTGAATCATGTGCTGGACGAGGATTATTTCAAAAAAGTCGATGCAGTCGAGTTTGCTGTCCGCTATGACGACGCGAAGGATCCGTCCGGTGTACTGAAAGCGGATATCGTGCTGGTCGGCGTCTCACGCACGTCCAAAACGCCGTTATCGATGTATCTTGCTCATCAAAAATACAAGGTGGCAAATATTCCGCTCGTACCGGAAATCAAGCCGCCGCAAGAGCTGTTCACGCTGCCGAAGCATAAAATTATCGGTTTGACCATTGGAGTTCCTTATTTGAACATCATTCGTAAGGAACGGCTGAAAGCGCTGGGCTTGCCGGACAGCGCGCTATATGCCGCAACTGACCGAATTGAACAGGAGCTGCAGTACGCCGAATCGATCATGAAGCGGCTTGGTTGCGTGGTCTACGACGTCTCTTATCGGGCGGTGGAGGAAACCGCCAGTCTCATTATGGAACATGTACGGTCCGTGCGGCCGGAATTGTGATTGACGTTCGCTCGAGCGACCAATCAATACCAATACGGGCGCCGCGGAAGGATTTTTTAATCGCATGCCGTATATAATATACGGAACCAGGCACAAGAGTTCACGAGGAACGTGGACGTTGTGAAAAGAATGAGCGGTGATGTGAGATTCGCGCTATATCTTCATCGATTGTGGTTGACGGAGACGCTTGTCCCGTCAAGGCCGAGATTGTGAAAGTCGCAAAGTCCGGCGGGGTGCCGGTCGTCATGGTATCGTCCTACGATCACCGGATCGAGCCGGTGGAGGGCGTCCGAGTCGTGCAAGTGGACCGGAGCAGCCAATCCGTCGATTTGTACATTGTCAATCATATCGTCAAAGGCGATATTGTCATCACGCAAGACTTCGGTCTGGCCAGCATCGCGCTTGGCAAAGGAGCCGTCGTATTGTCTCCGAGAGGCGAGCAATATACCAACGGCAACATCGAGTATTTGATGGAAAGGCGTCACGAAAGCGCCAAAAGAAGGCGCGCCGGAGGCCGTTCCAAAGGACCGAAGCCGATGAGCGACGCAGACCGGGACCGGTTTCAACAAAAGTTGACAAAAGTTTTGCTAGACATGCAGGAGAAAGATGACATATAGCGAATATTATTTAAGGATTACTAGAGGTGATGAACGATGACAACGAACGGTAAAATACCGGAGGATGTAATTGACGCGGTTCGCCGCCGTCACGACATTGTGGATACGGTTGGTAAATACGTTCATCTCTCGAAACAAGGCAAATATATGAAGGGGCTATGTCCTTTCCATTCGGAGAAAACGCCAAGCTTTACCGTGACGCCGGAGTTGCAGATTTTTCACTGCTACGGCTGCGGAAAGACGGGCAACGTCATTCGTTTCATGGAAGAGATCGAAGGCTATTCGTTTCCCGAAGCGGTTCGCGTGATGGCGGAGGAAGCTGGCATACCGATTACATGGATGCCGGAGGGTGGAGTTAGAACGTCGGCTGCCGACAAGGAGCGTTCGCTGCTTGTGGAAGCTCACGAACTGTCCGCTAAGTTCTATCATTATTTGTTGAACAATACCCAGCACGGCAAAGCGGCGAAGGATTACCTGAAAAGCCGCGGTCTGGGGGACAAGCTGATCGATCAATATATGATCGGCTTCGCGCCGGAACAATGGGATACGCTCAGCCGGTTTCTTGAGAACCGGAAGTTCGATCCTGCATTGATGGAGAAGGGCGGCCTTTTATCGGCCAAAAGCGACGGCAGCGGTTACGTCGACCGTTTTCGCTCGCGCATTATTTTTCCCATTTGGGATAAAGACGGCAAAGTGATTGCATTCGCGGGGCGCATCATCGGCGATGGGCAGCCGAAGTATTTAAATTCCCCTGAGACGATGCTATTTACGAAAAGCCGTACGCTTTACAATTTGCATCAAGCGCGGCCCGCTATTCGCAAGCGCAAGCAGGCGGTGCTGTTCGAAGGGTATATGGATGTGATCAAGTCGTGGAGCGCCGGCGTCAAGAACGGCCTTGCGACGATGGGAACTGCTCTTACGGACGATCATTGCAAACTTTTGGCCAGGCAGGTGGAAGAGATTATCGTTTGCTATGACGGCGACGACGCCGGACAAGCAGCTGCGATGAAAGCTATTCCGATGCTGGAAGGCGCGGGCATTCGAACGATGGTGTCCATACTGCCAAAGGGCAAGGATCCGGACGAATATATTGCCGAGTACGGACCGGAAGCATTCCTCAGGGAAGCGATTGACGAGCCGGTATCCGTTACAAAATTTAAGCTTATATATTCGCGGAAAAACCATATACTGCTAAAAGAAGAAGGGCGCAAAAATTATTTATTGCAAGCCGCCGGAATCGTTGCGGAGTTGGATTCGGCCATTGAACGCGAAATCCATTTGCAGGAATTGTCCCGGGAGTTCGAGGTTCCGCTTGAAGCACTCAAGCAGGATGTGCTGAACAAACGGCAGGAGCTGCAAAAAAACAATCCCCGAAGGGATAATAACGATATTTCGTGGAATAATGGTAGGAATGAAAATCGCCGCAGATCGGGCCCTCCTGCGCTGTTGCCTGCCTATATGAAGGCGGAAAGGCGTTTGCTTCACGTCATGATTCGCGACAGGGAAGTGGCGCAAACGGTGCATGAGAGACTGGGCGAAGCGTTCAATAGTGAGGATCACGCAGCGCTTGCTGCTTATTTATATGCTTATTACGCGCAGGGCTACGATCCGGATGCCGGTCGGTTCATCTCGACTCTTCAAGACGAACGCTTGGAGAGAGCGACCGCCTCTATCTTGATGATGGACGGAGATTTCCCGTTTAACCCGGAAATATTGGATGCCGATATTGAAGATATCGTCAAAGTTCCGAGGTTTAAGGAAATCGATCGGAAAAAAGAAGAAATGGTACAGGCGGAACGAGCTGGCGATCATCTGCTTGCTGCGCAAATGTTAAGTGAGATTATTACCCTAGAAAGACAGCTGAAAGGTCGACACGACGATCGGTTCTAGGGAGGAGGGAGTCGGAATATGGCGAATGATCAGCATACTGAACTAGAAACCGAACAAAAACTGGATCATGTCAAGGATCAATTGATCGAGCAAGGCAAGAAGAGAGCCTCTTTAACTTACAAAGAGATTATGGAGAAGCTTTCGCCTTTCGATCAAGACCCCGAACAGATCGATGAATTTTTCGAACAGCTGGACGACTTGGGGATTGAGGTTCTGAACGAAAGGGACGAGGAACGCGATCATCCGCTCGGAGGCCGGGGAGAAGATCAAGATAGAGAGCAGGACGATTTCAATTTCGACGATGATTTGGCATTGCCGCCGGGCATTAAGATTAACGACCCGGTTAGAATGTATTTGAAAGAAATCGGCCGCGTTCCGCTCCTATCAGCGGACGACGAAATTGAATTGGCGAGAAGAATCGAGAACGGAGACGAGGAAGCCAAACGCAGATTGGCCGAAGCGAACTTGCGGCTCGTTGTCAGTATTGCCAAGCGTTACGTGGGAAGAGGAATGCTATTCCTGGATTTGATTCAGGAGGGCAATATGGGTCTTATTAAAGCGGTTGAAAAGTTTGACCATCAAAAGGGCTTCAAGTTCAGTACGTATGCTACATGGTGGATTCGTCAAGCGATTACGCGGGCGATTGCCGATCAGGCTCGGACGATCCGGATTCCTGTTCATATGGTGGAAACCATCAACAAGCTGATAAGAGTATCCCGCCAGTTGCTGCAAGAGCTCGGGCGCGAACCGACGCCGGAGGAAATCGCAGCCGAGATGGAGCTTAGCACCGATAAGGTCCGTGAAATTATGAAGATTGCGCAAGAGCCGGTATCGCTCGAAACGCCGATCGGCGAAGAAGACGATTCCCACTTGGGTGACTTTATCGAGGATCAGGAGGCGCTGGCGCCAGCTGACGCAGCAGCGTATGAATTGTTGAAGGAACAGCTCGAGGACGTTCTCGACACGCTCACCGAGCGCGAGGAAAACGTGCTGAGACTGCGCTTCGGCCTGGACGACGGACGTACGAGAACGCTTGAAGAAGTAGGCAAGGTGTTCGGTGTCACTCGCGAACGTATTCGTCAAATCGAGGCGAAAGCGCTCCGCAAGCTTCGTCATCCGAGCCGCAGCAAACGTCTGAAAGATTTCTTAGAATAAGCGTTATTCAATCATGACCTTACTGCGCGTGCAGCAAGGTCTTTTTTTCCACAATAACTGCGTTTCCATTAATTATCGCCCTCCGAAAGGAAGCACGATCATGAACGAAGAACGTAGACAGACCATCGTACGAGAGATCGAATATTGGCGGCGCAGCCGATTGCTGCCTGACCAATATTGCGATTTTCTGCTTAATTTGTATGCGGATCAAGATCGGGAACAAAAAAGCGCGAAGCGGGAATCCAATTATGCGGTCGCCAAAGCGGTTGCCGCCATTCAACGGGCATCCGGCAAGCATTGGCTCCTTACATTTGGATTATTTACCTTAATTTCCTTTGTTGTGCTTTATTTTAACGCTTTTCATCCGGTATTGCAAATTGCGATTTGCGTCGCGGGAACGGCTATTTTGCTTTGGCTTGGCGGGCGGTTCAAAAAGCGGAACGCATCGGCGGGAATTGCCTTTTCCGGTGGAGGCATGCTGCTTTTCATCGGGTCGGGTTTATATTTGCTGCAGCTTCACGGCTTGGAGGATTGGGGCTGGAAAACGGGCTTACTCGGACTTTGCGCGATTTTCTGGATCGTATACGGGATCGCGGCACGGATTCCAATCCTGCATTTATGCGGTTGGATCGCGGCCTTGCTCGTTTACGCGTGGTTAATGTCGCAGTTTATCGCGCCTCCGACTTGGTACCAAGTTCAGCTGTACTGGATGCCTCTGTCGATTTTGTTCGGCTGGAGCAGTTGGTTCGTACATCGCTGGTCCAAGGAAGTGTCGGCCGTGCTGTTCATTGCCGCCGGATTAGTCTGGTTTATGCCAGAGCTTTATGCTCAGCTGTTTGTCGATCAAGCAGGTCCAATACTGCTGCAGCTGCAATTGTTGGTCAAATTCGCTATAGGGGGAGCCGTTCTGTTCTCCTTCCGTAAAAAATGGATAGAGTGGGTTGCTTAATATGCTGAAATTATCAAAACGTCTGCAAACAATTGCGGATTGCGTTACACCGGGTTCGCGCGTAGCCGATATCGGTTCCGATCATGCGCTGCTGCCGGTCTATTTGCTGCAAAAGGGAACCGCATCGTCGGCAATTGCCGGCGAACTGAATGAAGGACCGTATGAAGCGGCGCGCAAACAGGCTTCCGATGCCGGAATGACGTCCAGGCTTAATGTCAGAAGAGGAGACGGACTTTCCGTACTGCAGCCTGGCGAAGCCGATACGGTGACGATTGCGGGTATGGGCGGCAGCTTGATGAGCGACATATTGGAAGCAGGCTTTGCCGCCGGAAAGCTGGAAGGCGTCAAAGAACTGGTGCTGCAGCCGAATGTAGGCGAAGATTTGGTGCGCGGCTGGCTGCTGCGCAGAGACTGGTTTTTGCAAGGCGAGACGATTTTGGAGGAAGACGGTAAAATTTACGAGGTGCTGCATGCCTTGAAAATGGGCGATGCCGCCGAGCTTGAGCGGCGTAACGCGGAGCTGTATAGCAGTTCCTTTTTGCCGCTTGTACTGGAACCGGAAGAGGGACGCAGCCGTCTTGTTCGAATGGGACCGTATCTGCTGCGCCAACAGCCGGAAGCTGTTTTCGAGAAAAAATGGCGGTCTGAGCTGAGCAAGCTGGCAAGGATCGAGCAGCAGCTTTCCCAGTCGGACCAGCCGCAAAGCGAAGAACGAAGAGAACAATTCCGTAAGGAAATGGAAGCGATTGAGGAGGTGCTGAATTGTTTGCCAACGGTCAAACCGTCATCCAATTAATCGAGCAGCTGGCACCTAAGCATTATGCCGTGGAGAACGACAAAATCGGCTTGCAGCTAGGTACGCTTAACAAGCCGATAACGAAAGCGCTCATTGCGCTTGATGTTACGGACGCCGTTGTAGACGAAGCGATAGCTGGCGGAGCAGAGCTCATTATTGCGCATCACGCCATTATATACCGTCCGCTTGCCAAGCTGGATACGACGACGCCAGCGGGAAAGCTGTATGAGAAGCTGATTAAGAACGATATCGCGGTCTATATTGCGCATACCAATCTGGACGTCACAGACGGAGGCATTAACGATTGGATGGCTGATATGGTCGGCATCGCAGCGGATAACCGCCAAAGCTTGGAGGATGTACATACCGATAAGCTTTACAAGCTGGTTGTATTTGTTCCGAAGGATCATCACGAACGAGTGCTGCAAGCGTTATTCCAAGCCGGAGCTGGTGCGATCGGCCATTACAGCCATTGCAGCTTCAATATCGAAGGAACGGGGACATTCCTGCCGGGAGAAGGGACTAAGCCGTTTATAGGGGAACAAGGCAAGCTTGAGCGGGCTGATGAAGTGCGCATCGAAACGATTGTGCCGCACAGCGTGCATCGCAAGGTTGTGCAAGCGATGCTAAAGGCTCATCCTTACGAGGAGGTGGCCTACGATTTGTATGCCGTCGATTTGAAAGGACGTTCTTACGGACTCGGAAGAGCGGGCAAGCTGACAGAACCGGTAACGCTCGGAGAGCTGGCGGAGCGGGTTAAGGATGCATTCGATGTGCCTGCGTTGCGCGTCGTAGGCGATTTGTCCGCACCGATCAAGAAGGCGGCCGTGCTCGGCGGTTCAGGAAGCCGGTATATTCGCCATGCGATGTTCGCAGGGGCGGACGTGCTTATCACCGGGGACATCGATTACCATACGGCGCATGACGCGCTGGCGGCGGGACTAGCGATTATCGATCCTGGCCATAACGTCGAGAAAATTATGAAGAGCCGCGTAGCGGAGTGGTTGAACCGTGAGCTTCAGGAGCGCAAAAGCGAAACGAAGGCGGTCTCTTCTACGATAAATACGGAAGTATTTCAATTCCTTTAGAAGAATTGGAGCATTTAGGTTCGACTGGAACGATAATTAGGGTTGAGCTTTCGCGCCAGACCCTGTATACTTATTCGTGCATCGGAAAGTTTGACAGACAATCGCTGGCGGTATTAAGCCGCGAGAGGAAAGTCCGGGCTCCGCAAGGCAGGATGCTGGATAACGTCCAGTCAGCGCGAGCTGAAGGATAGTGCCACAGAAATGGACCGCCGATGGCCGGCTTCGCGCCGGCACAGGCAAGGGTGGAACCGTGGTGTAAGAGACCACGAGGCGTGCAGGTGACTGCAGGCCTGGTAAACCCCATCTGGAGCAAGACCGAGAGAACGCGGCAGCTTCGCGCTGCAGCCTTCGCCTGAGGCGCGTTCGGGTTGGTTGCTGGAGCCGTCTAGCAATAGGCGGCCTAGATAGATGATTGTCGCTTTCATAGTGGGAGGGTCGTTCCCGTTCGCACCACCGAAAGTACAGAACCCGGCTTAAGGCAAACTTTCCGCAACGATTCTAAATACGAATGAAAAATAAAGCTTCCGGCCATTTCGGCCGGAAGCTTTTTTCCTTCTTTATAACATTCAGCTGGCGTAAGCTCCCAGCTATTCATACATGACCATATTGGCAGTGTGCGATCTATGACGCTTAACCGGCCTCACTTTGCATGCAGGCGTGAAATAGCCTCTAACCGCCGCTTAACTTGACCGGGATAATTCTGAAGCGTTGTAGCTCCGCTGACGGCGGCTTTGAGCGCTTTATCGACGTCGATCAATCCGTAGCCATAATAAATGTCTTTGCCGGGATCGCCTAGATCGGCAGCCGAGCTGCGCATAATGTCCATGACTTGCACATTGGTCAAATCCGGATTAACCGAACGGATCAAACCGGCAAGCGCAGCAACATGCGGACTTGCCATGGATGTGCCCGACAAGGCGGCATATTGTCCGCCAGGATAGGTGCTGGCAATGCTGTCGCCCGGCGCCGCCACGTCGATATAATCGCCATAGTTCGAGAAGCTGGCTTTCTTTTTGTTCGCATCCGTTGCGGCAACGGCAAATACTTCGGGATAAGCAGCCGGGAAGCCGGGACGCTCCGTGTTATCGTTGCCGCTGGCGGCGATTAGGACCACGTCGTGATCGTAAGCATACTTGATTGCATCGTGCAGAAAATCGGCTTGTGCATAGTTGCCGAGGCTCATATTGATCACCTTCGCTCCGTTATCCGTCGCCCAGATCAGCCCTTGCGCGACCGAGTAGGTTGATCCGGCTCCGCTTGAATCAAGCACCTTGACCGGCATCACTTTGTTGTACCATGACAAGCCGGCCACACCTTCGCCGTTATTGACCGTCGCACCTACGATGCCGGCCACATGGGTTCCATGCCCAACATCGTCGCTCGGCTTCGCGGCTGTGTCGACGATATTCATGCCTTGAATCAGCTTTCCTTTTAAATCAGGGTGATCGAGTTGAACGCCGGTATCGAGAACGGCGACGGTTACTTGATCGCTGCCTTTGGATACATCCCAACCGAGCTCTGTCTTAATGGAAGGCAAATTCCATTGGTACTGCTTGTAAAGGGCGTCATTCGGAATGCTTTCGTTCGTCATGTACAGGTAATGCGGTTCAACATATTCGGTTTTCCACGATTTCTGGAAGTAATGCATCATCTGCTCCGCTTCCATGGAGTGGGAACGGAACACATACGTATCGCCGATGCGCTGCATGGAGGAAGCGTTAATGCTGCGTTTAATGTCGGTCAATTGCTTGTCCGTCATTTTATCGGCAAAATGAACGACAACGTCGCGATTATGATAGTGGCTGGCATTGCCGTTGTCTTCGCCGTTTCGTACGGTCGTGTCGATCGTCGAATTCGGCACGACCGATTCGATTCGGTAATTGCCTTCCGCCGGGTACGGTACAAGCCGCAAATTCCGTTTCTGATGGCGTTCGACCTGCGTTACGATATCTTGTTTGACGATACCGGCTACGCCGATACCGTGATGCTTGTCGTGCGGCACGCCAAGCACGATGTATCGGCTGCCGTTCGCAGCAACGTAAGGCTTAGAGACGTACTTTTCCCCTTTTTGAATAGCAGCTTTAGCCTCAGCAACGTACTTCGCGGAAGTCTTGTCTTTATCGTGCGGAAGGGAGCCTTTATTTACGCTGCGGTCGCCCGAGATCCAGCTGATATAAGACATATGCTTATGCTCGGCCATCATCCGGTCGATTTTTTCTGATTTTTCACCCTTGCTCCCGTCCGTCATCAATTTAGAAAAATCGCGGGAGCACTCCGTGGTACAGAGGAAAGAAGTCTTATCCATGTCTTGATTGAGCACTTTCAGTTTTTGCGCTTTTTCATGGTCCGCCTGCAGACTGGCGATTTTAGGCGCGGAAGGCCCTCTGTCTGGGATAAATAGAGGCGCGACCAGAATAAGCACCGTCGCTGCTGCCAATACGGCAAAGATGCCGATCCATTTTCTTCTCATCATTAATAACCTCCCGTAGGAATTGAGCGGATAAACGCTTATCCGTAGGTTCCGATTGCGCCGATTAAAATATGCGAAAAAGAAGTCGGAAACGCCAGTACCATCCGAAAGCAATTTGTGGTACTATGTTGATGCCTGAGTTTTTTGTTTTTGGATGAAGAAAGGGGAACCACGATCGATGCCATCGACTAATGTGAAACCGTTAAGCGAAGCTGCACGCAACAAATTAAAAGATGCCATTCAACAATTGGAGCCGTTTCTGAACGAATATTCGCTGAACCGTCTGCTTGGTGAAGAAACGGGGGAAGAAGCGGAAGCGTTCTACAAAGGACTGTTGTCCGATTTGCGCCATTTGCTGGTGTTCTCTGAGGTTTCCGTAGAAAAACTGGGAGTGCTGCTCAGAAGACCCAATTTCGATATCGACTTTGCAGAACGAGCTTTGTATGAAGTGTATCATCAATGCGTGAACGCATTCTTTTATCCGAAGAACGAGTGCTATTCCGAAGACGGACGTTATGCCTACACAGGCCAAGACGCGATTCGCTTCCGGTTTAAGCCGACGAGAGACGCGCGCAACATCGTGCTCGGCATGTCGAAAATTTTCGAAGAGCTTCGCGACGAGCTGGCTTACTACGAGAACGACTACATGACCCAGCGCCGGATGCAAGGGCAAAAATAGGACGGAATGAATCACTTCCGATCAGGGAAACTTGATATCGGAGGTGATTTTTTTATGCCTGACGGCGTATCCTGCAGCGTGTCGAATTGTTCGTTCTGGAAGGAAGGAAACAATTGCGCCGCAACATCCATCAGTGTTGATATTGACCAGCATGCGAGCGCATCGTTCCGTGAAGAGTTTGCAGCCGACGATCTCGGACTGTATCATCAGGACGTTGCGAACCAATCGTCGGCGACCTGCTGCCAAACGTTCAAACCGAAGGAGTGAGCGAGCGATGGCTATTGATCGAAGAAATGAGCGTGAACAAAAAATTGAGCATATCGAAGCGGATAAAATCGATACTCCAACGTATAATGTAGCGGCTCCATTCGGGCGGCCGGAAATGACCGAAAGCAATTATAACGATTTAAATGAAGAAATGGCGCAAGATTTCGCTGTAGGCAGCACTGTCTCCTACGTTCCGCGCGACGAAACAGAAGCCGTGGAGCGCAGCAGGGACTGGGGAGGAACGGCCCTCGGCTGGACGGCGCTGGCATTCGCCGTCGCGTCCTGGTTCGTATGGCCCGTTCTGCTCGGGCTGACGTCGATTGCGCTGGGCGGCATCGCTTTTTGGCAAGGCGCCAGAACGATCGGTGGATGGGCGATAGCAATTGGACTAATTGCCGTACTGCTGTCGCTCGTTGTAGTTCCCTTATATTATGCGCTCACATAGCTTATACAGGGCGCAAGCCGGAAAAAGAGGCATCCAGCAGGATGCCTCTTTTTCCGGCTTGCAGCGTTTATTCAACATTTTAGCATTGAACCGACGCCCGATTTTTTCTATACTTTAGGAAATGGGAGGGAAGTTCGCAATGATATTGGATATACGCAACGCATCGTGGGAACGAAATGATTCCCGGATTTTGCAGGAAGTCAACTGGCAGGCGTCACAGGGTGAGCACTGGTGTCTGCTTGGGCTGAACGGTTCAGGCAAGACAACCTTGCTTAATATGATTAACGGATATATATGGCCGACATCGGGAACGGTTTCGGTGCTCGGCCGCAAGTTTGGCGAGGTCGATTTGCGCGAGCTGCGCAAGACGATCGGATGGGTGAGTACTTCGTTGCAGCAGAAATTGTACGGCAGCGAGACAGCTTTTCGAATTGTACTTAGCGGGAAATTCGCGACGATAGGTTTATACGATTCGACTGATAGCGAGGACAGCGAGCAGGCGCTTGCGCTTATGAAAAGTCTCGGCTGCGAGTCTTTGGCCGAGCGGACCTACGATACGCTCTCGCAAGGCGAGCGCCAGCGGGTGCTGATCGCGCGGGCGCTTATGGCCAATCCGAAGCTGCTCATTCTGGACGAGCCATGCACGGGCCTGGACGTATTCGCGCGCGAGCAGCTTCTGGGGATGATCAACCGGGTTGTCTCTCGTCCTGATGCTCCAACCGTTATTTACGTTACACATCACGTAGAAGAAATATTGCCTTGCTTTACCCGCACGCTGTTGTTGAAAAAAGGAGAAGTATTCGAATCGGGCGCTACAAGCGATGTGCTGACATCGGAGAGGATGAGCCGCTTTTTCGACGTCCCGGTTGAGATTGAGCGGCGCGACGGCCGGAACTGGCTGTTTGTCAAACAAACGGAGCCATCGTTATGGAATTCGAACTAACGATAAGCCGAAAAAGACGCTTTGCCCGATGGGTGAAGGCGCGGACACTCGCTCGGCTTGAATATGACCATGCAGCTTGGCGTTACGCTTCCGCCGGACTGCTCGTGCTAAGTTCGATTTTAGCGGCGTTCGTTGCTCTGGGCATGCCGACCGGTCTCGGCAAAATAATAGACGTGGGCGGTTTCGTGCTTGCCAATGCTATGGGTCTTCTACTTGTCTCGCAGCTGATTGCCGTACTGCTCTCGATGTTTCGTTTACCGGCGCCACGGCAATTTATTGGCTTTTTTTCTTACACGGCATTGCTTGTTTATTCGATATGCTATTACATGAATTTTGGAGTAATTGACTCTATTGCGTTTGCATTGATTGTGAGTGTAATGGGATCATTCGCCGGTATCGGCATCCGGCTTTTATTGCGCTCGAATGGAAAAGGGATCGCCCTGATGACCGCCGCCGTTTTTGCTTCCGGCTTGTTGTCCGCTTTGTTGATTGTAACGTTCGGACCGCAGCAGCCGGGGCAAAGCTCGATTACGGAGGCGGACAGTGCGGACGGCAGCGAGGTGACCGTTCTGGCGTCGGCGTCCACCTTGCCGAGCGTTCTCGATCCTTCGAGAGACGGCGATTACGCGTATACGGAATTTACGTACGGCAGCGGCTCCGACAAGCACCGCGAAGGTTTTGGCAAAGCGGTCGACTATGTCTCTGAGCCTGCTGACGCCTCCGCCTACATTAAACGGTGGAATAAGCTGAAGGAATGGTATTGGGGCTTCAACCAGAAGCAGCTGCCGATTAACGGAACGGTATGGATGCCCGAAGGCGACGGCCCTTTTCCAATAACGCTGATGGTGCATGGCAATCATTTGATGGAAGATTTCTCGGACGGCGGTTATCGTTATTTGGGCGAGTTGTTGGCCAGCAAGGGCATTATTGCCGTATCGGTCGATGAAAATTTTTTGAATTATTCGGTATGGTCCGGCATTCCGGACAACGATATGCTGGTTCGTTCTTGGGTGCTGCTTAAGCATTTGCAGCAGTTAAATGTATTCAGTGAAACGGGGGGCCATGCGCTATACAGCCGTATTGACTGGGACCGCGTCGCTTTGCTCGGCCATTCCCGGGGAGGTCAGGCAGTGGCGATGGCCGCCGATGCCGATAAATGGTTCTCGGACGATAAGTCGCTAACCGGCTTTGAGCCGAAAATCAAGTCGGTTATCGCGCTCGCGCCGACCGATCGGAAGGTGAACGACAAATCCGCCGAGCTGCAAGACGTCAATTATTTAACGCTGCAGGGCGCGCGCGACGCTGACGTCAACAGCTTTTACGGCGATCGTCAATATATTCGGACCTCTTTTACGCCGGCCGCCGGTTATTTCAAAGCTTCGCTCTATATTGCAGAAGCCAATCACAGCCGGTTCAATACGGATTGGGGAACGATGGATGAAAGCATGCCGGGCGGCCTGCTGCTGAATCAGCGAGGTATGCTGACTGGGGAAGAACAACGATCAATCGCGCAAGTGTATGTTTCCGCCTTTCTCGAAGCGACCTTGAACGATAAGGCTGAATATTTGCCGCTTTTTCACGATTATCGAAGCGGGTTGGCTTGGCTTCCATCTTCGACTGAATATATCAGCCGCTATGAGGACGCCACATTTTTGGCCGCCGCGCGATATGAGGAGGATACGCAAAAAACAACGCTTCCGGAAGGCGGCAAGCTGGAGGCCGAAGGGCTCGCCGAATGGACGGAAGAGGATGCCGAGAATCGTGACAGCGTCGATAAAGGAACGAAAGGCGCCGTCCTGCAATGGGAGGAGGAAGGCTCCTACTCGTTATCGCTGTCCGAATCGTACGGCGAACGGCTGTCTGAGCTCGATCTGGAGCAGGACGTGCTGTCCTTCTCACTCGTCGATTTAACGTCAGAGCTTGAAACGGAAAAAGACGCTGCCGAAGCCGAGTCGCCGGCAGAAGATGCGGATGGAGCGGAGACATCTCCCCGTTCGCTGCCGGAGATCAAGGTAGAGCTTGTGCTTGAAGACGGCAGCAGCGGTCAGCTTCCTCTCGGCGAAGTGATGAGTGTGCCGGCGCCGTTCGAGGCCGATTATTTGAAAATTCCTTGGCTGGAGAAACGAATCAAGGACGGAAAATACGAGGAAAGCGCCGAGCCTGTCTTCCAGACGTTCCGCTTGCCGCTGCGTTATTTCGATTGGGATAGAAGCCCGAGCGAGACGGTGCCGACCGAAGTGATTTTCCACTTCACCGGAGGCCCCGGCAAAATTATGCTCGACGATATCGGATTTTCAGAATAAATAGGAATTGATTTAAACGAGAAAGGGTCTCCGGCTTGTGCCGGAGACCTTGTTTTATCCGTTAGTCCTCGTCTTTGAACGTAAAGTTTCGAGCCGCATATAGAAATGGCGTCGAGCATACCGATACAATAAATTTAATAAGATACGTCGTCAAAAAGACCGACAGCCAAATGTCGAACTCATAAAGATTATAGAAAGCGATCGTGCAGAAGATAAGAGAGTCGACCAATTGGCTGACCGCGGTGCTGCCATTGTTGCGAATCCAGAGCTGGTTACGCGCAGGAAACCACTTTATAAGCAGCGAATATAACCTGACGTCCAGAAATTGGCTGACAAAATAGGCGCATAGGCTGCCTAAAGCGATTTGCGGAAGCAGTCCAAACAGAGCGTTCATCGCCTGCTGCGACTGCTGGGCAACCTCGTTGGAGGAAGGCTCGAACAGAAGGGCGAGCTGCATGATGGCGGTGGATGCGAGCAGCGTAAAGAAGCCGAACCAAACGGCTTTCTTGGCCGCGCGTTCGCCGTATCGCTCGTTCAGCAGGTCGGAAGCGAGATAGATCGTGCCGTACATCGTATTGCCAAGCGTAATAACGATGCCGAGCGGCATGTCTACGGTCTTGACGACTTGAATATTAGCGAGTACGGTAGCCATGCCGATCCAGGCATAGATGCCGATCCGGCCGAAAAATCGGTAGGACAGCAAGAAGAGCGTGAAGTGTACGAGCATAAAAATAATGCCCAGCCACAAATTAAACATAGATAAAACAACCTCCTAGTTTTGATAACGCGGGAGTTTTCGAACCGCGGCTTGCAGCGGAATAGCTGCAAGGTGTATTATTGTATTTCTGACTTTGACATTATAAGCCTTGCGCGGGTAGCAGGCAAGCGATTTTTCTGCCGCTTGCACAGGCGGGAGGCCTACCCTCAGGAAGAGGGCGCTAATCACGGTTGCGAAGGAGTGGATGAAAGCATGCAGGAAGAGCAACGGTTGGAGCAGCAAAGAGTAGACCGGGTAACCGCACTGATACGAAAGCAAATCGACCATCTGCAGGACAAAACAGGCGTAGTGCGGCAAGAGATCGTCGACATTCGCCGAAATTTCTGGGACGACGTAACGGTCAATTTCGAAGACGCGGCGGAAGCTGCGGAGACGGCTGCCAGCATGAAGCAGCAAGCGGAAGTGCTGCTGGAGCGCGAACATGCGCACGGCCGTGCGGAGCAGCAGCTGAAGGTGCTCATCAAGCTGGAGCAGTCGCCTTATTTCGGCAGAATGGATTTCATCCCAGACACGGCCGATAGCGACGGTCGTGCGGAGCATATTTACTTGGGCGTCGGGTCGCTGTTAGACGAGACAGGCTCGCATTATTTGATTTATGATTGGCGGGCACCCGTATCAAGCCTTTATTACGACTACCCGCCGGGGCCGGCCGAGTATACGACACCGGGAGGATCGATCGAAGGGGAAATGACGCTGAAGCGGCAGTACGTCATACGGCGCGGCGTCATTGCCAGCATGTTCGATACCGGCGTAACCATCGGCGACGAGCTGCTGCAAGAGGTGCTGGGCCAGCAATCCGACGCGCAGATGAAAACGATTGTCGCGACGATCCAGCGCGAGCAAAACCAAATTATCCGCAATGAGCGAGCCAGGCTCCTGATTGTGCAAGGAGCTGCGGGAAGCGGCAAGACTTCTGCGGCGCTGCAGCGGGTCGCCTATCTCCTTTACCGATACCGCGATACGCTGAATGCCGATCAAATTGTGTTGTTCTCGCCGAATCCCATGTTCAACAGTTATGTATCGACCGTACTTCCGGAACTGGGCGAGCAAAATATGCAGCAGACGACTTATCAGCAGTATGTTGAGCATAGGCTCGGGGAGTCGTTTGCGCTTGAGGATCCGTTCGTACAAATGGAATACACGCTGGGGGCATTGGACGATCCGGATTATGAGGCGAAAATCGCTTCTATCCGCTATAAATCAGGAGTGCCGTTCATGGAAGCAGTCCAAAGCTACGCCAAATCGCTCGGCGAATCCGGTCTGAAGTTCAAGCCGATCCGATTTCGCGGAAGGACGATTGTGCCGGCGGAGCGAACGAGCGAATATTTCTACAGCCTCCATGATTCGCTGTCGATCCCGAATCGGATGCGCATGACGTCGGAATGGCTGCTGAAGGAATTGACGCGGCTGGGCAAGGAAGAGCGAAGCAAGAAGTGGGTGCAGGACGAAATGGAGCTTCTCGACAAGGAAGCCTATATCCATGCCTATAACGAGCTGCAGCGAAAAAATAAATTTACCGAAGATTCGTTTGACGATTTCCGCCATGAGCAGGAGATGCTGTCGGCAATGATTGTCCAGGAGCGGTTCAAGCGGCTGCGGTCGCGCGTGAAAAAGATGAAATACATCGACATGCCTGCTATTTATCGCGCGTTGTTCACAGATGCGGGCCTGCTGGCCCGGCTGACGGAAGACGACGTTCCTGCAGACTGGAATCGGATATGCGAGCTGACCGAAGAGCGGCTGAATCGAGGGGAAATGGGTTATGAGGACGCGACGCCTTATTTGTATCTGGCGGAATCGCTGGAAGGCTTTCATACCAATACGTCCGTTCGCCACCTGTTCATCGACGAAGCGCAAGATTATTCGGCGTTTCAGTTCCACTACTTAAAGCGGATTTTTCCGATGGCGAAAATGACGGTGCTCGGTGATTTGAACCAATCGATCTTCGCCCATTCGGCGGATGGCAGAGGATTCGAACCGCTTTCGGGCTTGTTCTCCCCTGAAGAAACGGAAAAGATCGTCCTGCATCGAAGCTATCGTTCAACTCGGCAAATCGTCGAATTCACTAGCGATATGGTGGAGAACGGCGCAGAGATCATCCCGTTCAACCGGAACGGAGAGGAGCCAACCGTCGAGCGGGCCGGCAATAAAGAGGAACTATTATTGCTTATTAAGGCTAAGCTGGACGAATTGCGAAGCAGAGGCGTTCCGTCGATCGCGCTCATCGGCAAGACGGCGGAAGAAAGCAAAGCTCTGTTCGACGCGTTAAAGACAGCTTACGCTGATTTGCGACTGATCGAAAAAGAAACCGTCACCTTCGAGAAAGGGACGGTTGTCATTCCATCGTATTTGGCTAAAGGTGTCGAATTTGATGCTGTCGTCATTAGCGACGCTTCCGCTGCTTCGTACGGCAAGGAAAGCGAGCGGCGTCTATTTTATACCGTCTGCACGAGAGCGATGCATGAACTGCATCTGTTCTATTGCGGGGAGCCGACGATGTTTCTGACGGAGCGGCGTCCGGCGCGTTCGGGCGGTTGACCGTGCAGAAAGCAAGATGACGATTGCAATCGTCCGGCCCAGAGCCGCTAACCGATGGTTAGCGGCTCTTTCGCACTTCCGGCCAAATTTCGCTAACGTCTATCCTAAGCTCGGAGGCGATAAGTTCGGCGGTAAGACGCTGCGGCTTCTCGATTTTGCCGTTGCGCAGCTTCGAGATCGTTTGCAGTGAAATGTTGGTGGCAGCGGACAGCTGATTTGCGCTAATGTCCCGCTTCGCCATCCATATTTTCAGCTTAGTTGCCGAGTCTATGAAATCGTTTACCGGTTTGTAATCCAAAATAACGAACGCATATTCCTTCAGCTTGCCGAAGCCGTCGAAAAGCGGCGTGAACGAGACGGTAAGCTCCAACTGGATGCCGTTCAGCTCTACCGTACGGATGATAATCGTATTTAGTTTTTTGATTTGGTTCGTTTCGGGTATGAGATCCGTAATGCGCGACAGTTCCGATTCCGTAATGAATTGGAAAAATGTTTCATCTTCCAGAGGCACTTCCGGTTGCAGCAGAGAGCGCGTGCGGGTATCTCTTAAATACCGAATATGATACGTCGTATCAACGACGCCGCTTACGAGCACTTGATGGAGCTCCGCTTGCCGGTCGATCCACTTTTGCGCGCTCAAATCTTCGAACTGCATCAAGGTGAGGCCGTTTTCCGAGCTACCGTAGTCGAGCGGCTTGTTTTCCATGCGCACCGGGACTATGCGCTTACGCGCGGTTGTCAGAGCGCCTTCCCGTTTAAACGGCCGAGCAGCCGTCCGATCCGAGTAGGGGCCGATTACGCTTTTTACCGGTTTGTTTCTCAATTGTTCGCCGGTGTACCCGGTCAATCGTCCAAAGGCGGAATTCACCTCGTAAAATACGACAACGTCTCTCGTTACGCGAACGATGACCATCGGCTGCTCCAGCTCTTGAAAGATATGATGGAACAATTGTTGCTGCAAAGCTAATTGCCTCCTTGATAACTTTGGTGGTGTATAGACGGAGAAGACTGACTGAAAGTTACTCAACCGAGTATAAAGAAACTTTCGTTTACAAACAAGTTCATGTATAATTTAGACGTATTTACAATAATTTCTTGGCTTTTGTTTAATTAATTAAACTTGAAAGCTGGAGAACCATGTAACGCGCGGACGACAGGGAATGTGCCGCTAAGGAATGCTTTAATCTTATTTATACAAACTTTATTTCCTAGCCTTTTACTACTAATATAATAAGATGCAGAGGTTTGCTTGCGTAACATACAAGGGGGTAACGTACATCATGAATATTTGCATCGTAGAGGATTGCGCTCGGCCGGTCAAAGCTAAGCAGCTTTGCGCTATGCATCATCAACGGATGCTTCGGCACGGCGATCCGCTCACGGTGAGGCCGGCGAAAGAAAAAAAGAGAGAAACTTGCAAATGGATTCATTGTACGAAAGATTCGGTGACGAAAGGTTACTGCTCCAAGCACTACTACATACAACGCGTATCGGCAAGTAGACAGGAACAATAAATGCACTAATGTAAGCTTTTTTGACATCCGATGAAAATGGGGTGTCATTTTTCAGGGGAATATGTATAATAGGATTAAGCAAGCGCCGCCGCCCACAAAACAGCAGGCGTTCCATCATTTGCGGCATACATCCCACCAGTGGAGGTGAACGTTCATTTTGATGCAAACGGCGCCTTTCGGCTTGTCGATGTCTGATTTGTTTTTGTTCAATGAGGGGAGCTCTCACCACAGCTATCGCTTTATGGGGGCTCATCCGATGAAATGGGAGGGCGTCAGCGGCGTCCGTTTCGCCGTATGGGCGCCCAATGCGACGCAGGTTCGGGTAACCGGCAGCTTTAATGGCTGGGACGGCGCATCGCACAGTATGACCAAAGCCGGATCGACCGGCATATGGGCGCTGTTCGTTCCCGGTATCGGAGAAGGAGATCTTTACAAATATGAAGTATTCACCTCTTCGGGCGAGCGTCGGCTGAAATCCGATCCGTACGCATTTTATGCCGAGCGGCGTCCGTTGACCGCTTCTGTCATTACCGAGCTGAACGGCTTCCCTTGGCGGGACGGCAATTGGCTGGAAGAGAAGCGGAGCAAGCATGCTTATTCGAATCCGCTGCTCATTTACGAGGCTCATGCGGGCTCATGGCGAGTGAAAGGGAAAGAGGTCTATTTGACCTACGACGAACTGGCTGAACAGCTGCTGCCGTACGCCGTCGAAATGGGCTACACCCATATCGAGCTGCTGCCGCTTGCCGAGCATCCGCTCGATCAGTCGTGGGGGTATCAGATTACCGGTTTTTATGCGCCCTCGAGCCGTTATGGAAGGCCAAAGCAGCTGATGCATTTCGTAGATTGCTGCCATGAGCGCGGTCTTGGCGTCATTCTTGATTGGGTGCCCGGCCATTTTTGCCGCGACGATCACGGCTTACGCCTATTCGACGGCACGCCGATATTCGAAGGGCCGGACGAGAAGCTGGCGGATAAACCGCAATGGGGTACGCTAGCCTTCGATTTCGGCAAAAACGAAGTCGTCAGCTTTCTTATTTCGAACGCCGTCTATTGGATGGAAATGTACCATATCGACGGACTTCGCGTCGATGCCGTCGCCAGTATGATCAATCTTCATATGGATAAGCCGAAGGAGCTTTACACTTGGAACAAGCTTGGCGGCATCGATAACCTCGATGCGCTGCGCTTTCTGAAGCGGCTGAACGAAACGGTTTTTCACTACTACCCCGAAGCTCTAATGCTGGCGGAAGACTCTTCCGCTTGGCCCGCAGTCACCTCTCCTACCTACTTAGGCGGGCTGGGCTTCAATTTCAAATGGAATATGGGCTGGATGAACGACATTTTGCGTTATATGTCGTACGATCCTTCCGACCGCAAGCACTACCACCACTTAATCACGTTTTCTCTCGTATACGCTTTTTCCGAGAATTACGTCTTACCGTTGTCGCACGACGAAGTCGTTCACGGCAAACGATCTCTCCTCAACAAAATGCCAGGCACATATGAAGAAAAATTCGCGCAGCTGCGGCTGTTTTACGGTTATTGGATGACGCATCCAGGCAAAAAGCTGCTGTTCATGGGCGGCGAATTCGGTCAGTTCGACGAATGGAAGGATGCCGAAGAGCTTGACTGGCTGCTGCTCGATTACGAGCTGCACCGCAAAACGCAGCAATACGTGCGGGAGCTGAACGCTCTGTATACTGAGCTTCCGTCGCTTTGGGAGAAAGACGCCGAATCGGGCGGTTTTCGTTGGATCGACGTTCATAATGCCGACCAATCTATCATATCCTTTATACGTTATGGAACTAAAAGTTTTTCGGTCATCGTCGCGAATTTTTCGCGTTCCGGCTATGACAGCTACCGGATAGGCGTTCCCGAGCAAGGTCTCTATCGCGTGCGGATGCATAGCGACGAGGAACACTACGGAGGCCGCGGCACGAGGCAGCGCCATGTGGCAAGCGAAGCTACCGCTTGGCACGGCTGCAACCAAAGCATTTCGTTATTGATTCCCCCCTTATCCTTCCAACTGCTCATCCTTGAAACGGGGGACACACACTAAGAAGGAGTTGGTGTCTATGGGCCGTAAAGAAATGATCGCCATGCTGCTGGCGGGCGGCGAAGGGAAAAGGCTTGGCGTATTGACGAAGGATTTGGCCAAACCCGCCGTTTATTTCGGCGGAAAGTATCGCATTATCGATTTTACGCTCAGCAACTGCGCACATTCGGGCATTGATACAGTTGGCGTGCTAACGCAATACCAGCCGCTCGAGCTGAATCGCTATCTCGGCATCGGCACGCCGTGGGGGCTGGACCGGAAGGACGGTGGAATGGCTATACTGCCTCCATACGTTAAGCAAAAGGGCGGCGTGTGGTACAAAGGGACGGCGAATGCCATCTATCAAAACATGGCGTTTATCGAACGGTATAATCCAAGCTATGTGCTTATCATATCTGGCGATCATATTTACAAAATGAATTACGAGCTGATGCTGCAGCATCACAAGCGGCGGGGGGCCGACCTGACAATTGCCGGCATCGAGGTCGACTGGAAGGAAGCGAGCCGTTTCGGGGTTATGCATGTCGACGATGAAGACCGGATCACGGCCTTTGAAGAAAAGCCGAAAAATCCAACCAGCAACATCGCCTCAATGGGCGTCTACATTTTCTCCTGGCCGGCGCTGCAAAACTATTTGTCGCTGGATGAAGCAAACCGGACGTCGAACCATGACTTCGGAAAAGATATTATTCCCGCGATGATGAAAGACGGCTTGCACATTAGCGCTTATTCCTTTAAAGGCTACTGGAAGGACGTCGGCACGATCGAAAGTTTGTGGGAAGCGAATATGGATCTGCTGGCAGACGAGCCGTCGCTTGACCTGTCGGACAAAAACTGGCGCATTTACTCGGTCAGCCCGAATCGTCCGGCCCAGTACGCGGCGCCGGGCGCCGAACTGACCTCCTCGATGGTGACAGAAGGCTGCTTTATCGAGGGCACGGTCGAACGGTCTGTGTTGTTCTACGGCGTAGAGTCAGAAATAGGAAGCCAGATCAGTGAATCGGTGGTTATGCCGAACGTTAAAATCGGCAAGGGAGCTCGCGTATATCGATCTATTATCGGCGAGGGGGCCGTGATCGAGGACGGGGCGACGGTTGGCGACCCGGATGGCGAAGACATTACGGTCGTCGCGATCGGCGAGCGGGTCGGCCGCAATCCTGTTTTATTGGAGGTGGAGCAGCCATGAAGCATCGCGTTATGGGCGTCGTCAATTTGATCCACGAAACGGATGAGCTGGAGCGGCTGACGGAAAGCCGCTGCCTCGCTACCGTTCCGTTCGGAGCTCGTTATCGGCTGATCGATTTTGTTTTGTCCAGCATGGTCAATTCCGGCATTAACAAGGTGGCAGTGTTCGCCCATACGAAATTCCGCTCGCTGATGGATCATTTGGGTTCGGGCAGCCACTGGGATTTGAGCAATCGTCAGAGCGGTCTGTTCCTGCTGCCGCCGGCGACCGACGATATTCAGGAAATTAGCCGCGGCGACTTGTATCACTTTTATCAGCACCGGGATTACTTCAACCGGTCGACACTGGAATATGTCGTGATTACAAGAAGCCATATGGTATGCAACCTCGATTTTGGGCCGGTAATTGATTTTCACGAGGAAAAGGGCGCCGACATTACGGTCGTATGCAAAGAGCAAACGGAAGCGCTGCTCGGAAAAGCACGCAAAGTAAAAATGGATGACGACGGCCGCATTACCGCCATCCAGGATCATTATGGCAGAATGCAAAGCCGGATTTCATCGATGGAAATGTACATTATGAAGAAGGACCTGCTCATGGAACTGGTCGAGACGTCGCTTGCTCAAGGCCAGGATCATTTGGTTCGCCATGCGATTTTCTCGCGAATCGACAAGCTGCAAATTTACGGCTATATGTACGAAGGCTATTTGAGCGTCGTCAATACGCTGGCCAGCTACTATGAAAGCAATATGAGCTTGCTGCGGCCGGATGTATGGCGGGAGTTGTTCTTTCAGCCAAACTCCGTCTTTACAAAGGGCAAGGATGAGCCGCCAGCGCGCTACACCGCCTCTTCGAAAGTCAGCAACTCGTTGATCGCCAACGGCTGCCGAATCGAAGGAACGGTGGAGAACAGCATTCTGTTCCGGGGCGTTCACGTTCGCAAGGGAGCAGTTATTCGCAACAGCATCGTCATGCAGAACGGCGATGTCGGCGAGAACAGCTTGATCCAGTACAGCATTTTGGATAAGGACGTGCATGTGCAAAACGAGCGGGATATACGAGGTTCGTCGGACAGTCCGTTTCTGGCCGGGAAAAGAAAAATCATATAGTCTAGCACATCGGCTTATCGGTAGGTGCGATCCATACGATAGAGCGACAACGAGGTGAATGCGATGAATCTGTTATTCGCAACGTCTGAAGCCGTTCCTCTTGCCAAAACAGGAGGGCTTGCCGACGTTGCCGGCGCTTTGCCGAAGGCGCTCGCGCAGCATCGCGCGGACGCCAGAGTCATTCTGCCTAAATACGAGGAAATTCCGTCTTCGTATCTGGAGAAATTTGAGCGGCTGGCGGAGTTTACGGTCAACTTCAGCTGGCGCAACCAGTATTGCGGCCTGCTGCGGGGCGAGATCGACGGCACCGTCTATTACTTGATCGATAACGAATTTTATTTCAAGCGAAGAGGGCTGTACGGCTATGGCGACGACGCCGAACGGTTTGTCTTTTTCTGCTTCGCCGTTATGGAGGCGGCGCGGTACTTCGATTTCCGCCCGGATATCGTCCACTGCCACGATTGGCAAACGGGACTGATCCCGTTCCTGCTGCGGACGAGGTACGCTCACGATCCGGCTTGGTCGGGAGTCAAATCGGTGTTTACGATTCATAATTTGAAGTATCAGGGGCTGTTCGGCATCGAGCTGCTGAAGGATTTGCTTGGCGCTGGAGACGAGCTGTTCGGGTCCGACGGCTTGGAATTCCACGGCGCGGCGAGCTGCATGAAGGGCGGTCTCGTATACGCGGACAAGCTGACGACGGTCAGCGAGACGTATGCCAAGGAAATACAGGGCTGGGAGCACGGCGAATTGCTGGACGCGCTGCTTCGCTACCGTTCCGGCGACTTGTCCGGCATTGTGAACGGCATCGACGAGGAGCTGTTCGATCCCATGAACGATGCGGCGCTGCATACGCCTTACCGCAATTCGCTGGCTCGAAAGCGGAAAAACAAGGCCGATTTACAGCAGGAAATGGGCTTGCCCGTCTCGGAAGAGACGCCGTTAATCGGCATCGTCACAAGGCTTGTGGAGCAAAAGGGCTTTGACCTCATAGCAGCCAAGCTTGAGTCGATGATGAAGGAAGATCTGCAGTTTGTCGTTCTTGGCTCCGGCGAGCGCCGCTATGAAGAGCTGATGAACGAGATTGCCGGCCGTTATCCGCACAAGGCGGCCGTGTGGCTCGGATACAACGACCGTCTGGCTCGCCGGATATACGCTGGCTCCGACATGTACTTAATGCCATCGCGATTCGAGCCTTGCGGCTTAAGCCAGCTGCTGGCGCTTCGTTACCGATCAGTGCCGATCGTGCGGGAAACCGGCGGTTTGAAAGACACGGTCCAGTCTTACAATGAATTTACGGGTGAAGGCAACGGTTTCAGCTTTACGTACTACAACGCAGACGATTACTGGTACACGGTACAGCGCGCGCTAGCGATGTACCGTGATCCGCAGACGTGGAAAAGAATCGTTGCGAACGGCGCGAAAGAGGATCACAGCTGGAATCGGTCGGCGAAAGCTTATATCGCCTTATACGATCAACTTCTGTCTCATCGAAGGGGGAATGAGCCATGGCCCGTCATCTCGTAATCGGCAACGGCAAGCTATTGGTCAATTTGGATCAGCACTGTTTTATTCGGGATATCTATTATCCATACGTCGGTCAATTGAATCACGTTGGCGGCCACTATTGCCGCTTCGGCATTTGGATCGGAGGAGCGTTCTCCTGGCTTGACGAGCCGGAATGGAAATTCGAGATGGATTACATCGAGGACTCGCTCGTTACGAACATTATTGCGAAGCACGAAGGACTGGACGTCGAGCTTCATATCAACGACGGTATTCATCAACGTGAATGCATCTATATTAAACGGGTCGTCATCCGCAACCGGCGGAACGAGCCGCGGGAAGCACGTTTGTTCTTTCATCAGGATCTGATGATCGAAGGGTCGGAAGTCGGCGATACGGCGGCGTATTATCCTGAAAATAACACGCTGTTTCACTACAAGCGCTCAAACTACTTTATGTTCAGCGGCTCAACCGACGAAGGCGGCATTATGCAATATTCTACAGGCATTAAGCGATTCCACTCGGCGGAAGGAACCTGGCGGGACGCAGAGGACGGGGCGCTGATGGGCAACACGATCGCGCAGGGCTCGGTCGACAGCACGATCAGCTTGCGTACCATTGTGCCGCCGAACAGCGAGAAGACGGTTTATTACTGGATGTCGATCGGCAGCAACCTGGAGGAAGTCAAAGCGCTGAACCAGTATGTGCAGGAAAATCATCCGGAAAAGCTGCTCAGCCGGATGGTCATTTACTGGAAGCACTGGCTGCGCCGCGCGGAACAGGACACGTACGATTTGCCGAAGGGCGTCGTACGCATGTTTAAACACAGTTTGCTGCTTGTCCGGACGCAAGTGGACGAAAGAGGAGCGATACTGGCGGCGAATGACACCGATATTTTGCAATACAACCGCGATCACTACAGTTACATGTGGCCGCGCGACGGGGCATTGATCGCGGAGGCGATGTCGCTGGCGGGCTACCAAAGCGTAATCGCGCCGTTCTTCACCTTTTGCGCGCAGGCGCTGTCTCCAGAAGGCTACTTGTACCACAAGTACAATCCGGACGGAACGGTTGGTTCCAGTTGGCATCCATACATCGTACAGGGAAGCAGACGGCTGCCGATTCAGGAGGACGAGACGGCGCTCGTTCTGTTCGCGCTCTGGCAGGACTACTCGCGCAATCAGGTAATTGAGCTGCCGCAATCGCTGTACAGCAACTTGATCCGCAAAGCGGCTTCGTTTCTAAGCGAATATATCGAGCCGTCGCTTGCGCTGCCGCTGCCGAGCTACGATCTCTGGGAGGAGCGCTACGGAATTTGGACGTATACGGCCTCTTCGGTGTACGCAGGGCTGATGGCGGCCGCTTTCTTCACCGAATTGTTCGGCGATTACGAGCGAAGCGATCATTACAAAAATACGGCTAATACGATCAAGCAAGGTATGCTGACTCATCTCTGGGACGAGGAAACGGGCCGATTCGCCCGCGGTTTGATTCAGAAAGACAACCGGTGGGTAAAGGATATGACGCTGGAGAGCAGCATGTTCGGCATCTGGGAGTTCGGCGTGCTGCCCGTTCATGACGACAAGGTCATTCGGACGATGCGGGCAATTAAAGAAGGGCTGCAAATTCGGACTGATATCGGCGGCATTGCTCGCTACACAAACGATTACTATTTTCAGCAATCGAGCGAGATCGAGAAAGTGCCGGGAAATCCGTGGATCATATGTACGCTATGGGTCGCCAACTTCGAGATCGATTCCGCCTCGACGCTGGCCGATCTGGAAGGGCCGAAGCGAACTTTGCAATGGGTCGTCGATCATGCGCTGCCAAGCGGCGTGCTGCCGGAGCAGCTAAATCCGCATGACGGCACGCCGTTGTCAGTGGCTCCTCTCACATGGTCGCATGCGACATTCGTGCAAAGCGTCAGCAAATATACTGCAAAGTATAAGCAGTTGCTGGAGCAGCAGGATAGAGGAGAAGACTCCCGGTAGCCAAAGCGGCTGAGTCCTTGAAGGCAAGGCTGCTTAGATTTGCTGCGGTCATGCAAGGGTCCGATAGGTGAATATGGAATTAAGAACGGGAGCGCATCATGCACTCCCGTTCTCTTTTGGTTGATCTGCTTTGCTTCTTACAAGAAGCAAGAGCGGAGAATAATTACGAGCAAGATGAACAGAACGAGAATCACACCTGTGCTCGTCCAGAGACCTCCTACCGGTCCGCCGCAACCAACATTAGCGCCTGCTACAGGGTATCCCACAGTTCATACCTCCTGAATGGTTAGAGTTGTGATATTCGACCACATCCATAATGTATGAGGCGGGCGGTGAAGAGTATTGGACGTTTGTACCGGTATAAACGCTTTTCAGCGAATGCCTATCTTTGCCACACCATCTAGCAGCCGATTGCCGGCAAACCGGAAGGACGCTTGTATTGTCTAATGTGTTTAATGCGGGATTCCGCATTCATTTCCATCATATTGCCCGCTAGCAAGCTAGAGTCTGCGCCAAGCGCAATGACGCTAACGCAGCCGACGCTGATTCTGGGGCAATGATTGTGCCGGACGATTACAGGGCATGCCGTCTCATCGGCCTCCTCTTCCGTCTCGGAAAAAACGGGGAACGAACGCTCAAAAATGGAATAAGATTCGAAGTAGACAGAGCCGCTTTTCGCATGATCCTCTTGCCGTTGCACGGCTAGTGCAAACAGCTTGGGCGTATACAGTCCGCGATCTCCGAGCTGAACGGTAGCAGCGAGAGAAACGTCGGTGACGGAAAGAAATCCGATCTCGGCGGTGCGGATCGGATATTCGTCAGCGCGGTTAACCGATGAGGGCAGGGAGGAGGTCATTCCTCATTGTCTCTTTCGGATGGCGGAGACTCGCCAAGCGCCGAGCTTGCGCCCTCGGGCGACGGAAAAGGCGCTAACGGTCCGACGATGACCGATTCGGGCGGCGTGTCGAACATGGAGCAAAGCGTCATGCGATCCGTGTCGCCGATTTGCAGTGACGAAGAAGCCGATACGCCAAGTACTTCAATCGAGCCAACGGTTAGCTGTCCATTGTGGACGGTAAACTGAAACATTCACTATCACCTCATGGATTGGAATTCGGGCCTTTCAGCTGCTGCAAATATTGCATCAGAGCGGCATCGGCGTCCCGCTGCGTTTTGGCGATAACGTCGGCTTTACTGCTGTCGCCTGGCAGCTCGCCGCTGCCCGTTCCGTCGGCGGCGCTTTTCACATAAAACTGGATGCGGGTCGGCAGCTGCTTCCGAATATCCTCTATAATCATCCGACGATGATACGGATCGAGAGGAATACCCACCTGTTTCTCCATTTCAATCAGTTTCTTGCTTGCCTCATTATCAAGATAACGATCGAGCTCCTGGCGGATATCGCCGTAAGGACCTTCCGGCGGCGTCATGCCGGGCTTGGCTGCTGGAAAGACGAGCGGCTTAGAGACGCTGGCCTGCTCGATCTCGCCCTTCGCCTCGGGAGCTCCCGGCGGCGTCATGCCGATGTTGAGCGTCCCTTCCAGCTTTTCCACCTTTAATTGATCGAAATGATATTGCAAATTGTCAATATGGTACGTCGGTTTCGACTCCAGCGTCTTAAGCTGCGCGCACATAGCCGCGAGTTGTTCCTCGAGCTGAGCGATTTGCGCTTCCTGTCTACTTAGCTTCGCCTGTACGTCTTGAGACCAGGCGATCCATGGGGATGGGTTGTTTGGTTGCTGCTGCATGACGGTCGCCTCCTGTTTCGTATCGGTATATACCCCGCCTTCTAAGAAGGATTAGGCAGAGGAACGAGAGAGAGCGGACTTTCCTCGACCAGTTGGGCTGCGGGTCTTGTAAATCCGCCAGTGTTGTACAGCTGGGAAAGGGAACGGATCGAGCCGGCGCTGCCGACCTGCAGAACGGAGCTGTTCGACACGCTGTCCACCCGTAGAACATGAATCGTAATCGTCTGATGAACGGTCCAACTCATATGACATTGACCTCGTTCGGCGAGCTGTCCTGCACATCAGGATCAAGCGTATTTGTGGCGCTGACGGCATTGTTGGAGTTGGCGAGACTGCCCGTTAGGAAAGAGCCCGAGCCGGCATACGTCTTAGAGGTGCTGGTCGGCGTGAGCTGTACGGCGTCGCCGAATTGCACGATGGAGCTGGAACCTACGCTGACGATTTTCACAAAACCGACAATGGAAGGCATGCGAAACCCTCCTTTTGATGAATTAATGGTATATCGTATGCGGCATTCGCCCAGAGGTTCCCTGACTGAGGCCGTCTGTTGGACGATGGTCTCTGTTAAAGTGTCGGGAGCGCCCAGAAACGCATATGCTGAAAAAAAGCGGCGGGAGGTGAGCGCAGAGAGATGACGTCGAAATGGGATGAGCTGGAGCGTTGGATGGAAGGGCAAAAGCTTCCGAAAGGCTTCGACGTGCTGCGCGAGCCGGATTGGGTCGAGCAATTCGTCCGTAAAATGATGACCAAATCGCTTCCCGAAGCCGCCGGCATGATGCAGCAGCAGGATGACGGGCCGTCGGTGTTCGAAACGCATCATTTTGTGTTCGTAAAGTTTCCGCTGCCGTCCGGGGTGGAGCGCGATTCGCTCCGCTTGTTCGTTAGGGAGGACCGGATTCGGATAGACGGCTTGCCCGGGGACCGCAAAGAAACGGTCAAGCTTCCAAAGCCGGTTAAGCCGAAAATTTGCCGCGCGCTGGTCAAGAACGGGGTTCTTCAAATCAAGCTGCGCAAAAGGCCGGGAGGCGCGGTCTATTACGAAGCGCCAATTCGCTGGTAATGGGCCAGTCTGGAATGGTTTGAGAGCTTTTTGTCACGAAATAGTACAAGATTGCTGCTGGATAATAAAGCTTCTTTCCCTTATAATGCTATATAGCGAGTAGAAGCGGACAGGCCGTATTTATTACGAAAATTGCCGCTTAACATAGGTGCATAGGGGAGTGTAGAGCGTGTCTCTAGTCGATGTTAGCAACGTTTCGGCTTCTTTGTTTATATTGGGAGTCGTCTTTTTATTGCTCATTTTTGGATTGTTAAGCTTTGGCATCCTTAGAATGTTCCAGCAGCGTTTCCGAACCGGCTGGTTCAGCTTTGCAGGCGCGGTAGTCAGCTTTGTCGTCTTTATGCTTATATTAAATACCTGGTTCCTATAACGGAGCCGGTTCGCGCTTGATAGGAGGGCTTGCAAATGCTGTGGACAGCCATTTGGTTTTTGATCAATCTGTTATTTGTGGCGTCGTTGATTACGTTTCTGTTTATGCAGCGGGCGGTTACCGAGGCTGCGAACAACGGCTCGGAACCGGACAAGCAGCAAAAGGCTAGGCAGCGCAGAAATGTGACGGCGTTTCTATCCATTGCTCTGCTTGTGGCGATGAGCGCCAGTTTTTTAATCAATATGCGTTTGAACGGATAGGCTTCCGTGCAGGAAGAGACAAGGCTCCTCATTGACGGGAGTCTTTTTTTTCGGCATTATGGATGAATAGAGTTCACTTTATGGATTCGGAGGTTCGTTCATTGCATACATTCGAAGAAATCGTACAAAAGATGGCAGGCCAAGGGCTTCGGATCACCGATCAGCGCAAGTCGCTGGCGAAGCTGTTCACCGATTCGCCGGGCTATCTTGCGCCAAAGGATGTCTACGAATATATGGGCAAATCATATGCAGGTCTCAGCTTCGACACGGTTTATCGCAATTTGCGCGTCATGGAAGAGCTTGGCGTGCTGGAACAGGTCGTGTTTGAGGACGGCGTTAAATTTAAGCTGCATTGCCGGGAGCATGATCATCATCACCACATGATCTGTCTGCAGTGCGGCCGCACATATCCGATTACATTTTGCCCGATGGAACAGACGCTGGTGCCCGACGACTTTAAAGTCGTTAAGCACAAATTCGAAGTGTTCGGCTATTGCAAAGATTGCTCGCAGGAAGAGGCCGGTGCAGGAGCGGGAGCAAACTAATGGGTGCGCAAGGCAGGAAAACGGCGGTCCGCGTCATGAAAGCTCCCGTCCTGTTTTATCGCAAAGCGATATCGCCGCTGAAGCCGCCGACCTGCCGGTTTTATCCGACCTGTTCGGCGTATGCGCTAGAGGCGCTGGAGAAGCACGGCGCGGTCAAAGGCTCCTGGCTGGCGGCGAAACGGATCGCCCGCTGCCATCCGTTCCATCCAGGCGGCTTTGATCCGGTGCCTCCGGCTCCCGGCGAAGGCGAGAAAACGCCCGATTGATCGAGGCAGCTTGACAGACGGCTGCTGCATTGGTTATATTTTGATTTATATAACGATTTCGATGAACGGATGAGTACGATGATCCGTCCTATCGCAGAGAGCCGGGCATCGCGGTGAAAGCCGGCATAGGACGACATTGGAATATGGTCCGGGAGAATCCGCACTTCGAGCCAGTCGCATAGTTTGCGGCAGGTAAGGGAGCGGCGCACAGTCTGCGTTACGGACTTGCCGTCCGGTATGGACGGCGCTACGAAGCTGCTTGCGTTACGGCGGGCGGGCCTATTAAGGCCAGTCGACCGGTGCGCAGCAGAAATTTGGGTGGTACCGCGTGAGTCAAGCTCTCGTCCCATGTTGGACGGGGGCTTTTTGCGTTTTTCAAGCTATTCATTAAAGGAGGATGCACAATGGGAGATTCGTCTAAAAAAACGTTTTACATTACGACGCCGATTTATTATCCGAGCGATAAATTGCATATCGGCCATGCCTACACAACGGTGGCGGGCGATGCGATGGCGAGATACAAACGGCTGCGCGGCTACGATGTCTGGTATTTGACGGGCACGGATGAGCATGGGCAAAAGATCGAACGCAAGGCGGCGGAAAGCGATAAGACACCGCAGCAGTTCGTAGACGACATCGTTGTCGGCATCAAAGAGCTGTGGGCGAAGCTGGAAATTTCGAATGACGATTTTATCCGTACGACGCAGCCGCGTCATAAGAAGATCGTCGAGAAAATATTCGATCAATTGTTGAAGCAGGACGATATTTACAAAGGCGAATACGAAGGCTGGTACTGTACGCCTTGTGAATCGTTTTTCCTGGAACGCCAGCTTGTCAACGGCAATTGCCCGGACTGCGGACGTCCGGTTGAACTCGTCAAGGAGGAAAGCTATTTCTTCCGGATGAGCAAATACGCCGATCGTTTGCTGCAGCTTTATGAGGAAAATCCGGGCTTTATTCAGCCGGAATCGCGTAAAAACGAGATGATCAACAACTTCATTAAGCCAGGTCTTGAAGACCTGGCCGTATCCCGCACGACGTTCGACTGGGGCGTGAAAGTACCGGGCGATGCGAAACATGTCATTTATGTTTGGATCGACGCTTTGTCCAACTACATTACGGCGTTAGGCTACGGCTTGGACGGCGAAGAAGGCGCGAAGTACGATAAATACTGGCCGGCAGACGTTCATCTGGTCGGCAAGGAAATCGTTCGCTTCCATACGATCTATTGGCCGATCATGCTGATGGCGCTTGGCGTTCCGGTTCCGAAAAAAGTATTCGCTCATGGCTGGCTGCTGATGAAGGACGGTAAAATGTCCAAATCGAAAGGCAACGTGGTTGATCCGGTAACGCTAATCGACCGCTACGGACTGGATGCTGTCCGGTACTACCTGCTGCGCGAAGTTCCGTTTGGAGCAGACGGCACGTTCACGCCGGAAAACTTTGTCGACCGGATCAATTTCGATCTGGCCAACGATCTCGGCAACTTGTTGAATCGGACGGTCGCGATGATCGACAAATATTTCGAAGGCAGCATTCCGGGATATGCGGGTCGCGTGACGCCGTTTGATGAGGCGCTGCAGTCGCTCGCCGAGCAAACGGCTCAGCAGGTCGAAGCGGCGATGGAGAACATGGAGTTCTCGGTCGCGCTTGCTGCCATCTGGCAATTCGTCAGCCGCACGAACAAATATATCGACGAAACGCAGCCATGGACACTGGCGAAAGACGAAGCGAAGCGGGATGAACTCGCATCCGTTATGCACCATCTTGCGGAATCGCTCCGCCTCGCGTCGATTTGGCTGCAGCCGTTCCTGACGCATGCGCCTCGCCAATTGTGGAAGCAGCTCGGCATCGAGGAAGGCGAGTTGACGGCTTGGGAAAGCTCGAAGCAGTTCGGTTTGCTGCCGGCGGGTACGCGCGTCGTTAAAGGCGATCCAATCTTCCCACGTCTAGACACTGCTGAAGAGGTCGCTTATATTGCTGCCGCAATGGGCGGCGGCGCCGCAGCGGCCGAGAAAGAGTCGAACGGAAATGCAGAAGCTGCAGCTCCAGCGGTTGTTGAAGCTGGCGAGCTGAAAGAGGAAATCGGCATCGACGAGTTTGCGAAAGTAGAGCTGCGCGTAGCGCAGGTAATCTCTGCGGAGCCGGTGAAGAAAGCCGACAAGCTGCTGAAGCTGCAGTTGGATCTTGGCTACGAACAGCGCCAGGTCGTATCGGGCATCGCCAAGTTCTATACGCCGGAGGAATTGGTCGGACGCAAAGTCATTTGCGTGACGAACTTGAAACCGGTGAAGCTGCGCGGCGAACTGTCGCAAGGCATGATTTTGGCCGCTTCGCACGGCGACCAACTGACAGTAGCATCCGTACCGGACAGCATGCCGAACGGCGCGATTGTGAAATAAATTGAAGTCCGGTACTGAACCGGTCCTGCGATAAGCAATAAGCGTTTCGAATGCCTGACGCGTCCCTCTTAGGGCGCGTCAGGCATTTTTTTTCTATAGAATGACTTATGGAGGGCTAACATTAATTAAGTTAGAGAGTTTTCTACAAGGCAACCTGCAGGATGGTACTGCGTTATGGCGCGCCAAAGGCGCCGCGCATAAGGAAGCAGCACGATGGCGGCGGTCGCACCATTCTGAGAGCAATAACTGCCTTTTTTCATTTATTTTCTCGGTTTAGGGTGGAGGATGTGGGAATAACTGCGTTTTGGCAGTTATTCATAAGATCCCCCTCCATTTATGTTCATGGCGAGAACAATAACTGCTTTTTTGCATTTATTTCCTCAGTTTGGGCTATAGGGTATGGAAATAAATGCATTTTAGCAGTTATTTTAGGAAATCTCCTGCATTTGCGTTCATGTCGCCGACGATAAAGCCTATTGCAGTTATTTCCTTTATTCTGACGGGGAGAAGAGAGAAATAATGCGTATTTGCCGTTATTCTTTTTAGTAGGTACGTTTATTTAAGGGGGCACGCAAGCTAGACGTTCAACCGAAGGTATTAGAAGCTCCTAGCCGAATGAAATTTCGTCAGCAGCGTTACAAATACGCCGATCATTAACGTTAGTAGAGGATGAGGCAGGGAGGGGTGAGCTTTTAACGCCCCTGGAGGACTAGCTCTTAAAATAGAAAAAACCGTGACGTAGGATAGAAACAAAACAACAATAATTAAAGGTTTAATCAAACTAGCGCCGCAAGCTACTCACTTTCACTTTCATTTTCCGTCCCACAAGAGAACTGAATAATCAGAGTAAGATGTGAATGTATAGACCTGATTAGACGTGTGTATAGTAGATTTAATGACTACGTAAGGATTTCTTCACTTGGAATCATGCGCTGTTTTCGGATTTGAGGACATTTAATAGAGATAGCGACAACTGATCATCATATGAATTGGATGAAGCCGACGACGGCTGGCAGCCAAAAAAATCGTTGACAGTGCGAATAGCCCCTCTTATAATCGTAATAGTAACGATTACGAATTAGATAAAAGGAATGGAGATCAAACTGAAATGAAAGCAAATCTAGTCCGAAAAAAGAAATATATGCTGCAGACTGCCTTTGTAACGGCTGCGCTTATGCTCGTCTTGTCTGCTTGCGGAGGAGGCGACGCCTCCAAGTCGTTGGTTGAAGGAAAAACGAATGTCGTCACCAGCTTTTATCCTATCTATTATTTAGCGACAGAAATCGGCGGCGAGTACGCGAACGTCGTTAACCTCATTCCTGCAGGCGTGGAACCGCATGACTGGACGCCAAAGAGCAAGGATCTCGTTACCGCGTCCAACGCTCAGCTTTTCCTATACAACGGCGCTGGATTGGAAGGCTGGACCGACGCTTTCCTGAAAGGATTGTCGAAGGACAGCAAACTGAAGGTGGCGGAAATGAGCGCAGGCATCGCACTGATTAAAGGGGACGGAGAAGTCTCTCACGATCATGAGGAAGGTCACGATCATGACGATCACGACCATGCAGACGAGCACGCTCAAGAAGCGGGACATGAAGACGATGGCCACGGCCATTCGCATGATTTGGACACCGATCCTCACACTTGGGTAAGTCCGAAATCGGCTCTCGTCATGGCGGAGAACGTGAAACGCAGCCTGATTGAAGCCGATCCGGTCAACGAGGCGGGATACGAAGCTAATTTCGAGGCGTTGAAAGTGAAGCTGGAAGCGTTGGATAATAAATTCGAAACCGAGCTGTCCAAGACGGCAAGAAAAGATATCGTTGTCTCCCATCAAGCGTTTGGCTATTTGGCGAGAGACTACGGCCTGAAGCAGACAGCGATTATGGGATTGTCTCCGGATGCTGAGCCGAGAGCGCAGGATTTGATGAAAATTGCCAAATTCGTAAAAGAAAATAAAATTCCATACATTTTCTTCGAAGAGCTTGTATCGCCGGCTCTAGCTGAAACGCTAGCAAGCGAAGCGGGCGTTGAGACGCTTGTCCTGAACCCGGCGGAAGGCTTGACGCCGGAGCAAGAGAAGAAAGGTGACAATTATATCACCATTATGGAAAGCAACTTGCAAAATTTAATTCAAGCTTTACAATAAGACATACATTAGGCGATTAAAAAGATACGGTTACACGCGGAAATAAGGGAGGTCATGGACGGCACAGCCGAACATGACCTCCCTGTAGTGCCGCTTATGGCCGTCCGAAAGCAGAAAGAGGTGCAGCCATGCTGCAAAAGAATACCGAAGCCGCCAACGCGGCGATTTGCCATCAAGATATCATTTCGCTGGAAGGGGTCACGTTCTCCTACCAGCAGCAGCAGGTCATTACCGGTCTCGACTTTTCCGTTAAAGAACGGGATTTTATCGGGCTGATCGGCTCGAACGGCGCCGGTAAAACGACGCTTCTGCGCATGATCGTTGGACTGCTGAAGCCGGAGAAAGGCGTTATCAAGCTGTTCGGCGAGCCGGTCTCCCGTTTTAAGCAATGGGAACGAATCGGTTATGTGCCGCAGAAGAACTCATTTAACCCGTTGTTTCCGGCAACGGTCCGAGAGGTCGTCATGTCCGGGCTTTACGGCCGCAGCAAGCTGTTTCGTCCTTTGAATAAAAATGATCAGCTCAAATGCGACGATGCGCTGCGGACGATGAACATCGAGAATTTGGCCGGCAAAATGATCGGCCAGCTGTCTGGAGGCCAGCAGCAGCGCGTTTTTTTGGCGCGCGCACTCATCAATAATCCGTCGCTGCTTATTTTGGACGAACCGACGGTAGGCATCGATACGGAAACGCAAGAAGGCTTTTTTAATATGATCAAGCATATGCATCAGCATCATAATATGACGTTTCTAATGGTGTCTCACGATATGGACATGATCCGTTCGTATTTAGGCCAGGAGCCTGCGGCCGAAAGCGGCAAGCTGAAGTTTTATCGCAAGCATTCGCATGAGCTGCAGGATTGTGTCGTGAGCGACTTTTCGCACGGCTTGAAGGGACTCGCCGAGCAAATGGAGAGCAGGAAAGAGGTTGTTTCAGTTGGAGATTATAGCTAGTGAGTTTTTTCAACGGGCGCTGATTGGGGGAGTGCTAATCGGCATTACGGCGCCGTTGATCGGTATTTTTCTCGTTCTTAGACGTTTATCGATGATTGGAGATACGCTCTCGCACGTATCGATTGCAGGCGTTGCACTCGGGTTTCTGATCGGCGTTTACCCGGTAGCGGTGGGGCTCGTCTTCGCGATTGCCGCGTCGTTCGCTATCGAGAAGCTGCGCAAAGCGTATAAAACGTACGCCGAGCTGTCTATCGCCATTATTATGTCCGGGGGCGTGGCGCTGGCCTCCTTGCTGTTTACAATGGGCAAAGGGTTCAACGCCAACGTGAACGGCTACTTATTCGGCAGTATTTTTACGCTTGGCACATCCGATCTCATTGTGATCGCGGTCACTACGGTCATCGTTTTAATCGCCGTACGGACGCAGCTGAAGGAATTGTTTTTACTGACCTTCGACGAAGACGCGGCTGCCGTCAGCGGCTTGCCCGTCCGGTTTTATAATGTTATGATTAGCGTGCTTACCGCGCTTGTCATCAGTGCTTCGATCAAAATCGTTGGAGCGCTGCTCGTCTCGGCGCTGCTGACGATACCGGCGGCTTGCAGCTTGATCATCGCAAGAAGCTTTAAACAAAGTATCATTACGGTTGTCGTGATTGGCGAGCTGGCTGTTATTCTCGGGCTTCTGATAGCCGGAGTGCTCAACCTTGCGCCCGGCGGAACGATCGTATTGCTGCTTATCGCTATATTGCTGGTGCTATTACTGTTCAGGCTGGGAAGGCCGACAAGCAGCTAATTTACAAGAGGTGCATGCCATTGACGGACATTAATATTTGGCTGGCGTTCGGCGCCGGCCTTGCTTCTTTTATTTCGCCTTGTTGTTTGCCTTTATATCCATCCTATTTGTCTTACATAACGGGTATTTCAGTCAGTGATTTGAGAGAAAACAAACATACGAAGACGATGCGGATGCGTACAATGACCCATACGCTGTTCTTTATTCTCGGGTTTTGCACCGTCTACTACACGCTTGGATACGGTACGAATGTATTCGCTGAATTTTTCAGCCAATACGATCAGTTGATTCGCAGGCTGTCCGCCATTTTGATTGTATTGATGGGACTATTTCTGATCGGTTTGTTTCAGCCGCAAGCGTTGATGAAGGAACGCCGCTTCTCATTCGATCCGAGCAAAAAAACCGGCTTTCTCGGCTCCTTTATTTTCGGCGTCGGTTTTTCTGCAGGATGGACACCGTGCATCGGCCCCGCGTTAACGGCTATTTTAGCGCTCGCTGCGTCCGAGCCGGGCACTTGGTTCCAACTGACGACCGCTTATGCGCTTGGCTTTGCCATTCCGTTCTTCGCGCTGGCGTTCTTCCTTGGCTCTGCGAGATGGCTGCTCAAATATTCATCCATTGTGATGAAGATCGGCGGCGGCGTCATGATTTTAATGGGTATTCTTCTGTTTACCGACCAAATGACGAAAATAACGGTTTGGCTCAATATGGTGACTCCGGACTGGTTGAAGTTTTAAAAACCGTCCGGAGCCGGCAGCCGTTCTGCCAGCAGCGCTCCGAATCCGGGGCGTTGTTTTATTGTCGGACGACGCTTTCGCCGGAATTGAGAATAAGTTGCAGAACGCGTTAAAAACGGTGTATGATACTAAGAGCAACGAAGCGGGACAAGGGTAACGCAGTACTAGTAAGGGGGTTCTTCATTGCCGACTCCGAGCATGGAAGACTACTTGGAACGAATTTATAAGCTAATTGACGAGAAGGGATACGCTCGCGTATCAGACATTGCGGAGGGACTTGAAGTGCATCCGTCCTCCGTTACGAAGATGATCCAGAAGCTGGACAAAGACAATTATTTAATTTACGAGAAGTATCGCGGGCTTGTTCTGACGAGCAAAGGCAAGAAGATGGGGAAAAGGCTAGTCGACCGCCATCAATTGCTGGAGTCGTTTTTGGCCGTCATTGGCGTTCAAGAAGAGAACATTTATCGCGATGTAGAGGGAATTGAGCATCATTTGAGCTGGGATTCGATTACCTGCATTGAGACGCTTGTCGAATACTTCCGTCGCGATCCTTCCCGCATGGAGGAATTGAAGGGCGTTCGCGATGAATTAGATAAAGAATAGGTTGCAGCAAGAAAGCCTGCCGGGAGTCCCCGGCAGGCTTTCTTGCCTTTATTTTGTTTTAACGCGGACGGTGTGGTGATAGGGACAAATGCGGCGCGCATATATACTGTTGACGGTCGTCGGATAGACGGCGATGACGACAGAGCGGGGAGGAAAGCCTTTGATTATTGACGCGGTGTTCGAAGGAGGCGGGGTAAAAGGGATATCGTTAACGGGTGCCGTCAGAGGGGCCGAAGTGGCCGGCATCAAGTTCGGACAAGTGGCAGGTACATCGATCGGCGCTATTATCGCCGCGCTGCTTGCAGCCGGCTACGACGGGCTGCAGATGAGGCATATCGTGGCCAATACGCCGTTCTCCACTTTTTTGAAGCGCTCCTTTCTCTTCAACGTGAAAGTCATTGGGCCTGCGGCCAGATTGTTTATTCGAAAAGGGCTGTACAGCGGGGAAGCTTTGGAGTATTGGATTGAAGGACTGCTTGCAAAGCGCGGTATAAAAACATTCGGCGATTTGCCGCCGGGTAAACTCCGAATTGTCGCTTCGGATATTACAAATGGCCGGCTGCTCGTTCTTCCAGATGACTATCCGATGTACGGCATCGATCCGAGGAAAGCGGGGGTGGCCAGAGCCGTGCGGATGAGCGCCAGCATTCCGTTCTTTTTCGATCCGGTTATATTGCGCTATTCGGACCAGGCGTCGATTTGCCTAGAGGTGCCGCAGAAGGATGCAGGCAAAAAACTGCACAGCGCATACATCGTAGACGGCGGGTTGCTAAGCAACTTTCCGTTATGGATATTTGATAAGGAAAAGGGCGCCGGAAAGGCGCCCGTCGTCGGTTTTCAAATGGTTGGCCGAAACGAAAACGAACCGCGTCATATACGCGGTCCGCTGTCGATGTTTCAAGCGATGTTCGAAACGATGCTGCAGGCCCATGACGAACGTTATTTACATGATGACGTCCGCGACCGAACTGTTAAAATACCGACGCTTGGCGTTCGAACGACAGACTTTCATCTATCGAAAGCGATGAGCGAGCAGCTTTATTTGTCCGGTTATCGTGCGGCGGAAACGTTTTTCGAAGGTTTTAAGTGTCCTTAATGATACTTCGGCGTATCATCGTTGTCGTCTTTGCCGCCGTTAATCACGCGGAACGGAACGGTTCGCGATTTCGGCTTTTGCCTCGGCGCCGTCCGGTTCTGTTTCACGTTCGGCTGACCGGGGCGAGCGCTGCGTCCCCAGGTTGAGGGCGGATATTTGTAGAGCAGGAAGATGCCGCCGATCAGTACGATAGGCAGCACCCAGCCCAACGGGTCAGCAGCGATGCTATAAAAAATTCCGATGACAAGAAGCGCGAGCGTAATAATGGAAACGGCGTTCCATCTGCGAGGCAGTTTGACCATGGCCGACCCCGTCCTTTACCTTGAATTTATCCTTTTGCCATTTGCTGATCGAGCTCGCGCATCCGGTTGAAGGAGGCGATCGATACAGCAACCTGGTCGTCTTTTGGTTCTTTTGTCGTGAGCAGTTGCAGCCACAAGCCCGGATAGCCGAGATAACGCAGTACGGGCATGTCGCGGAGCGCATTCGTCCATCTTAGCACTTCATAAGAAATGCCCAATACGACCGGAAGCAGCAAAATGCGGATATAGATGCGTTCCCAAATCGTATCCCAGGTGAAGATCGGCAGCGAGTAGATGACGACGCCGACAATAACCGTGAAGATGATGAAGCTGCTGCCGCAGCGGTAGTGAAGCCGGCTGAATTTCTGCACGTTTTTGACGGTTAGCTCTTCGCCCGCTTCATAGGCGCTTATTACTTTATGCTCGGCGCCGTGGTATTGGAACAATCTTTTAATAATCGGCGTCATCGACATTAAGTATAGATAGGTAAGCAAAAGTACGATTTTGATAAGTCCTTCAAGCAGATTGTGTCCGACCTTGCTCTCGAACAAGCCTTGGAACAGCAGCTCTTCCAGAGCGGCTGGAACGGCTGTGAAAATAAGCTTGCCGAAAATAAAGCTGAGCACGCCCGCTACGGCTACGCCGACGATCATGCTAAGGCTGAAGCCCGATTTCTCTTTGCCAGGCTCTTCCGCCTTCGCTTCGGCTTTCACCGCTTCCGGCTGTTTGCTTTCTTCTTCTTTCGCTTCGTCCTCCGCATAAGCCTCCATCGAGAAGTTTAAATGCTGAGAACCTTTGGCGCTCGATTCGACGATCCCGACAACTCCCCGCACTAGCGGGATTTTTTTGAGCGCTTGCACCCATCTTTGTGTGGTTCTCGGAACCTCGAGAAAGATGATCTCGTCGTTTTTGCGCCGGACGGCGGTTACGTTGACGTGCTTGCCGGCGAACATAACGCCTTCAATCACGGCTTGGCCGCCGTAAATGCTTTTATTCTGGGACAAGAGCTGGTCACCTTCCTTAGTTGCTTCCTTTACCGGACGAACGGCGCCGGTTGCAGATACGATTAATTACTACTATTGTACTTGATTCGAGGCGTAAATGCCAAGCGGCCCCGGAGCAAGCTTGAAGGACCGCTCCAACTTGCGAAAGAAGCGGTTATGCCGCACTTTTTTCACACATACTAGGGAAATAAGATTGAGATAGCAGAAGGAGGAAGGCAAGCATGGCGACTAACGGCGAGCAGCCGGTACAAAAGGGCAAGAAAGACGACGATAACCGGCCGCGAAACGAATATCGGAATCATCGCACGAATCCGTGGCTGTTTGGCTTGACGATCGGTTTTTTTGCCGGTTTATTCTGGGGAGCGACGCGTTGGCTGTTTTATTGGTTCAAGTTCACGATTGAAATTCCAGGCATTATGGCAGAGCCCTTCTTCAAGCATTCCTTTCTGATGACGGGATGGGGGATGGCTGTCGGTTACGGGTTCTACATCGTTTTCTCGATATTGGCGGCGTATTTGTATCTTTTTACGATGAGCAAGCTTAGAGGGCCGTGGCCTGGCGTCTTGTACGGAGTGCTTTGGTGGCTCATTATTTTCGTATTTGCCGGACCCGCGCTGCAAATGACGCAGGCGATTACAAAGGCGGGATGGAATACGCTGACGTCGGAGCTTTGCATTTTTTTGCTGTGGGGTCTGTTTATCGGCTACTCTACATCGTTCGAATATACGGATGAAGCATCAAGGGAACCGATAGGCGCTTTTTAAGAGGTTCTCCCTTCTCAAGCGGCGGGCATCTGTGGTAAAATGTCTAATGATCTTTGGCATTGAGCCGGTATCGGCTGTTGGGAGGTGCGAGTATGCTGAAAATTGTCGTTTTGAACGGACCGAACTTGAATATGCTCGGCGTTCGGGAACCGGGCGTTTACGGGACAGAGACGCTGGCGCAAATCGAAGAGACGCTGACTCGCCAAGCGGTGGAGCTTGGGATTGAGCTTCAGTTTTTCCAATCGAACCATGAGGGCGCATTAATTGATCGTATACATAGCGCTTATGGCAACGCCGACGGTTTTCTAATTAATCCCGGAGCACTGACGCATTACAGCTACGCGCTGAGAGACGCTTTCGGAACGGTGGCGCTGCCGGTCGTCGAGGTTCATCTTTCGAATATTCATCAGCGCGAGTCATTCCGTCACGTGTCGGTTATCGCTCCCGTCGCTGTCGGTCAAATTGCCGGCTTCGGCAGTCAGAGCTATGAACTGGGTTTGCTTGCTTTAGTTAGAAGGCTGCAGCGCACGAATGGTTAATTGCAGATCGAAGGATCGCGATTCATTCTAACTGACAAGTGGTTTTTTGTTTGACGAGCCGCTGTTGCGGTATGATGAAATATGAGGTGTGAAGGGGTGTAACGCTCATGGCTAACGCAAGAGTGAATCGGCTGCGTCAACTGATGTCCGAACAAAATTTAGAAGCCATCATTATTGGCAGTGAGCATAACCGACGTTATTTGAGCGGTTTTACCGGCTCGTCTGGCACCTTGTTGATTACGCTTCAAGATAGTATCCTGCTGACCGACTTCCGTTATACGACGCAGGCGGGCGAGCAGGCGGCCGGCTTCGAGATTGTCGAGCACGGTGCGAAATCGATGGCGGCAGTCAAAGATTTGCTGGCTGCAAAAGGCCTCAAACAAGCCGCATTCGAGCAAGATCACGTCGTATTCGGCGAATACTCGGCGTGGAGCGAGACGCTAGGCGATATTCGCCTCGTTCCGACTTCCGGGCTCGTGGAGCGTCTGCGAATGATTAAGGACGAAGCGGAGCTGCAAGTGATGCAGGAGGCGGCCGATTTGGCTGACGCTGCATTTTCGCATGTGCTGAAGCTGATCGGTCCAGGCGCGAAGGAAAGCGATATTGCGCTTGAGCTCGAAATCTTTATGCGCAGCCGCGGCGCAACGTCATCAAGCTTCGATACTATAGTCGCGTCGGGCGTCCGCTCCGCGATGCCGCATGGCGTAGCGAGCGGAAAGCTGATCGGCGAAGGAGAATTTGTGACGCTTGATTTTGGCGCTTATTACAAAGGCTATTGCTCGGACTTGACCCGTACGGTTGTAACAACCAACGCTTCTGACCAGCACCGCCGCATTTATGACATCGTGCTGGAAGCACAGCTTAACGCGCTGGCGAATATTCGTCCCGGCATGACCGGCAAGGAAGCGGATGCTTTGGCGCGGAGCGTTATAACAAGTTACGGATACGGCGAGCAATTCGGCCACAGCACGGGACACGGTTTGGGCATGGAAGTACATGAGATGCCAAGGCTGTCCGTGCTCGGCGATACGATTTTAACCCCCGGAATGACTGTGACGGTAGAGCCCGGTATTTATATCTCCGGCTTTGGCGGCGTAAGAATCGAGGACGATATCGTCATCACGGAATCCGGTATTAAAATATTAACCTCATCCCCGAAAGAACTGCTTATTGTGGGTTAAGGACTATTCCAAGGACAATTTCAGGAGGTAATTTTCAGTGATCTCAGTTAACGATTTCAAAACAGGCTTGACCGTCGAAGTAGACGGCGATATTTTCACGGTGCTTGATTTCCAGCACGTTAAACCGGGCAAAGGCGCGGCATTCGTTCGCTCCAAGCTGAAAAACCTGCGCAACGGCAACGTTGTTGAGAAAACATTCCGTGCTGGCGAGACAATTGGCCGTGCGATTATCGAGAACCGCGCAGTGCAGTATTTGTACAACTCGGGTGAAGAGTACACATTCATGGACAACGAAACTTATGACCAATTCGGACTGGATAAAAAACAGCTGGAGTGGGAACTTAACTTCCTGAAAGAAAACATGAACGTGAACATTTCGAGCTACCAAGGCGAGATCCTCGGCATCCAAATGCCGAACAGCGTCGATCTGAAAGTCATCGAGACAGAGCCGGGCGTAAAAGGCAACACGGCGCAAGGCGCTACGAAAAACGCGAAGGTTGAAACGGGCCTGAACGTTCAAGTGCCGCTGTTTATTAATGAAGGCGACGTGCTTCTGATCGATACTCGCGAAGGCAAATACATTTCCCGCGCTTAGTCTTTAGGGACAAGCATCCGCTCGGCCTTTCGAAGGTCCGGGCGGTTTTTTTTGCTCAGGCATATACCCAGACAGCCTGTTGCTATGCTATAATACTGACTTGTATGTATATGTCAAGGTTGGGGAGTGAATCAGCTTTGTCGTTGATAGTGATGAAGTTTGGCGGAAGCTCGGTAGGTACGCCGGAGCGGATGCAGCGTGTAGCAAAGCGGATTATTGAGAGCAAAGAAGCGGGCAACCGCGTAGTTGTGGTCGTTTCCGCCATGGGGGATACAACGGATGACTTAATCGACCAGTCGAAGCAGCTGAATCCGAATCCGCCGGCGCGGGAGATGGATATGCTTCTGACGACAGGCGAACAAATATCGGTAGCGCTTTTGTCGATGACGATCCATCAGCTAGGCAGTCAAGCGGTATCGCTGACCGGCTGGCAAGCGGGTATCCGGACGGAAGCGGTGCACAGCAAAGCGAAAATTACGGATATCCAGCCGGATCGTATGTTCAAGGAACTGGATGGCGGCAATATTGTCATCGTAGCCGGTTTCCAAGGCATGTCGGAAGACGGAGACATCACGACGCTCGGACGCGGCGGCTCGGATACGACGGCAGTCGCATTGGCAGCGGCCATAAATGCGGATGTCTGCGAAATTTATACGGACGTGGACGGCGTTTACTCGACCGACCCGCGTGTTGTAAAATGCGCGCGTAAACTGGATGAAATCTCGTATGACGAGATGCTTGAGCTGGCTCATTTGGGAGCGGCCGTCCTGCATCCTCGTGCGGTGGAATACGCCAAGCATAACAATGTGAAGCTGGTCGTTCGTTCCAGCTTTACGAAAAACGAAGGTACAAGTGTGAAGGAGGAAGCGGTCATGGAGCAAGGCGTCGTCGTTCGCGGCATCGCATTCGATAAGAACGTGGCAAGAATCGGCATTCTGGGCGTACAGGACGTGCCTGGCGTGCTCGCAAGCGTGTTTGGCGCGCTGGCGGACAACGGAATTGATGTAGACATTATCGTACAAAGCGGTGTGCAAGGCGGCAAAGCCGATTTCTCGTTCACACTGTCGCGCGACGATAAAGAAAAGGCGTTGCAGGTTATCGAAAGCATCCGTGGACAAGTGCCTTATGAAAATGTCACTTCCGAGGGCGATTTGGTTAAAGTATCGATCGTAGGCGCGGGCATGGTGAGCAATCCAGGAGTGGCGGCAACGATGTTTGCGGCGATTTCCGGGCTCGGCGTGAGCATTAAAATGGTAAGCACGTCCGAAATCAAGTGCTCCTGCGTCATCGCAGCGGAGCCGCTGCAAGAAGTTGTGCGGGCGCTGCATACGGCATACGGACTCGATACGGCTGAGCAAGTATTCGTCGGCGGTCCGCAAGATCGTCGATAATAGACATTTTTATATGAAAAAACCAAGGAGCTAAGCGGCTATTATTCGCTTAGCTCCTTGGTTTTTTTGCGTTCACAGCAGCTATCGAGCGGCTGCAAGAGCTTAACAGCAAATTAACGTATCGCCCCGTAAAATAGGCACCTCACTATACCGGTCTATTTCCGCGCACCACTCCACATCCCGTTTGTAGCCCAGTTTGGCAAGCCGCTTCCCGGCCGTCCCGATTTGCAGCGTTTGGGCGATATGCTGCGACCGGTCGTTATACAGCGCCAGCATGGCGACCCCGAAATCGTCCAGTTCAAGCGGCGCAGTGGATAAGGTCCGCAGCCTTTCCAATAGCAAACCAGCACATATACCGTCCTCTACTGCAAATTCGTCATTGCTGCCCGCGCAAAGGATAACGATGTCCCGGCGAAGCTCGTAAGCGGCTTTCGCGCAAGCGCTGGCATTTAACAAAGAACCGGTCAGCACATGATCGGCGCGCATCGACTTTTGAATGGCTCTTGTACCATTCGTCGTTGTCAGCAATATTCGACGATTACAGACCGTTTCGATGTTGTATTCTTCTGGCGAGTTGCCGAGATCAAATCCCGGTATTTTTCTGCCGAACCGCTCTCCGCCAAGAAGATCTCCCGGCTGATGCGCCGCTCTTGCATCCATAACTGTTTCCACCGGTATGACGCCGGCCGCGCCTGCGGCCAAGGCGGCGACAATCGTGCTGGATGCTCGCAGCACATCAACGATGATGGCTGTTTTGTGATATAGCTTTGCCGAGCAAGCTTCATTAACGCTGGAAATAACTTGCACTTGCATATCGAATGAACCGCCCTCTCTTCAAACTGCGTATTGCTGCCGCTCCAAATGAAACGGAGTCTTGCACTTACGCATGATGAAAGCAATATATGCAGCAAAAGGTAGGCATGTGTCCGGTATACTCCGGCATGAACGGCTCCCGGGGCTGCATAGGATAAGGTACGGAGTTAATCGTACAAGCCACAACCGCCCGGCGCTATTTCGCTGCGAGCGGCTGCGGACGGCAATCAGCAGCTAATGCGAGAGAATGTTTCAGCTATTTTTTTTACGACAAAGTATTGCTATGTGGAGGATTGCCTCTGGCAGGAGGTACGAAATGAAGAAAAGGAGATGAGAGTATGCTCGATAAATTCGTGGTCAGCATGGCGTCGTTGCGCGTAACGTCGGGAACGGTCGAGATTATTGCGGCGATTATTATGTTAAGGCTGAATCAGATCGACAAAGCGTTGATCGTCAATTCCTCGCTCGCGCTGGTCGGTCCGCTTATTCTGATCGCGACGACGACTATCGGATTGGTAGGTTTATCGGACAGGCTGTCGCTAGGAAAGCTTGCTTGGGTTGTGGCGGGCGTGACTTGCCTGTTTATCGGCATCCTGAAAAAATAGTAACTTCTAATCTATGAAATGCCTTATTGGGGCATAAACTTGCTGGCCAAGCATACAATTTGTACTACGAAGGACAAACATCCGGGAGTGATAGAAGCATGCTGAACCGTGTGTCGCATTTGCTGCCTCTTGAACTGAAAGCGGTGCTGGAACGGCTTCCCGATACGGCGCTTGCGCAGCTGGAGGAAATTCGGATTCGCGAAGGAAGGCCGCTCGAGATCGGACTGCGCGGGCAGTCTCGATTCGCGACGGCAGACGGAGCGCTCCGTTTATCCGCCGAAGGCGCTTATAAGCCGACGGGGGATCTATGCCGCAAGCTGTTGGAACGGATAACGAATTATTCGCTGTATGCGATGGAAGAAGAACTGAAAAGAGGGTTTATTACAGTGGCGGGCGGGCATCGAATCGGACTGGCTGGACGTACGGTGCTGGACGGCGGTCATGTGCGGGGCATTCGCGATATCGGGGGTTTCAACATCCGGATCGCCCGGGAGATCGTTGGGTCTGCCAACCCGTTGCTGCCAAAGCTGCTCGACCGGGAACGGAAAACGATCCGCTCCGCCTTAATCTTGGCGCCGCCCCAACAGGGTAAAACGACGCTCATCCGGGATATAGCCCGTTCGGTCAGCTACGGCTTCTGGGGACGAGGGGTCGAAGCAGCATGGCAGGGGAGAAAGGTAGGCATTGTCGACGAGCGGTCGGAAATCGCGGCTTGCGTCCGCGGTATTCCGACCTTCGACATCGGTCCCCGCACCGATGTGATGGATGCCTGTCCGAAGGCGGAAGGGATGATGATGCTGCTGCGGTCGATGTCGCCCGAAGTCATCGTCGTCGATGAAATCGGACGGGCCGAGGACGGCGAAGCCATTCGAGAAGCGGGCCATGCCGGCGCAGCTGTCATTGCAACCGCTCATGCGTACGATTTGACGGATGCGTTGGGCAGGCCGCTCCTTCGCAGCTTGCTGGAGGAGGGAACGTTCGAGCTGATCGTCGAGTTGCGGCGCTCGGAAGGGGGCTTTCGCCATCGGGTCGTCTCGGCGGAGTCGGCTTCCCGCACCCCGGCCGCGCGCGAGCCTACCGCTGTTGGCGCCGCGTGGCGTGACGGCGACAGCGCGCCGGCGGCGAGCGGGTCGCAATGGGGAGGGGCGCCGTGATCAAACTGATCGGCGCCATGCTCATCCTCTTTGCCGGCACGATGATCGGCTTTCAGCAAGCGGCCAAGTTCGCCGCTCGACCCCGGCAGCTCAGGCAAATCTCTCATGCGCTGCAGCGTCTCGAAACCGAGATCGGCTACGGCAATACGCCGTTGCCCGAAGCGCTGACGAGAACGGCCCAGGTTGTTCCTGCGCCTGTTGCCGAGCTGTTCAGGCAAGCTGCCGGCGAAATCTCCCGCACCAACGAGCTTAGCTTTCGAGAAGCGTGGGAGAACGCCATGCATGCCGGTTTCGGCGCGACAGCGCTGCGCGAAGGCGAACAAGCGGTGCTGCTGAGGCTCGGATCGTCTCTAGGCATTAGCGACAGAGAGGACCAGATGAAGCATTTGCGTCTCGCGCTGCTGCAGCTGAAGGCGGAGGAAGATAACGCCAAGGAGGAACAAGGCCGCTACGAGACGATGTGGAGAAGCCTTGGCGTACTCATCGCCGTCCTTGTCGTCATTTTGATGGTTTAGTGGGGTGCCGCGGAAATGAATATGGATGTGAGCGCCATTTTCCAAATTGCCGGTATCGGGATCATCATCGCAATGATCCATACGGTGCTGAAGCAGATGGGAAAAGAAGATATGGCGCATTGGGTAACGCTTATCGGATTCGTCGTCGTGCTGTTTATGGTCGTTAGGCTGCTCAACGACTTGTTTCAGGAAATTAAAACAATCTTCCTGTTTCAATAGCCGGGCAAATGATCGTCTATCGATCCCGCAAATGGGTGGGCGTAATGGAAATTATTCAAATTGTCGGAGTGGGCCTTATCGCAACCGTGCTCATATTGGTCGTACGGGAGCAAAAACCGCTGTTCGCTTTTTTGCTGGCGGCGTTCACCGGGATATTTATTTTTCTATATTTGATCGGCAAAATTGACGCGGTCATTACCGTACTCGAAGATTTGGCCAGTCGCTCAGGCATTCCGTCGATCTACTTGAAGACGATACTGAAAATTATCGGAATCGCCTATATCGCCGAATTCGGCGCACAGATCGTCAGGGATGCCGGGCAAGAGAGCATCGCTTCGAAAATCGAATTTGCCGGCAAAGTTCTCATTCTGGTTATGGCAGTTCCGATTATAAGCGTCATTGTTGAAACGGTGATCGGCTTGCTGCCTGCGGGGAGTTGATGCGATTTGCCGAACAACAAGCGTTCCCTCGTCTGGGCCAAGCTCATCGCCTTCCTTTCCATATGGCTGTTCTGCTCGCTCTTCCAGCCGGAAGAGGGCGTTCAAGCGGCCGCGCCTACTGAATCCGGCGCGACGGGCGAGCTGAACGGATTGGAAGACAGACAGCTGCAAGGAGTGGATACGGAAGGGGTAGAGTCGTACTGGAACAAGCTGAAGAACGAGTATGGAGGCTATTTTCCGGATTCGAAAATGCCCAGTTTTGCGGAAATGATTATGCCGGGCGGACAAGGATTGAAGCTGGAGACGGTATTCAAGGGGCTGATCGGTTACTTTCTTCACGAGGTTCTCTACAATGGCAAGCTGCTTGTAACCATCGTCATGTTAACCGTTTTCAGTATGGTGCTGGAAACACTGCAAAACGCGTTCGAGCGCAATGCGGTAAGCAAAGTCGCCTATTCTATCGCTTACATGGTGGTCATCATTTTGGCGGTGAATAGCTTTCATACGGCGATTGGCTATGCGAAGGATGCGATCGGAAGCATGATTCAGTTCATGCTGGCGATGATTCCGCTTCTGCTGACGCTGCTCGCTTCGCTGGGCAATATTGTGACGGTGTCGGTACTTCATCCGCTTATCGTGTTCATGATTCACGCTGTCAGCACGCTGATTTACACGGTCGTCTTCCCGCTCCTCTTTTTCTCCGCCGTGCTTCATATCGTCAGCGCTCTGAGCGAACGTTTTAAAGTAACGCAGCTGGCCAATTTGCTCCGAAATGTCGGTGTCGGCGTCATGGGCGTGCTTGTCACCATCTTTCTCGGCGTCATCTCGGTGCAAGGGGCGACGGGGGCAGTAACCGACGGCATTACGATGCGGACGGCGAAGTTCGTGACCGGCAATTTCGTTCCGGTCGTTGGCAGAATGTTCTCGGACGCGGCGGATACCGTCATCTCTGCATCAATGCTGGCGAAGAACGCGATTGGCATTGCCGGCGTGATCATCCTGTTGTTCCTCTGCGCTTTTCCGGCTATTAAAATATTAACGCTAGCGCTGATCTACAACGTTGCCGCGGCGGTCATGCAGCCGCTTGGAGATTCGCCAATCGTCGGCTGTCTGCAAACCATCGGCAAAACGATGATCTATATTTTTGCAGCGCTTGCGGCGGTCAGCCTTATGTTTTTCTTGGCGGTTACGATTATTTTAACAGCAGGCAACGCAGCCATAATGGCCAGGTAGCGGCGAATGGGGCGAACGCGTGGAACGGGTTGTCGGAAGGAGGAGGCTCAGTGGTCGCATGGCTTAGCGAGTGGCTCCGAAACATTATTGCGGTCATTATGCTTGCCGTCTTTATGGAGCTGCTATTGCCGAACAAGGCGATGCTGCGTTACGCAAGGCTCGTCATCGGCTTACTGATTCTGCTTATTATTTTGACCCCGCTGCTCAAGCTTCTGCAAGGGGATTTCGAGAGCAGGCTGACGGATGGCATTTCTCTCTGGGAAGAAAACGCTGCCTCGCGGCAAGTGAAAATGCCGTCGCTCTCCGACATTCGCAAGAACGCCGATAAACTGGCTGAAAAAAGGAACGAGGAGGCGACCGCCTTGACCGAGCAAACGCTGGAAAAAGCGATGAAGGCTGACATTGAAGAGAAAACGGGAGTAGCTGTCGAACGTGTAGAAGCCGCTCTCCAGTGGAAGGTGAACGGTTCTGAACGAACGCCGGTTATCAAATCCGTCGTCGTCACGTTCGCTGCAGCATCGCAGCGGCCGCCCCCGCAGGAAACGGATGAGAGTGCCGTCAAAGAGGTTGAAGCGGTAAAGGTCGATGTGAGAGTCGACGATATCGCCGCTTTTGGCAACGAAGGAAGTACCGAAGCTTCAGGTGCTGAACAAGCAGACAGCGAGGAGGAGGGCCGTCAAAAAGCCGATCCGGCGCTGGAAAAGCTGACGCGAGGCGTTCTTAGCAGTAATTGGGGCGTAAGCCCGACCCTTGTGAGCATCAGCCAAAGGTCTGACGGTCAGCAGCGGGAGACGAGGTAAGGAACTTATTAGAGGAGGAACGGGGCGTTGGCCAACTGGTTGCGTAAACTGGAATCGTGGATCGGCGGACAAGGGCCGGGCGGGAAAAAGCGCGTCCGAACGCTGCATATTTTGCTTATCATCGGCTTAGTGGGTGCGGGACTTATGGTCGTCAATTCGTTTATCTCCTTCAACCGCGTAGAGCCTTCCGCACAAGAGACGAATCCGCCGCCGACCGACGAATCGGCCTGGAGCCCCGGAGCTTCCGAAGGTACGAAATTCGATGCCGTTGAAAAGCAGCTCGAGCAGCGATTGAAAGAAATATTGGAAAAAATCGTCGGGGTCGGTACGGTCGATGTGCTGGTAACGATCGAATCAACAGAGGAAATCGTTGTCGAGAAGGAATGGAACGAATCGCAATCGGTTGTCAACGAAAGTGATAAGAATGGGGGCAAGCGACATTCGACCTCCATCACGAAAGATGGCAAGGTCGTCATTACGGAAGTGTCGGGCGATCAGAAGCCGATTGTCGTCAAAACGATCAATCCGCGTATACGCGGCGTGATTATCGTAGCCAAAGGCGCGGAAAACGCGACCGTCAGACGCTTGATCATAGACGCGGTAGAAAAGGGCGCGAACGTGCCGGCAAACCGGATCTCGGTTGCGCCCAGCAAACAATAGCATCAAGAAGCTGTCAGCCGTTTAAATGTCCAAAAATTAAATTTGATTGGGGAGGGTGTTCACATGAACACGAAAAGACAAACGATTTGGCTTGTATCGATGCTTAGCCTGATGGTCGTATTATCCGCTTATTACTTGTTTACGCAGGACGGCGATTCGCCGAACTTGGCTTCGGACGGAGCGAAAACGCAGGAGACGGCTGGCAATAACGGAGCGGAAGCGGCGTCCGGCAAAAAAGATCCGCTCGTCGTCAACGAGGTGCTGAATCCGGAAACGGGCGGTAAAACCGAGCTTGACGTACTCAAAGAGCTGGAGAAGAGCGGCGGAGCGGTCGCGAGCGTGTTCGCGAATTCGACTGACAAGCAGCGCTCGGCTTATGACGAGCAAAGATTCCGCCTTCTGGAAGAGGTCAGCAACGACGATCCGGATAAAGCGCAAGCGGCTATAAAGGAATTGGAGCAATTGGATGATAGATACGGTAAAATCAACAGCATCGAGTCGGAATTGTCGAAAGACTTCCACACGGCGATCGTAAACGAGGAAAACAATCAGTTTAAAGTTATCGTAGAGAGCGAGAAACTCGAGAAGACGCAAGCCGTAGCTATTATCGACCTTGTTATGAAGACGCTCGATGTCAACGCGGATCAAGTGTCCGTCCAGTTTGTGCATTAAGTTGCTGGGATGGATGTAGGACTGGATTAGTAACAGGAGCAAGGGGTAGTTGCAGGAACAGCAGCAGGAACAGTAGCAGGAATAGTAACAGTAGCAGAAACAGCAGCAGGAATAGTAGCAGGAATAGTAACAGGAATAGTAACAGGAATAGTAACTGAAATAGTAACTGAAATAGTTAACATACCCGTTTCGCAGGCTGTCGAGATTTTTCTCGACAGCCTGACTTTTTTGAAATCTACTTCTGGCTCGCTCCGCTTGACGTATGCAATTGACTCGAAATGATTGCTATTTGCGTGTTCAGCCGTGCTCCGCTTGATTGTGTATACACCGAATGATCTATCCGCTCGTACTCAAACACAATTAAAGCATTCATGAGGTTATTGCGAAATTGTAGATCAAATTTTTACAAACCTTGATGTCAATGTACACGTTGCAATCACGCCTGCTTGTGAATACCTATAAAGTCGGAACACGTGCCACAGATCATATCTAAGCGAATCAGAAGTAAAACAAACAAATGAGTGCCGGGGAGAGGGTGATGAATCTCTACTTTCAACGAATAACTGCAAAAATGCAGTTATTTCCATGCGTATATTCGAAAATAGCGCGATAACTGCCTTTTCGCAGTTATTTTCCTCACTGTGTGCCGTTTGGACGAATTTCTTGGCCAATAACTGCTTTTTTGCAGTTATTGGCCTTTTTACGGTAGATAGTAATGGGAATAACTGCTTTTTGGACGTTATTTACTCGCCTGAGGTAGCAGACAAGCTCAGAGAGTGGGTATATTGGCGGAAATGTCCAGATGGCGATCGAGTAGAATGGTTTGTTTTTGAATAGGCAGGTGAGGAGGACGCAAGATACGCCTGGTTGACTATCGTCATATGACGCCAAGTACAGTGCGCTGGGAGCAGTACGCTATGCGGAAACGTTTAACGAATACTGCGTATAACTGGGAGGAATAAATTTCCTTATAAATTACAGTTGTTTACAACAAACTGGAGACCAGTTTCATATTGGGGCTCGTCCTTACTCTTTGCGGAAAGAAGGCGAATGCGGTCGAATGGCGGCGTCGGATAAAAAATGATTCGTGTTCCGTACGCTTTGTGATATAATGTTAAACGTTATGTACAAGAATCGGGTATTATAGCTAGCAAGCAATCGCGTGCAACCCCTATAACCGAGCGGATTCAACCGCAAAATTAAGCGAAAGCTTTCTAAGCATTTTTGCTTGAGGCAAGAACCACCTAGCGTAACAATCCGCAAAAATTAAGCGAAAGCTTTCTAAGCATTTTTGCTTGAGGCAAGAACCATGTAGCGGAACAATCCGCAAAATTAAGCGAAAGCTTTCGAAGTATTTTTGCTTGAGGCAAGAACCATGCAGCGGTACAATCCGCAAAAATTAAGCAAAAGCTTTCGAAGTATTTTTGCTTGAAGTAAGAACCACGCAGCGGAACCATTCCGCAAAAATTTAAGGAGTGAATAATTTCATGTTCAAATTGAGCGAGATTAAAGAATTGATCAAGTTGGTCGATCAAACTTCCGTTCATGAGCTGGAGATTGAAAACGAAGGGGCTCGCCTTTCTATCCGCAAACCGGGTAAAACCGAAGTGGTAAATGTACAAGCTGCCCCAATATCCCATACATATTCACCGGCTCCCGCGCCGGTATACGCGCCGCAGCCGACTGCAGCAGCGGCTCCCGCTCCTCAACAGGCTGCGGAAGCTTCCGCTCCGTCGCGCGCTGTTGCAGACAATCTGCACACGATAACATCTCCGATGGTTGGCACGTTTTACAGCGCTCCATCGCCGGAGTCCCCGGATTTTGTCAGCGTAGGAGGCCGTGTCTCCGAGAAATCGGTCGTTTGCATTCTCGAAGCGATGAAACTGATGAACGAGCTGGAAGCGGAAGTTCGCGGCGAGATTGTCGAAATTCTCGTATCGAACGGTCAACTGGTAGAGTTCGGCCAACCGCTTTTCCTGGTCAAACCGGAATAATCCAATGGCTTCCGAGCAGGAGATACAGCCGTTTGAAAGGGGTACTACCGTGAAATTTCAAAAAGTATTGATCGCTAACCGCGGCGAAATTGCCGTCCGTATCATTCGCGCTTGCCGTGAACTCGGCATTACGACTGTTGCCGTATATTCCGAGGCGGACCGCGATTCATTGCATGTGCGACTGGCCGACGAAGCTTATTGCATCGGGCCGACCGCGTCCAAAGACAGCTATTTGAACTTTACCAATATTATGAGCGTTGCGACACTGACCGAGTGCGACGCCGTTCATCCAGGCTACGGCTTTCTAGCCGAAAACGCCGACTTCGCGGAAATTTGCGAGTCCTGCAACATTACCTTTATCGGCCCGTCGCCAGAAGCGATCAGCAAGATGGGCGACAAGGCTGTTGCGAAGCAAACGATGAAGGAAGCGAACGTGCCAATTATTCCCGGTTCCGACGGTTTGATCGAAGACATCGAGGAAGCGATCAAGGTAGCTCGGGAAATCGGCTATCCGGTTATTATCAAAGCAACCGCCGGCGGCGGCGGCAAAGGTATCCGCATCGCCGACGACGAGTCTTCGCTCGTACAGCAAATTACGACTGCGCAGCAGGAAGCGCAAAAAGCGTTTGGCAATGCCGGCGTTTACTTGGAAAAATATTTGACCGGCATGAAGCATGTCGAGATTCAAATTATGGCTGACAAGCACGGCAACGCCGTTCATCTGTTCGAACGCGATTGTTCGGTGCAGCGCCGTCGTCAGAAGCTCGTCGAAGAAGCGCCTTGCCCGGTGCTTTCGCAGGAACTGCGTGACAGCATGGGCCAAGCGGCCGTGCGGGCAGCACTCGCGGTTAATTATGCTGGAGCGGGCACACTTGAGTTTTTGCTCGGACCAGACGGCAACTTCTACTTTATGGAAATGAATACCCGTATTCAGGTCGAGCATCCGGTAACTGAAATGATCACCAACGTCGACTTGATCAAGGAAATGATCTCCGTTGCAGAAGGCAACCCGCTTTCTTTCAAACAGGAGGATCTCACCATCAACGGTTGGTCGATCGAATGCCGCATCAACGCGGAAGACTCGGAGCGGAATTTCATGCCTTCGCCAGGTCATATCCCATTCTATTTGCCTCCGGGAGGAACCGGCGTCCGTGTAGACAGCGCCGTATATCCTGGCTATACGATATCGCCTCATTACGATTCGATGATCGCAAAGCTGATTGTTTGGGGCAGAACGCGCGAGGAAGCGATTGCTCGCATGAAACGCGCGCTGGCCGAATTCCAAATTGAAGGCATCAAGACGACGATTCCTTTCCATCAGAAGCTGCTGAACCATCCTGTATTTGTTGAAGGCAACTTTGACATTAAGTTTTTGGAAGAGCATGAGGTGAATTAGGACAACAGTCAGGAACGGCTCAAGACGCAAATGTCAAGCGCCAACTGTTTGTCATATTTCATGCCGAATGTTATAGTATAGAAATAAGATGCGCGGGACTACCTCTGTTTTACACGACGTGAGCGCAACTTTAGGGAGGTGCACAACCATAATGAATACGATTGCTGCGGATTATGAGAAGACGGACATTGGCACCATTCAAATTGCTCCCGAGGTCATTGAAGTGATCGCTGGGCTTGCCGCTATCGAAGTAAAGGGCGTAGCGGGAATGAGCGGCGGCTTTGCAGGCGGAATCGCCGAGCTGCTTGGACGCAAAAACTTGTCCAAAGGCGTAAAGGTAGAAGTTGGCCAAAGAGAAGCTGCTGTTGATGTTTCGATTATCGTGGAATACGGCAACCGAATTCCGGAAATCGCCTCGGAAATTCAACAGAATGTCAAGCGCTCGATCGAAATGATGACGGGCTTGACCGTCGTGGAAGTTAACGTACATATTCACGACGTCCATTTCAAGGCAGCCGAGAAGCCGGAGGAAGAAGAAGCCGGGCTGCGCGTGAAATAGAAATAGAAGGCAAGAATGGTTATTAACCCCCTCGTGATGGGCATGTCGCTTTCGCGCAAGGGGGTTTTCATTCGCTCTCGCCAGAGGAGGCGCAACAGTTGATTAGAATCGTGGACAAGCTGCTTTTGTTTATTTACAGTATCGCCATCGGCGCTTTATCCGTTTTTATTGCTAGTATCGGCTTCAAGTGGATTCCGTTGAAAGGCTTGAACGATATGGCTTCGCAGCTTTATTCGTCGCAGCCGATTCAAATAACGGCAATTGTGGTCGGTATTCTGCTTTTTCTGATCAGCTTGCGTTTTTTCATTCTGTCGATGCAAAGAGGAGGCGCTTCTGCCCCGTCGATCGATCAGAGAACGGATTACGGCGATATTCGCATTTCGATTGAAACAATCGAAAATTTGGCGCTTAAAGCCGCATCCAAGCATAAAGGCGTCAAAGACTTGCGGGCGCGTGTTCGCGCAACTGACGCTGGCCTCGATATCGTGCTTCGCGCCGTTGTCGATGGCGAAGGCTCAATTCCGACGCTGACCGAAGACATCCAGCGCTCGGTAAAGGGGCATATTGAAGAAATCGCCGGCATCCCGGTTATGAATGTCGCTGTTTTTGTAGCGAATGTCATACAAAGCGCAGCCTTTAAGAGCCGCGTGGAATAGAGGGGATTTTGCCGATGTGGAGAGACTTCTGGACTTCCTACGGGAAGCGGGCAATCGGCGCTGCCGCCGGTCTGTTCTTCGGGTTCGTCTACTTGTTTGCCGGGTTTTGGGACATGCTTTTTTTTGCGCTGATCGTCTCGGTAGGCTATTGGATCGGCAAACAAAAGGATTTGCAGAATGGGCCGATTGTTCCATGGCAGCGGATATGGGAATGGCTCACGGAAAAATACCGGCCGTTCAAATAATCCTGTGGTCTCCTCCGTACTCCGGAAGCCGAAACGGTTTAGCTTTCGGGCAGGGAGGAGATCATAGGTTTTTTTGGATATTAGGGCGTCGTATCGCTCGACACGATGCAACATCAACTACAAATAGGCAGAAGGCTGCCGCGGAGGATCAATGAAACGGAGATTAGCAAGAGAAATTGCAGTATCAAGCCTTTACCAAATGGAGATGAATGAAGTGACGGCGGCGGAAGCGGTCGATATGCTGATGGAAGAGGCGCGCTCTGAAAACGAAATCGGCGCGGAATTCGTCGATAATGAAAATACCGACTCGTACGTTCGTGAGCTTGTCAACGGCGTCGCTGAGCGGAAAGCAGCTATCGACGATATGCTCCAGCAATTTTTGACAGGCTGGCAAGTGGACCGATTGTCCCGCGTCGACCGTCAAATTTTGCGTGTAGCCTATTTCGAGATGGTTTACGGTGACGAAGAAGATGTGCCGCCGAAAGCGGCAATTAACGAAGCGATTGAACTCGCCAAGCATTTCGGAACCGAGGAATCGGGGAAATTCGTCAACGGGGTGCTCGGCAAACTGATGCAAAGCCTGGAACAACTGAAATCGCAATCGTCGGAGTAGAAGTAGTTAATAGATTCGGAGCAAAACGGAGGATGGAGAACATGAGCGCACAAATTATCGAAGGCAAAAAAATATCCGATGAAATTCGGGAAGAGATTAAAAAGGAAACGGCGGAGCTGAAAGAACGCGGTATCGTGCCTGGGCTCGCCGTCGTGCTTGTCGGGGAAGATCCTGCTTCGAAAGTTTACGTCGGCTCGAAGGAGAAAGCGTGCCAGCAGCTCGGTTTTTATTCGGAAGTTCATCGTCTGCCAGCGGAAACGACCGAACAGGAGTTGCTTGCCGTCATCGATAAGCTGAACAACCAAGACAGCATCAACGGCATTCTCGTTCAATTACCGCTTCCTAAACATATTAACGAAAAAGCAGTTATTGACGCCATTCATGTCGACAAGGACGTTGACGGCTTCCATCCGGAAAGTGTCGGCAATCTTGTTATCGGCAACGACAGCTTGCTTCCATGTACGCCGGCTGGCGTTATCGAGCTGATCAAGCGCAGCGGCGTAGACATTAACGGCAAGCATGCCGTGGTCATCGGCCGCAGCAATATCGTCGGCAAACCGGTAGCGATGCTTCTTCTTCGGGAGAATGCGACTGTGACGATCTGCCACTCGCGTACGGCAAATATGGAAGAGATCGCAAAACAAGCCGACATTCTCGTTGTCGCAATTGGCAAGCCAAAGGCGATTGGCCGCAGTTACGTGAAACCGGGCGCCATCGTCATTGATGTCGGTATTAACCGTCTGGACAACGGCAAGCTGGCTGGCGACGTTGATTACGAGGATTGCTTGGATACGGCGGGTTATATTACGCCTGTTCCGGGCGGAGTAGGCCCAATGACGATTACGATGCTGATGAAAAATACGATTACTGCAGCAAAAAGAGCGAACAAAGCTTAGGAGTGATGATTCGTATGGCGAATCAGCCCCGGATTTATTCGATAAAAGAAATTAATCGCTATATCGGTATGAAGCTGGAATCCGACGCGCTGCTCAGTGACGTCTGGTTACGCGGAGAGTTGTCGAATTTCACGCATCATTCGAGCGGGCATATGTATTTTACGCTGAAGGATAAAGACAGCAGAATCAAATGCATTATGTTCGCTTCCCATAACCAGCGGCTGCCCTTCATCCCGAAAGAAGGGATGAAGGTAATGGCGCGGGGCAACGTTTCGGTCTATGAGCGGGACGGCAATTATCAATTTTATGCGATGTCGATGCAGCCCGACGGGATCGGCAGTTTGTATCTCGCTTATGAGCAGTTGAAATCCAAGCTGGAAATGGAAGGGTTGTTTGCCGAATCGCGCAAACGGCCCATTCCGCGTTTCCCCAAAGCGATCGGATTAATTACGTCTCCTACGGGCGCTGCGGTGCGAGATATGATCATTACGCTGCAAAGAAGGCATCCAACCGTTCCGATTTATATTTCTCCGGTGCTTGTGCAAGGTACGCAAGCGGCGGAATCGATCGCGAAAGCGATCGAATCGATGAACCGATTTGGCGAAGTCGACGTATTAATTGTAGGAAGAGGCGGCGGATCGCTCGAGGAGCTATGGGCGTTCAACGAAGAGCGGGTAGCAAGAAGCATTGCCGCATCGGCGCTTCCGGTTATTAGCGCGGTTGGGCATGAGACGGATTTTACGATTGCCGATTTTGTCGCCGATCTGCGCGCGCCGACGCCAACGGCGGCCGCTGAACTTGCGGTACCGCATACGGCCGAGCTGAAGCAGCAGATCGCGAGGCAAACGCAGCGGTTAGAACAAGCGCTGCGTCTCGCGATACGGAAAAGAAAAGAGCGTCTGCAACTGGTTAGACGATCACCGTTCTTCATACATCCTCGCAAGTACATGTTGGAGCAAGCGCAGCGGCTGGACCGGTTGACGGATCGACTTAGTTTACTGGCGGTCCGCACGGCTGAGAGAAGCAGAGCGAGATTGGACCGGGCAGAAACGGCGCTCGCCGCTCAACATCCGGGAGAGCAAGCGGCGCATGCAGCGCAGAAATGGCAAAGCGCGAAAAAAAGGCTTGAGCAAGCAATGCAAGGGACTTTGAAAGTTCGGCGATTGCAGTTGCATGGGACGATTCGGCAGCTGGACGCATTAAGTCCGCTAAAAGTAATGGCTAGAGGATACAGTCTCGTCTACGACGAACATAACAAACAATTAATTAAATCTGTATCGCAAGTGCAGCCTGGCGATGTCGTAAGCGTGAAGCTTGCGGACGGGCAAATGGATTGCCATGTATGGTCGATGAGAGGGGAAGGTCTGGATGGAAGCGTCTAAGGAATTAAGCTTTGAGGAAGCGATGGAGCAATTGGAGCGGATCGTGGAGCGGCTTGAAAACGGAGATGTGCCGCTTGAAACCGCTATCGAGCTGTTTCAAGAAGGAATGAAGCTTTCTCAGCTATGCGGCGGCAAGCTGGAGCAGGTTGAGCGTAAGATCGAGCTGCTGATCGAAACCGAGCAAGGTTTTCAGAAAAAAACGTTTGCACCGTCGAACGAGGATAAAGGGGAATAACTGCTTTGAACGAACGCAAAGAGATCCAGACCTATTTAAAGGATGCCGTCATCACCGTTGAAGAGGCTTTAAAAAGCGTTCTGCCCGCTGACTGGGACGTTCCTCAGCGGCTTCGCGATTCTATGATGTATTCGCTCGAAGCCGGGGGCAAACGTATTCGACCGGCGCTCGTCCTGGCTGCGGCGGAAGCTGTGAACGGAGATGAGCAAGCTTCTGCGCAAGCGCTTTCCGTCGCCTGCGCAGTCGAATGCATCCATACGTATTCGCTTGTCCATGACGATTTGCCGGCACTCGACAATGACGATTACCGACGAGGCAAGCTGACGAATCATAAGGTATACGGCGAAGCGATGGCGATTCTGGCCGGCGATGCGCTGCTCACGCATGCTTTCCACCTTATTCCGCAAACGGTGAGCTCCGGAGTTCCTGCGCAAACTGCACTCGCTATTTCGTCGGATTTGGCAATGCTCGCCGGCGCTCGCGGAATGGTTGGCGGGCAGGTAGCCGACGTACTAGGCGAGCAAGGGATTACATCGATTTCCGAGCTGGAGTACATTCACTTGCATAAGACGAGCGATCTAATTGTATTTGCCGTAACGTCGGGAGCGCGAGTTGGCGGAGCAAGCGAACAGCAGTTGGAGCTGCTCAGACAATATGGCCGCAACGTCGGTCTCGCTTTTCAAATCCAAGATGACATTCTCGATTTAATCGGAGACGAAGCGAAGCTCGGAAAGAAGACCAACAGCGACGTCGCTCAGCAAAAGGTGACGTATCCTTATTTGTTGGGAATCGAAGAAAGCAAGGCGGAAGTGGAGCGGCTGACGCAAGAAGCGAAGGCAGCCGTGCTGGATGCCCGGCTTGCTGAGCCGCTGCGTTTGCTCGAAATTGCCGATTATTTGCTGAACCGGGAATATTAAGCGGTTCGCCTTGCGCCCAGTTGGGCAACCAGCCGGGCGTATGTTATAATTAGTGCAATATAATTGACGAAAGACGTCTAAAAGGACTGAAAGGCGCCGCTTTATGGCGGACTGCCCGCAGGTGCCGGAAAGCGAGGAAGTAACGTGATGCTTGACCAAATAAACGGACCTCAGGATCTGAAAGGTCTCTCGACGAAAGAGCTTGAACAGCTCTCGGATGAAATCCGCCAGTTTCTGATAGAGAAGCTTTCCGTAACGGGCGGTCATCTTTCTTCCAATCTGGGAGTAGTCGAGCTTACTCTTGTGCTCCACTATTTGTTCGATAGCCCTAACGACAAGTTTATTTTCGACGTGGGCCATCAATCCTACGTGCATAAAATCGTGACCGGACGGATGGATCGGTTCGATACATTGAAGAAGCATAAAGGGCTCAGCGGCTTCGTTAAACGGAATGAGAGCGAGCATGACGTTTGGGAAGCCGGGCACAGCAGTACGTCGCTGTCGGCGGCAATGGGCATGGCGATGGCCCGGGACATGAAGGGCGAGAAAAATCGCGTTGTCGCTATAATCGGAGACGGGGCTTTGACCGGCGGTATGGCTTTGGAAGCGCTCAATCATATTGGCGATGAGAAACGGAATTTGATTGTCGTGCTAAATGACAATGAAATGTCGATTGCGCCGAACGTTGGCGCCTTGCATCAATATTTGAGCAAAATACGTACGGACCGGCATTATCAGAAGGCGAAGGATGAGCTCCAGCATTTTCTGAATAAAATTCCGGCGATCGGCGGCAAGCTGGCGAAGACGGCTGAGCGTTTCAAGGACAGCCTCAAATATTTGCTCGTGAGCGGCATTTTATTTGAGCAGTTCGGACTGACATATCTGGGTCCCGTGGACGGTCACGACATCGAGCAGATGCTTGATTTGATGAAGCAGGCCGATTCGATTAACGGGCCGGTGCTCGTTCATGTGATTACGAAGAAAGGAAAGGGCTATTTGCCTGCTGAGGAGGATTCCTTCAAATGGCATGGCGCTTCTTCCTATAAAATCGAATCCGGTCAAATGCTGAAGGCAGTCGGACCGCCGATGTATACCGAAGTGTTCGGAAGCACCTTGATTGAGCTGGCCGAGCAAGACGAACGTATTCTTGCTATCACGCCGGCCATGCCGGGAGGCTCCGGTCTCCTCAAATTTGCGGATCGTTTTCCCGACCGGATGATCGATGTCGGCATTGCGGAGCAGCATGCCGCGACGCTTTCCGCCGCTCTTGCGATGGAGGGAATGAAGCCGGTATTCGCCGTTTATTCGACTTTCCTGCAGCGGGCTTACGATCAAGTCGTTCATGACATTTGCAGGCATAACGCCAACGTCGTCTTTGCGATCGACCGCGCTGGTTTTGTCGGTTCGGACGGCGAAACGCATCACGGCGTTTACGACATTGCTTTTTTACGCCATATTCCTAATCTGGTGCTGTTGATGCCAAAAGACGAGAACGAGCTTCGCCGTATGATGAAGACTGCGATCGAGTATAATGACGGTCCGATTGCGATCCGTTATCCGCGCATCAACGGACTAGGTGTGGAGATGGATAAAGAACTGAAACCACTGCCAATTGGCAAGTGGGAGACGGTGCGCGAAGGAGAAGCGGCTGTCGTGCTTGCTATCGGACCGATGGTACAGACGGCGCTGGAGGCTGCCGAAATATTGAAGCGGGAAGGTATCAGCGTTCGCGTTGTCAATGCCAGAAGCATTAAGCCGCTTGATGAGGAGATGCTGATTCAAATCGCTCATGAAGGGAAGCCGATTCTTGTTCTCGAAGAAAGCTCGGAGCTGGGCGGTTTTGGCGGATCTGTACTTGAATTTTATTCGCTGCACGACATTTATGGCATGACCATTCGAATTGTCGGCATTCCCGACCTGTTTGTAGAGCACGCTTCGATTAAGGAGCAGCAAATCGAAGTTGGCTTGACTGCCGAGCGCGCCGCTTCCGAGATTAAAAGCATCCTGCCCGGCAGACAAATGAAAGCGACAAGCCGCAGCTGGAGTTAGCATCGGCTGACGGAGGAGTAACATGACGACAACAAAAGAACGAATAGATGTCTTGCTCGTGGAGAGAGGGTTTTATGCGAGCAGGGAAAAAGCGAAAGCGGCGCTCATGGCGGGACTCGTCCTTGTAGACGACTCACCGGTTGAGAAAAGCGGCATGAAAGTGCCAAGAACGGCTGAGATTCGCGTAAAGGGAGCGGTTCATCCCTACGTCAGTCGCGGCGGTCTGAAGCTGGAAAAGGCGATTAACAGCTTCGGCATCGATATGAACGGCAAGGTCATGCTCGACATCGGCGCATCGACGGGCGGATTCACGGATTGCGCGCTGCAAAACGGCGCATCCTACGTATATGCAATTGACGTCGGCTATAATCAACTGGATTGGTCGCTTCGTCAGGATGAGCGGGTAGGCGTAATGGAACGGATGAACTTTCGTTACATGACCCCGGAGGATTTGAAGGGACCGGCTCCAGATTTTTCCTCGATCGACGTTTCGTTCATATCGTTGAAATTGATTTTGCCGACCCTTTATGAGCTTCTGTCTGACGGATCGGAAGTCGTAGCGCTCATTAAGCCGCAGTTCGAGGCGGGGCGCGAGCAGGTTGGAAAGTCAGGCGTTGTGCGGGATTCGTCCGTACATGCGGAAGTGCTTAGAAGCGTTATGGGAGCGGCAGCTGAGATTGGCTTTGCTTGGCGGCATTTGACGTTCTCTCCGATCACGGGCGGAGAAGGCAATATCGAATTTCTCGCCCATTGGACGCGGACGAGCGGCTCGGCCATATCCGTTCCAGACGATTCGCTGATCGCGCAAACCGTGCGAGAAGCGGGCGAGACGTTTACGGTAAAACGGGCGCATTCCTAAAACGAGCATTCCTTAAAGCATAAGGAGGGCACCAATCGGCAACGATGGCGCTCTCTTTTTTTATGCTTTACAGAGTAGCCGATCTTTTGATAAACTAAAATCAAACATACGTTCGGTGTTGGTGAAACAATACTAACAGGATTAGAGGCGTATCGTCGCGAACCTATTTACGAAGAGGATAATTCTTCTTACCGGGGAGGTTCGGATTGAATGGGACAATACGGCGATTGGTTTATTATGCTGATCGGGGGCTTGCTGCTTGCATTCTGGCTGTATCGCGCCTTTTACCGCTGGTTGCATACCCCGCAAGGCGTAAACCGCTTAAAACTCGGGAAGGGCGGCGAGCTCGACTCGAATGATGACAATATCCTTTTTCTCGAACAGGCAGGCTACGAGGTGCTGTCCGGCAAGCATCGCGTTCCCGTCGGTATTGATCTTGACGGTGAACCGCTAGGCAGTCGCCTGTATATCGATTATATAGCGGAGCAGGACGGCGCAATGTACATCGTAAGAACGGCCCGGGATCGGATGCCGATCGATTGGACAGGCAGCGGCGTTAGGGACAAGCTGCTCGTATACGCTTTGCTTTTGCCGGAATGCTCGGGCGTTTTATATGTGGATGCGAAAGAGCAGACTTTGAAGAAAATCGTTTTCTATGTTGGTGAATAATAAAGAACGACAGAACTGATTCGGGAGGGCTTATATGAAGGGAATTCGACAATACAAGATCAAGCAGCTTATCGCAGGTCAAGTCATTGAGACGCAGGAAGAGCTTGTTGACGCGCTGCGCGAGGCGGGCTTGCAAGTGACGCAGGCAACGGTATCCAGAGATATGAAGGAGCTAATGCTGGTTAAGGTGCCTGTAGGCGACGGCCGCTATCAATATTCGCTGCCGCAGGATCAGCAGCGCCATAATCCGATCAATAAGCTGAAGCGAGCGTTGCTTGACCATTTCGTACATATCGACTACACAGAAAACCTTGTCGTTATGAAATGCTTGCCGGGAACGGCCAATACGATTTGCGCTTTGATTGACAATATGGAATGGCCGGAAGTAATGGGAACAATTTGCGGTGACGATACGATTTTGATTATTTGCCGTACGAAGGATAAAAGCGGCGAGCTGGTTGAGAAACTGCTCGAGCTGTTGAACTGATTTTAATGTAAAGTGGAGGGCGATCAGCCATGCTGCGTGAGATTTCCATTCGGAATTTAGCGGTTATTGAGGAAGTAAACGTTTCTTTTCATCATGGATTCCATGTGCTTACAGGGGAAACGGGCGCCGGAAAATCGATCATTATCGATGCGCTTAGCCTTATCGTTGGAGGCAGGGGCTCCGCAGACATGGTGAGGTACGGCTGCGACAAAGCTGAAATGGAGGCGATGTTCGATTTGCCTCGCACGCACCCTGTCTGGCTTGTACTAAATAGACTAGGCGTACACGCAGAGCCGGAGGAAATGCTTGTCGTCAGAAGAGAATTGTCAGCCCACGGAAAGAGCAGCAGCCGAGTAAACGGCCAGCTCGTGACAATGACGATGCTGCGAGAGATTGGCGAACACCTTGTCAATATCCATGGTCAGCATGAGCACCAATCGCTTCTTCGGACGGAGCAGCATTTGGAATGGCTCGATCTATTTGCCGGCGATCTGATGGTCGAGCGGAAGCAAGCGTATAAGAACGTCTATACGGAGCTACAGCAGGCGAGAGCTATGCGCCGCGAGCTCGAGGAAACTTCACGGCATAACGTGCAAATGCTTGATTTATACCGGTTTCAAATGGAGGAAATCGCGAACGCAAAGCTTAAGCCGGGGGAAGATGAAGCGCTGGCGGAGGAGAAGCAGAAGCTGCAGTATGCAGGCAAGCGTACGGACAGCGTATCGGAAGCGTACTCGCTTCTTTACGACAGAGAAGGATTGTCTTCGTTGAGCAAAGCGGTGAGCCGTTTGACCGATATTATCTCTTACGATCAGGCTAAGCTGGGTCCGATCGTCGAGCAGCTGCAATCGGCATTTTATCAAGCGGAAGATGCTGCGTTCCAATTGCGCGATTACCGTGAAGGTATTGAATCGAATCCCGAACAGCTGTCTTTTATCGAAGATCGTCTCGATCTGATTCATGGACTTAAACGAAAATACGGCGAGACGATTCCAGATATTTTGTCTTACTTGGACAAAATTACAGTGGAAAGCGATAAAATTGAGAATCGTGACGAGCATATTGAGCGACTTCAGGTACAAGAAGCAGCTTTATACAAGCAAGCGCTTGAACTGGCAACCGATCTGTCGCAGCTTCGTCGTCATGCTGCAAAACGTCTTGCTGAATCGATTGAGCGCGAATTAAAGCAATTGCAAATGTCGAACACTCGATTTGAAGTGCAAATTGATCAAATCGGTTCGATGAGCCGCGGCTTTACGGAAGGACAGACTCAACTGAATGCCAACGGCATGGACGAAGCGGTATTTATGCTGTCCGCTAACCCGGGCGAACCGCTTCGGCCGTTAAGCAAAATTGCTTCCGGAGGCGAAATGTCGCGTATTATGCTGGCGTTGAAAGCGATTTTTGCTGAGATTGATCAAGTGCCGGTTCTCATCTTCGATGAAGTGGATACTGGCGTGAGCGGACGAGCGGCTCAGGCGATCGCTGAGAAAATGTCGCAGCTTTCCGGAAGATGCCAAATTTTCTCGATCACACACTTGCCGCAAGTGGCTTGCATGGCCGATCATCATTACGAAATTCGCAAGCAGGTAATCGACCGCAGAACAGCGACACAGGTGACAAAATTATCGGTAAGCTCACGAATTGAAGAGCTTGCGCGTATGCTTGGCGGCGTGGAAGTAACGGAAAAAACTCGTCATCACGCACAAGAAATGCTTGATCTGGCCAGCCGGCAGAAGGGAGCCTAATGGAAGGCATTCAGGGAATGTTTTTGCGGTCATAAAACAATCGGTGCGGGGTAACTTAAAGGTACGCCAATGGCGAAACAACCTTTCTCGTCATGCGATGGAATAGCAGGGAGCGTGAAATCATTGAACTCCAGCCCAAGGAAGAGATGGTTTGGCCTTGTCCTCGTTATCTTCGTCTGCATGATCGGACTCTCCGCACCGTTTCAACATTTTGCCGCCTTCCCGAATGAACTGCGTTTATTCTCCGGCCAACTGAAACGATTGCAATACGGGGTGCCCGTTCATGCGGAAGTTACCGTGGACCCGAAAATGCTACAAATTAACGGTTCGACTCGGGAGTCGCTGTCCGTTAACCTGAATGAGCCGCTTTCTCTTAAGCCAAGCCAAAGCGGACAAACAAGCATGAAAGTGAAATTATTTGGTAAAATTCCGTTCAAAACCGTTAAAGTGAACGTGATGCCGGATCTCCGAGTCATTCCCGGGGGTCAAACGATCGGAGTCAAGGTGAAGTCTGCCGGTATTTTAGTCGTCGGCCACCATCAAGTGCTGTCAGGTAAAGGCGTCAAGAAATCACCAGGCGAGGAAGCCGGCTTGAAGCTTGGCGATCTCATTATGAAGATCGATGACAAACCGATTAACGAAGTGCGTAAAGTGGCTGATCTGGTGGAGCAGGCCGGCCAATCGAACAGACCTTTAGTGATTACTTATAAACGAAACGGTGTACTTGCGGAAACGAAGCTGGTTCCGATTAAGGATGCGCAGGAACATAACTGGCGTCTCGGCCTGTACATTCGCGATTCAGCCGCAGGCGTGGGCACACTGACGTTCTATGCCCCGCAGCAAGGCGTTTACGGCGCACTAGGCCATGTGATTACCGATATGGATACTCAGACGCCAATTGAAGTAGGCGAAGGGCAAATTTTGCAGTCTAATGTGACTTCCATTAATAAAAGTCAGAATGGCGATCCAGGCGAGAAGCGGGCTACATTCGTCAAAGAAGGCAAAATTTTGGGCAACATCGAACGCAATACGCCGTTCGGCATTTTCGGTAAAATGCATGAAAATCCGAATCACAGCTACAGCGACAAAACGATTCCCGTCGCCTTTGCGGAAGAAGTGAAGGAAGGTCCCGCACAGATTCTAACCGTTGTAAACGGCCAGAAAGTGGAGCGGTTCGATATTGCTATCTCTCATGTAACGAAGCAGCCTTCACCGGCAACCAAAGGAATGGTTATCAAGATTGTCGATAAGCGGCTTCTTGATAAAACAGGCGGCATCGTACAAGGCATGTCCGGCAGCCCGATTATTCAGAATGGCAAGCTTGTCGGAGCGGTAACGCATGTTTTCGTGAATGATCCTTCTTCCGGCTATGGCTGTTTTATCGAGTGGATGCTTCAAGACGCTGGCGTCTTGAAGGATGGCCCGGGAGCTTCGACTTCCGGTACAGCAGCATAATCCATATAAAAAACCGCTGAAAACCATAAACAGTCTTCAGCGGTTTTTTATTTTGGGCGTGACGAAACCTCACAGGAAATCGACGCTAACGATGTCGAAAATATTCGAACTACATCACTAATTGTAATAAATTATTTATTATAACGAATATCAGTAAAAAAATAAAGAAAAATAATTTTCGACAGAAGGAATTCGATTCAAGATGTCGAAAACGTAAGCAAGACATCTGGGGAGGGTAATCATGAATTGAATAACCATTTAGAGGAGGACCATACCTTGCACAAGATCGAAGTATTGTTGGCGGACGACAACCGTGAGTTTACTAATCTGTTATCGGAGTACATATCAGAGCAAAGTGACATGAGCGTATGCGGAGTAGCGTACAACGGAGAAGAAGTTCTAAACCATTTCGAGGAAACTCGGAAAATTCCGGATGTGCTTATTCTCGATATCATTATGCCTCATCTCGATGGTTTGGGCGTATTGGAGCGTTTGAAGGAGATGAACCTGTCTCCTATGCCGAAGATCATTATGTTGACCGCGTTTGGCCAAGAGAATATTACTCAGAAAGCGGTTCAACTGGGTGCTTCCTATTACATTTTGAAGCCATTCGATATGGAAATTCTGGCTAATCGGATTCGTCAACTGGTAGGCAATACGACCTTTGCATCAACGGCCTCTTACAGCTCGGGAACGACAACGTTGAAGTCAAACGTTGTGCCTCTCGCCAAAGGTAAAAATCTCGATGCCAATATTACCAGTATCATTCATGAAATCGGCGTTCCTGCCCACATTAAAGGTTACCAGTATTTACGAGAAGCGATTACAATGGTTTACAATAATATTGAAATTCTCGGCGCCATCACCAAAACGCTCTACCCAGCCATCGCCGAGAAATTCAAAACAACACCGTCCCGCGTCGAACGCGCGATTCGCCATGCGATTGAAGTCGCCTGGACGCGCGGCAACATCGACAGCATCAGCCACCTGTTTGGCTACACGATCAATATTAGCAAATCGAAGCCTACCAATAGCGAGTTTATCGCGATGGTTGCCGACAAGCTGCGGATCGAGCATAAGGTTAGCTAATAAACCAAAATGCCGGAAGGTTTGCTGGAGAACATAAGCGAAGAGCAGCATGCTGCTGCGCACACAGCTTGTGTAATAGATATAAAAGGAACAAGGAGACAGCCTCCTTGTTCTTTTTTTTGCGCTATGAAGTAAGTTAAGCTGTGTGCTATAATCCTGTTCAATGCTCAAAGCCCCCTCGGAATAGGTTGTTCGGTCATGTGAGCAAAGTTTTATTAGATTGGGGAAATAATGTTGTATATCTCTTTTGTTCAGACTGGAGTGTCATCAATGAAGTGGCTGCAATCTGTTCCTTGGAATTCCATTCGGGTAAAACTAGTGCTTGGCTTGTTGGCCATTACACTTCCTCTTATTGCTTTATTAATCTATAACAATCAATACAGTGTAAGAGTCGTGCATAACCAGGTAGCGAATTCCAATGAGAACCTCATTCAAATTCATATGAAACAAATCGACGCCAAGCTTACTGAGATCGAACGTTACTTGGTAGGAGTTAGAATGGCCGATTTGAACGTTCAAGCAATCAGTGACAATTTGCATGAAGATGATTATATATTGACTAAAACCAGTATATCTCGAAAATTCAACTCCGATATGACCATTTATCCTTATGTCGAAGGAATTTTTCTCTATTCCATTTCTCGCGATGATATCGTGCAGTCCTACCGCAATACGATTACTTACTCAGAAATTATCGGATCAGAGGAAATGATAAAGGGTGAGGTCATGAAACTGGCTAATCAGTCTGCCTCATCAAGCGGGAAATGGCAGGTTGTTTCGGTAGGTGCAAAAAGAAATCTTTTACAAATTTTTGGCGATGGCGATATTTATGTAGGTGCATGGATTCCGGCGTCAGCGCTCGTTGAGCCGCTTCGCAATGCCAAATCGGACGCATCCAGCACTGTGCTGATGGTCGATGGGAACGGCGATATGATGTACAGCACTTTGCCTATCGTTGATGAAACGATTGATTTCACCCGCAGCTTCGATAAATATTATTTATCAGGAAAAAACGACTCCTATTTAATTGTCGGAGAACCTTCGACAAAGGGCGCTTTTACCCTTGTGGCCGCGATTCTTAATAAATCCATTCTCGAAAATTTGCCTTATCTTACTTGGGCGACAATGATTGTAATCCTATTAGCGCTGCTAATGCTGCCAGTTAGCTTCTGGCTGCTTCGCCGAGTGCTTATATTGCCGCTGGTCAGAATGGCTGGAACAATGAGGCTTATCGGGCAGGGCAGTTTTAATGTGCGAATGGAAGAAGTACCATCATCCGATGAGTTTTTATTAGTTAATCGTACTTTTAATCGGATGCTGTCCCAAATTGAGGAACTGAAGATTCATGTTTACGAGGAGCAGCTAAGCAAGCAGCGCACCGAACTTAGGCATTTGCAGCTGCAAATTAATCCTCACTTTTTTATGAACTCGCTTAACATTTTATATAATCTGGCGCAAATGAAGCAGTATAGTCTTATTCAAGAAATGACGATGTCGTTGTCTCAATATTTTCGTTATATGTTCCAAAGCCAGAGATCTCTGGCGCTATTGAAGGAGGAACTGCAGCACGTTATCCACTATTTGCACATTCAACAAATGAGGTTCTCCAACCGGTTGACTTATGAGATAGAGGTACCGGAATTTTTGAGAACGACTAGCCTGCCGCCGCTTATGCTGCAAACCGTTGTAGAAAATACGATCAAACATGCAGTGAAGGCCGAAGGAAGCACCATGCTGACCATTGAGGCCACGCTTGACGATTTGGCAGAGGAACCGATGGTTTGCTTGACAATTCGGGATAATGGCGCTGGATTCTCGGATGAGGCATTACTAGCTTTTCAATCGAATAGGGTGCTGATTGATGACGATGGCGAGCATATCGGATTATGGAATATTCGCGAAAGACTACGTCTCCAATATGGCGACAAAGCATGGATAGAGTGCTACAATGATGACCCGCATGGAGCTGTGACAGAAATTTATGTCCCATTGCGCACACAATAAAGGGGGAGCAATAATGAGTCATTTGTTAATCGTAGATGACGAACCAATCGCAATAGAGGGACTTTTATCGGGGATGAATTGGGAAGACTTAGGTTTTAGCCAAGTCTCAACCGCTTTTAGTGCGGAACAAGCCAAAGCTATTTTTGAACATGCTCAGATTGATGTGATGCTGTGTGATATCGAGATGCCGAAAGAAACAGGTTTACAACTGCTTGAGTGGGTAAGGACATCATACCCGAGTACAGAAACGATCTTTTTGACCTGCCATGCTGATTTTCAGTTTGCGAAGCAAGCTATCGGGCTTGGCAGCTTGGATTATTTGCTGAAGCCTGTGCTTTATAATGACTTGGAAGCAGCCTTGCGGAAAGCACTCCGAAAAATCGAAGAAGACAGTACAATGAGTAAATTCAGCCAATACGGAAAGTTTTGGGTAAAGCATCAATCTATACATGTAGAACGTTTTTGGATGGACGTATTGTCGCACGAAATTCCATCTCATGCGGAAGCTATCCGAAAAGTGGCGGAAGAGCGCAATATACCTTATTCCAACGAACTGCTATTTTTACCGATTTTCATACATATTCGCAGATGGTACAAGGAGTTTTCGCTGCGCGACAAAAAAATTATGGAAAATGCTCTGTTGAAATCGGCTGAAGAGCTGATTTTAGAAAAATATGAAAGTGGATTTGTGTTTTCTACAGATCAGGAATCGATGCTGGCTGTATTAAACGGAGATTTGTCGGCGGGAATAGATATTCCGACGCTAAAGGAATCCTGCGAGAAGTACGTTCAAGCATGTCCGCAATATTTTTATTGCGACGTTGCGTGCTACATCGGTGAGCCGGTGCACGGCTACGAGCTGGCTGCAATGTACAGGAGCTTGGTGGAGAAAAATCAAGTGAATGTATCCTACGACAGTCATGTGTTTATTCCGCATGAGCAATTGACGGTCAGCAGCGCACGCGCATTGCCAGACATGGGTTTATGGGCGCTGATGCTGAAGGAAGGAGCACGGGATGATGTGCTGCGAACAGCGATTAATTACATTGATGAGCTATTAAAAAGCAGTGATTTGTCATCTGAGCTGCTGCGCTCATTTGTGCAAAATTTCCAACAAATGATTCATTATGTGCTTCAAGTTAAAGGCATACAGGCGCATCAACTGTTAGGTGACAGCGAGTCATCCGAGCTCTACGCAAAAGCACAGCGATCTGCACAGCATACAACAGAGTGGATAAGACATACAGTTAGCAAATCGATGGATTATGTAACCTCGCTGGAGCAATCTCCGAATGTAGTAGATAAGGCTAAGGCTTATATTTTAGAAAGGTTGGAGGAAGATATTTCTAGAGAAGACATTGCTGCACACGTCTTTCTTAACCCGGATTATTTGACCCGCATTTTCAAAAAAGAGACAGGCCAGTCAATTTCGGATTATTTGCTCCAGCAGCGGCTAAGCCTGGCAGCAAATTTGCTTCTCAATACAGAAATGCCGATTAGTGCGATAGCTAGTCGCATTGGTTATTCTAATTTTTCCCATTTTTCGCGCATTTTCAAAAAGAATATGGCACTAGGGCCATTAGAATATCGGCAAAAAGGACAAAGATAACCTACAAAAAGTCGTGAAAGTGACAGTTAGAAGTCTTTTAAAGAGCAGTGGGGGATAGGAGGTAAGCGCTTATAATATGCACAGGAACAAAAAATAAATATAAAGGCGGGTAGAACCATCATGAAAAGAAAGTGGCTTTCAGTATCGGTCTGGTTGCTTTGTATGATGTTAGTTTTGGCAGCATGCGGTGACAAAGGGGGAAAAAATTCGGCTGCAGAAAGCAATGGCGCAAATGAAAAAATGGATGAAATTACGATCGCTTTCCCGATGATTAGTACCATTCTTAGCGAAATGCCGGTAATTGAAGAAGGCATTAATAAAATTACGCAATCTAAAATCAATACTAAAGTACACTTAAAGGCGATTAGCTCAGGTGAATGGAACCAGCAAACGAACTTGATGTTCACTGGAAGCGAGTCTATTGACCTGATGTTTGTTAACGGCTCTTTATATCCAAGTATGGTTGCTAAAAATCAGTTAATCAAGCTGGATGATCTATTGGATAAATACGGTGAAGGAATTAAGGAAGCGGTTGGCGCCGACTATATTAAAGTTCCAAAAATTAAAGGCGCAACTTACGGAGTACCGACCATTCGCGATCTTGCTTCCAACTACGGTGTAATTATGCGTAAAGATCTTGTCGACAAATACAAGATTGATTTGAATACGATCAACAAACTGGAAGATTTAGAAGGCGTATTCAAGCAGATTAAGGAAGGCGAAGGCATTGAGCCATTTATTTCAGCTGCCAGCGGCAATACCTTTCTTAACGGCTATATGACTTGGGATTCGCTTGGTGACAATATTGGCGTATTGCCTGGTTATGACAACGATCTGAAGGTCGTTAACTTGTATGAAACGGAAGAATACAAAAATAAATTGGACCTTGTAAGAAGCTGGTATCTGAACGGATATATCGCAAAGGATGTGGCTACTTCCAATGCGACATCGTGGGATAGGCTGAAATCCAATACAGGATTTGCATTCCTGGCTGCCTTTAAGCCAGGCATCGTGGAACAGGAAGCAAAGGCTGCAGGCATCGAGCTGGTCGGCAAAGAGCTAACCGATGTTTATGCTCGCTCAGGAACTGTTTCCAACGTCATGTGGGGAATTCCGACCATCTCGAAAAATGCGGATGCGGCGATGAAGTTTCTTAATTTGATGTACACGGATAAAGATATTGTCAACCTGTTTGATTGGGGAATTGAAGGCAAGCATTATGAAAAGGTTGAAGGTAAAGAAGGCGTTATTCGGTTTCCAAATAACGTAGATGCTAAGACAAGCACTTACAATATGCCGCTTGGATATTTGTTCGGCAACCAATTCCTTTCGTACACGATGGAAGGAAACAACCCGGATATTTGGAAAGAAATGGACGAATTCAACAAAAATGCGCGTTACTCCAAAGCGATGGGCTTTACGTTTGACCCAACGCCTGTGAAAGCCGAGTATGCTGCTGTAACAAACGCCGTTACTCAGTTCAAAATTGCGTTGGAATCCGGTAGCGTAGATCCTGAGAGGGTGCTTCCTGAATTTATTGCAAAGCTGAAATCGGCAGGCATTGACAAAATTATTGTTGAAAAGCAAAATCAATTGAATGAGTGGGCGAAAATAAGCTCGCAACAATAAGAATAGCATTGGTTTTATAACCAAATAATGCAAGTAAAAAAGCTGTCTCTCAGAATATTATCGTCTGACGAGGCAGCTTTTTTGCGCGTTTGAATACAGTTGGACAGCTATTCCGGGAGCTTGCATGAAAGCACAGGATAGTCGGGAAAGTGCAAGCCATAAGTCGCCGCAGCAGTAGTGGGCGCACTCTCTCTTCGATAAAATTACTAGTACATACAGGCTTGCTTGCCTGCAATAAAGGGGGAGAACACTGTGGCTACTATCGCGCACAGAAAAAAACGATCCAGCATCCGAAAGTACTTACCGTTGTATGTGATGCTGATTCCAGGATTGGCGTACTTGTTCCTGAACAACTACTTGCCGCTATTCGGGCTTACCATTGCTTTCAAAAACATTGACTACAGCAAAGGGATTTTTGGCAGCGATTGGGCGGGCCTAACAAACTTTCAATATTTGTTCCAAACCAACGATGCTTATATTATTACCAGGAATACGCTACTGTACAACGCCGTTTTTATCGTTCTTGGTTTGGGACTGGCCATCACCATTGCTATTTTGCTTAATGAAATTAAAAACAAGTTTGCGTCCCGCTTTTATCAAAGCGTCATCCTTTTGCCTTTCTTAATTTCCATTATTATTGTCAGCTATTTAGTTTACTCGTTCCTAAGCCCAAGCACAGGGTTTGTGAATAATACCATCTTGCCCGCATTTGGCATTGATCCAGTATCCTGGTATACGGAGTCTAAATATTGGCCTTACATCCTCGTTTTTGTCCATCTTTGGAAGGGCATAGGGTACAACTGTATTGTGTTCTTGGCGGCAATTATCGGTATTGATCCGGAGTATTACGAGGCTGCGCGAATTGATGGCGCATCCAAGCTGAGACAAATTTTCAAAATTACAATTCCTACGATTACACCGGTCATTATTATGCTGACGCTTCTAGCCATCGGACGAATTTTTTACTCCGATTTTGGATTGTTCTATCAGGTTCCAATGAACTCCGGCGCATTGTTTGAGACTACAAATGTTATTGATACGTATGTCTTCCGCGGTTTGATGCAGCTTGGCGACATTGGCATGTCATCTGCAGCAGGCTTGTATCAGTCGCTTGTCGGATTTTTACTCGTTCTGATTTCGAACTTTATTGTCCGTAAAATAAACAAGGAAAACGCATTGTTCTAGGAGGTTAGATCATGGATAGAGAAGATAAAATTTGGCAATGGGGCGCTCACATTATAATGATCGTGCTGTCCTTGCTCTGCATAGTGCCTTTCATTTTGTTATTTATGGCTTCAATTACGGATGAGAAAACGATTATAACGAACGGCTACTCCTTTTTCCCGGATAAATTCAGCTTTGAAGCCTATAGCTACTTATGGAGTCAAGCAGACCAGATTTTTAGAGCTTACGGCATAACCGTACTCGTTACGGTAATTGGTACGGCAGCAAGTCTGATTATCACCTCCTTGCTCGCTTATCCGCTTTCCCGTAAAGATTTGCCTGGAGGACAGACGCTTTCCTTTATCGTCTTTTTTACGCTTCTGTTTAATGGCGGTCTTGTTCCGACGTATATGGTGTATACGCAAATTCTTGATTTGAAAAATTCGTTTTTTGCTTTGTTGATTCCATGGCTGCTTATGAACGGTTTTAACGTTTTGCTGATGCGGACCTTCTTCAAAACAACGATTCCGCCTGCTTTGATCGAATCGGCAAGCATCGACGGAGCGGGCGAGTTCAAAATTTATTGGCGCATCGTTATGCCGCTCTCCATGCCTGTACTGGCTACTGTCGGTATGTTTCAGGGGCTTGCTTATTGGAATGACTGGAACAACGGCTTGGTGTTTGTAACTTCTCCGAAGCTGTTTAGCTTGCAAAACCTATTGAATCGCATTATGAATGATATTCAATTTTTAACGGCCAACAGCGATACCAGCAGCAGCCAGGCTTTGGCTTCCCTGCCAAGCGAAACATTCCGTATGGCAATTGCTGTCATCGGCGTCATTCCGATTTTAATTGCTTATCCTTTCTTCCAGCGTTATTTCGTAAAAGGGATGACAATCGGAGCAGTAAAGGGTTAGTACTGTAAGCGTTTATTATGATGTTATTTGGGAGGGAATGAAACGTATGTCTACACCTGTATATGTTTTTCCACAGCCTAGCCGCTATGAATCTCATAAGGGAAGCTCGTCTGCAGTGACACACTTTCAATTGCGTACCGGAGATGAAGCGGCAAAGAGCATGGCTAAGGCAGCGGATGCTAAGGAGCGCCTTGCCAATCTGTTAACTGGTCAGACCGATCTTTCTTCAAACTCTAATGCTGCGCCTGCCAGCATTAGAGTTAAACCCGAGCTTCATCCGCAAGGCTATGAATTGACATGGAATGAGGAAGGGCTTCAGTTGGCGGCAGCTACGCCGCAGGGCTTGCATTACGCGCTGTTGACTGCTTCCCAGTTGTTCAAAGGTCTGCAAGCAGATGACGGGCAGTGGAAGCATTTTAGCATAACGGATGAACCGCAATTTCCGGTCCGCGGCGTAATGCTTGATATTGGCCGAGGAAAAATACCGAATATGACTTCTTTGCGAACGCTGATTGATATGCTGTCGAATTTGAAAATCAATCATTTGCAGCTGTACATGGAAGGGTTTGCTTTTAATTACACGCAGTATGCCGAGCATTTTCCAGAAGCGACACCGATTACAGCTGAGCAATTTCAAGAGCTCGATACTTATGCGGCTTCGCGCTTTATAGATCTTGTTCCAAACCAGAATTGCTTAGGACATATGGGCCCGTGGCTGGCCAAACCGGCTTTCCGGCATCTCGCGGAGCACCCGGAAGGCTGGCAGGTACCGGAGCCGCTTACTTTTAAAATTCCGCCTATGACGCTAAATCCTTCGGATAAGAACAGTGTTGCTATGGCAAAAAATATGTTTGACGAGCTGCTCCCAAATTTCCGCTCTTCTTATGCGAATATTAATTTGGATGAGCCGTTTGGGCTGGGTACGGGAGGAAGCAAAGCGAAGGTCGATGAAATCGGGATCGGACAGCTTTATCTTGATTACGCCAAACAGATGATTGACATTGTGCGGGAAAACGGCAAATCGACGCTGATGTGGGGAGATGTGTTGACACATTATCCGCAGCTTGCCGATCAACTGCCGGGGGATGTCACGGTGCTTCACTGGAACTACGAATCGGATATTCCTTACGAGCCCAAATGTCAGCTGCTGCAAAATAGCGGTGTTCCTTATTATGTGTGCCCGGGCACCAGCTCATGGTCATCGCTTGCAGGCCGTACTGATAACATGTTGGCCAATATAGCAGACGCTGCTCGAAACGGTAAAAAATATGGCGCAAGCGGATTAATTGTTTGCGATTGGGGCGACGGCGGCCACTGGCAGGTATCGGCGATCAGCTATCCAGCCTTTGCTTATGCTGCAGGAGCGGCATGGCAAACGGACAACAACTTGGAGACGATGGAGCCGCTTGAATATTATGTGTCCCATGAGATGCTGAAGGACAAAAGCGGAAAAGGTGCAGCCTTGCTGTTGGAAATGGGCCGCTATTATTTGCTGGAGAGAAGCACGGCGGAAAATATGACCTATACCAACTATCTTCTGACCAAAGGGCTCATGACAGAGGAGCAGTTAGGGGGAAGTCTTCAGGTGCTGGTCCAACTGCAAAAGCTGTTGGGAGGCAGCGGAACGCCGTTCACACACGATTACCGCTATGCGGAGCTTGCTGCTTGGCTGTCGAAACGCAAAGAGGAACTGGCTGCGCTTCAGTTTGAGCGGGATGACGCTGAATTGCTGATGGATGAGCTGGCCAATACTCTTTTACTTATTGAGCAGGGAGCGGGAATTCACCGCTATATTCATAAGCAGGATTTATCTGATGCCGCTGAGGAGAGGGCGTGGCTGACAAAGCTGCGCGCTGATCTGGAGTCTGCGCTAGCCGAATTCCAGCGATTATGGCTGGCCCGCAACAGAAGCGGCGGTCTTCAGGATAGCATTGTTCCCTTGAATAAATTGCTGGAACAATACAAGGAACAGCTAGCGAACTGAAATTAATGGAAGCTAAACGCAGGTTCGTTGAGGAGGATGCGGAATGTTCGATCAATTGAGCACAGAGGCCAAGCAAGCATTATTGACAATAAGCAGTAGAATGTTGGAAAAAAGCAAAAAGAACCGTCTTGATGCATTTAGCTGTCTAAATACAAGCTCGGCAAAACAAGGCATTGTCTTTATCGGCGATTCGATTACGGAGCAATTTCCGATGTCGGAAATGCTGCAAAGTAATCTAGTCATTTACAACAGGGGGATCGGGGGCTTTACGACCTCCGAGCTGCTGCAGAATCTACAAGTTATGCTATATGATTTGGAGCCGAGCAAAGTCTTTCTTATGATTGGCACAAACGATTTAGGGAGAGGTTCCAAGCCAGAACAAATTGCCCTTCAAATCGAAAAAATTTGTGCGGAAATACAAGAAAAGCTGCCGCAGGCCGAACTGCTTGTAGAATCGGTATATCCGGTAAATGAGCAGGCCGCAGTAAGCCCGCTTGGCATAGAAGGCCGAAGCAATGAGCAGATCATCGTAATAAATGAGCGCATTCAAGAGATTTGTACACGAATGAAGCTCACTTACATTCCGGTGTACGCTAAGTTAATTAATGAGGATGGCGCGCTTGAAGAAAGCTTCACGACAGATGGACTGCATCTGAACGTCAGAGGCTATGAGATTGTCCGGCAAGCACTTTCGCCGTTCATTTAATAGGGACATTTTCAAAAGGAGGACATATATATGAAGGATTCAACTTATATAAAAAAATTAATCGGCCAGATGACGCTGGAGGAGAAAGCTTCTCTTTGCTCAGGTAAGGATACATGGCATACGCAATCCGTAGACAGATTGGGAATTCCGTCCTTAATGGTAACAGACGGACCGCATGGCTTGCGGAAGCAAAGAGCGTCTGCCGACCATTTAGGGTTGTTTGATAGTGTGCCGTCGACCTGTTTTCCTTCTGCAGCAGGGGTAGCAAGCTCCTGGAACCGCGCGTTGATTCAGCAGATGGGCGAGGCGCTGGGAAGAGAATGCCAGGCGGAAGAGGTTGCCGTGTTGCTCGGACCGGGTGTTAACATTAAACGCTCCCCGCTTTGCGGCCGCAATTTTGAGTATTTTTCGGAAGATCCGTTTTTGTCCTCCGAAATGGCCGCCCATCATATTATTGGGGTGCAAAGCCAGGGAGTAGGCACCTCTCTTAAGCACTTTGCTGCAAATAATCAGGAGCATCGCCGCATGACTTCCGACTCGATCGTAGATGAGCGGACATTGCGGGAAATTTATTTGGCCAGCTTTGAAGGAGCGGTCAAAAAAGCGCAGCCTTGGACGGTTATGTGCGCCTACAACAAAGTAAACGGTGAATTCGCCTCTGAAAACGAAGAGCTTCTGACAACCATTCTAAAAGAAGAGTGGGGCCATGAAGGAATTGTCGTGTCCGATTGGGGAGCTGTCAACGATCGCGTCAAAGGTGTTGCCGCAGGACTTGAGCTGGAGATGCCGTCAAGCCATGGCGAAGGTACGGCGCTTATTATTAAAGCAGTGCAGGAAGGAAAGCTCTCGGAAGAGAAGCTTGATCAAGTCGTGGAGCGCTTGCTGACAGTCATTTTTAAAGCTAAGGATCATCAAAAAGCCGGAGCAAGCTTTGATCAGGAAGTCCATCATCAGCTTGCGCGGGAAATTGCTAGGGAGAGCATGGTTCTTCTCAAAAATGAAGACCGTGTATTGCCGCTAAGCCGTACGGGCAAGCTGGCTCTTATTGGCGCGATGGCCAAAGAAGTACGCTACCAGGGCAGCGGAAGCTCCCAAATCAAGCCGACCAAGCTGGAAGATATTAGCGAGGAAATTATAAAAATTGCCCCTGATGCCGAAATTGCATATGAGCAAGGGTATCAGCTGTCTAGTGAGGAAACGGATGCAGAACTGCTGGAGTTGGCAAAGCAAGCGGCTGCAAGCAGCGAAACGGCAGTTGTCTTTGCAGGCTTGCCGGCGCGCTATGAATCGGAAGGCTTTGACCGCCAGCATTTGCGTATTCCGCCGAATCAAATCGCTCTAATCGAGGAGATTGCCAAAGTGCAGCCTAATCTCGTTGTCGTATTAAGCAATGGCGCTCCTATTGAAATGCCTTGGCTGCCTCATGCGAAAGGGGTTCTGGAGGCTTATTTGGGAGGACAAGCACTGGGCGGAGCAATCGCCGATCTGCTGTTTGGCGTGGTAAGCCCATCCGGCAAGCTGGCAGAGACATTCCCGCTGGCGCTTAGCGATAACCCGTCATTTTTGTTTTACCCAGGAGAAAAAGACATTGTGGAATATCGGGAAGGCATTTTTGTCGGCTATCGCTATTATGACAAAAAGCAACAACCCGTATTGTTTCCGTTCGGACACGGCTTGAGCTATACTGCCTTTGAATACTCGAATTTGACTGTGCAGAAAAACAAAATCAGCGATCAGGAAACGCTGCAAGTGCAGGTAACGGTTCGCAACAGCGGTCAAATGGCGGGAAAAGAAGCTGTTCAGCTGTATGTTCGCGATATTGAAAGCAGCGTAATTAGACCGGAGAAGGAACTGAAAGCCTTTGACAAGGTTGAACTGCAGCCGGGCGAAAGCAAAACCGTTTCTTTTGAGCTGGATAAGAGAAGCTTTGCTTACTATGATGTAGAATTAAAAGATTGGGTTGTTGAGACGGGAAGCTTTGAGCTTCTAATCGGTAAGTCATCGCAGGATATTGTGCTGACGGAGCAAATTGAAGTAGAGTCTACTACAGTGCGAACCTACGTTTATCACCGCAATTCGACCATTACTGATCTTATGCAGACGGAGAAGGGCCGCGAGTGGGTGAAAAAGATTTATGCGGTGCTGCCATTTGCAGCAGCATTGGAGGGGCCGCATGCCGCATTGCTGCAAGCGTTTATGAAATATATGCCGATTCGCGGCATGCTCTCCTTCAGCGGGGGCAAATTTACGGAAAAGCATTTAGAAGAGCTTGTTGATGATATGAACAAAAAATAAATAGGTTAAGCCGATTTTTAGGCGTATCCCGCAACGAATTATAAAGGCACGCACGGCTATTATCGAATTAAAGCCCTAAGCTGCAAGCTGGCTCCGTTATCATATCGGAACTAGCTTGCAGCTTAGGTTTTTTTAATTGTCTACAGGGCAAGGTTTTTCAAAACCGCAGAGGTATATTATGATATTCTTTTAATTACTTACATTATATTATTGCTGCCATATGATCACACATACCGAAAGGAAAATTATAATTGGATAATCAACAAATGAGGATTCAATCCTTGAAATACGGCAATCATCTTCATTATGAATGGGATACTACACTTCTTGAAAAGACTGATGAACACATCTTCGTTCTCGGTCATCGAGGAAGAAAACTGAAGCATTACACCAAAGGGAAAGTATTTACCATGGAGAATTGGACAATTGAGTTCTTTCCTTTCGACGCTTGGTTTACTGTAAGTGCGGATATTATCGATGGCAAAGTGACACAATATTACTGCAATATTTGCCAACCAGCAAAGCTCAATGAAAATACAGTAACTTTTGTCGATTTGGATATCGACTTGATCTATACAAACGGCAGGTGGAATGTCGTTGATGAAGACGAATTTGCGGCTAACGCAGTGAAGTTTTCGTATCCGCCAGACTTAGTCAGGAGAGTTATTCAGGAGCAGAAGAGTCTCGAGGAGCGGATCGAACAGGGACGATTCCCTTTTGACGGTACCATAGAGCGATTGATCAAAATGCTGCCGGACGGAGAATGACACTACGAAAGTGCCGATTTCGCGAGAAAACACGAGAAAATAACAGCTTTCGAGCGAGGCACATTCATGTAAGCGGTTTATTGCAGATGTTCCAATCCGAATCGATTCAAAAACGGTTTGCGCCGCATTTTACTTTGATTGGCGATGAGCGTAAGATTAGTCCGTACTCATCAAACCGAATACGTTCAACGTTCTAATCGCTAAATTTCCGCAAGGAAAACGGGGGACCCAATCGATAATGCCGATATTTGATCCGTCAGATGAATTCGGCATCATCCGGGGTGAATCCTGCTGCGCCAACGCAGCGGGTAGGGCGACTCATACCGCCCGAATCCGACAGCTAACCTCGTCAGCGTTGAATGAGAGAGGGTTGTGAACATGTGCTGAAAACACAGGCTCCTACCTGTGTTTTTTCGTGCGCAAATTTCACCGTACAGATGGAGGATATGAAGTGGATGGCTGACTAGAAACGCTTCACAGACGCAGCATAAAATCACAGATGGCGGTGAATGAACATTGATAACTTCAATTAAACGAATTTTAATCGGCAGGCCGTTGAAATCGACGGAGCTAGGCGAGCAAAAGCTGAATAAGACGAAGGCGCTCGCCATTTTGTCCTCCGATGCGCTCTCCTCCGTCGCTTACGGACCAGAGCAAGTTTTGATCGTGCTGCTGACGGTAGGGGCCGCAGCTTTTTGGTACTCCATCCCGATAGCAGTAGGTGTTCTGGCGCTGCTGACTGCGCTAATTTTTTCCTACCGGCAAATTATTTTTGCTTATCCGCATGGCGGCGGCGCTTATGTCGTCTCGAAAGAAAATCTCGGCAAGCATGCCGGTCTTGTGGCAGGGGCATCCTTATTGGTCGATTATATATTGACGGTAGCGGTTAGCGTCTCGGCCGGCACAGATGCGATAACTTCGGCCTTTCCAAGCTTGCATCCATACAACGTGCCGATAGCGGTCGTTTTCGTCCTATTTATAACGACGCTTAACTTGCGAGGCGTGACGGAATCGGCTTCGATTCTCGCTTACCCCGTCTACCTGTTCGTACTTGCGATACTGGCACTGATCGCAACAGGCGTCTACAAAGTAGCAACCGGCCAAGTTTCACCTGATTTGCATGCGTCGATCGGTACGCCGGTGGCGGGAATTGGACTGTTCCTGCTGCTCAAGGCGTTCGCCTCCGGCAGCTCGGCACTGACCGGTGTAGAAGCGATCTCGAACGCCATTCCGAACTTCAAAAGCCCGGCGCCAAACAATGCCTCGAAAACGCTGCTCGCGATGGGCGCTTTGCTTGCGATTTTGTTTTCAGGCATCGTCTTTCTCGCATATTATTACGGAATCAGTCCGCGTCCAGAAGTGACGGTTGTATCCGATATCGCCGAAGACGTATTTGGACGCAACGGCGTTTATTATTTTATCCAAGGGACAACAGCGCTTATTTTGATTCTCGCGGCGAACACAGGCTACTCTGCGTTTCCGCTGCTGGCAGTCAATTTGGCGAAGGATAAATATATTCCGAGAATGTTTACGGTCAGGGGAGACCGGCTGGGCTATTCGAACGGCATCCTGATGCTTGGCTTGCTGTCCATCGTTCTTATTGTAGGATTCGGCGGAAAAACAGAGCACTTAATTCCACTCTATGCAGTTGGTGTATTCATTCCGTTTACGCTGTCGCAGACGGGGATGATGGTGAAGTGGTTCCGCGAGAAGCCGAAGGGCTGGAAGTCCAAATTCATCATCAATACAATCGGCGCATGCATCAGTTTTATCGTGTGCATTGTCTTTTTCTTAACCAAGTTCGGCCAAGTATGGCCGGTTCTTATCTTCTTGCCGGTTATCATCTGGCTGTTCGTCCGGATTCACGCGCATTACGAAGCGGTGGCGGATCAACTGCGGACAACGACCTGCGAGCCTTCTATGCCGATTGAAGGCAATGTCATCATTGTCCCAGTGGCAGGCATTACTCATGTTGTCGAAAATTCGCTGAACTATGCCAAGTCGCTTCATGCGGATCAAATCATTGCCGTCCATATTCCGTTTGAACGCGATGAGGAAGCCGCTTTCGAACAAAAATGGCAAAAATGGCAGCCGGATATCCGGCTTGTTACGCTGCATTCGCCTTACCGAAGCTTGGTCTATCCGCTAACTAAATTTATCGATACGGTTCAGCGCAAGGCGAGCGAATCACATTATCAGGTGACAGTTGTTATTCCGCAATTTATCCCGAAAAAAGCATGGCATCATATTTTGCATAATCAATCGAGCCTGCTGCTTCGCGCTCATTTGCTTTATAGAAGGGACGTTATTATAACGACTGTACCGTATCACTTGAAAAAATAGCTTCTCAGAAAAAACGGACCGGCTCGCGGGTGAGCCGATCCGTTTTCTTTGGTTCATTAAGCCTGCGGTTTAGGCGGCTTCGGCCGCTTTTCGCGGAAGCGGGTAGCCACATAGTTGCGTTTCCGATCGCGGAAAAAAATCCAGCCTCCAATAAAGCCAACGCCGATCAGAAACATGACGAGCCCAAGCAAGAAGCTAAGCCATGCGAAATTAGGAACGACTGCGTCGTTGCCGAATTCGGAGAAATAATGAAATAATTCATTTTTCATACGAAGAAAGCCAAAGCATGCCAGCAGTCCTGGAATAACGAGCAACAGGACGGCGATCAATCGCGACGTTATGATTTTCATACCGTTTCTATCTCCTTGTTAACGGGTATAAACATGATTACTATCATACCTTTTTCAAGGTCTAGTGTCTATTTCGGAAAATTGACGATGTATTTGAGAGTGAAAAAAGGTACAATAGATAACGTGACAAACATGGTTGTTTGGAGGGACTAGGAGATGGCGATACAAGTAGACGTAGCCGTGCTCGGAGGCGGAATCGGCGGATATTCGGCTGCCATTCGCGCCGCGCAGCTCGGAAAGACGGTCGCGATTGTCGAAGCGGACAAGCTCGGCGGCACCTGCCTGCATAAAGGCTGCATACCAAGCAAAGCTTTGCTTCGCAGCGCGGAAGTATACACCGCGTTGAAACAAGCGGATACATACGGCATTACCGTTTCGGAAGGCGCAGTGGCGCTTGATTTTCATAAAGTTCAGCACCGCAAGGAGCAAACCGTCGATCAGCTTTACCGGGGCTTGCAGCAATTGATGAAGAAGAACCGCATTCAAGTAATTCACGGCAAAGCCAGAGTCATCGGGCCTTCGATTTTCTCGCCGCGCAGCGGATCGCTTGCGGTGGAATTGGCGGATGGCGAGATGGAATCAGTTGTTTCAACGAATCTGATTATTGCGACGGGCTCGCGTCCAAGATCGCTTCCGGGTTTGCAGCCAGACGGCAAGCATGTGCTCACGAGCGACGATGCATTGCTGATGGAGACGCTGCCGGAATCGATACTGATTGTTGGCGGAGGCGTGATCGGCGTGGAATGGGCCTCAATGCTGCAAGATTTCGGCGTGCAAGTGACGCTGGCGGAGGCCGGGATCCGGCTGCTGCCAGGGGAAGACGCCGAAATATCGGCCGAGCTAACTCGGATGCTCAAACGCCGGGGCGTTCGGGTGCTGACGAGCGTACAATTAAAAGAAGAGGAGCTGTCCGTTGGGGACAGCGAAATCTCGATCGCGGCTGATACCCAGGATGGGGAAGTGCTGCTGACGGCCAATAAAATGCTGCTATCCGTTGGCCGCGTTGCGAACGCGAACGGCATCGGCCTGGAAAACACCGATGTGAAGACAAAGGACGGCTTCATCGTGGTGAATGAATACGGGCAAACAAGCGAGCCGCATATCTATGCGGTTGGTGATTGCATTGGAGGCGTTCAGCTCGCTCATGCCGCTGCTCACGAGGGCATTGCGGCGGCCGAGCATATCGGCGGAATCAAGAAGCCGGCGGTTCAGCCGCATCTGATCCCGCGCTGCATCTATTCGCATCCAGAGATCGCCTCCTACGGCTTGACCGAGGACGGCGCGCGCACCAAGGGACATGATATTAAAACGGGCAAAATTCCGTTTCAGGCGATCGGCAAAGCTCTTGTTCAGGGGAATACGGAAGGATTCGTCAAGGTCATTGCCGACCGCAAGACGAACGATATCCTCGGCGTGCATATGATTGGCGCCCATGTAACCGATCTGATCTCGGAGGCTGCGCTTGCGGGCTTGCTCGACGCAACGCCTTGGGAAGTCGGCGAAATGATCCATCCGCATCCGACGCTGTCGGAGGCGCTGGGCGAGGCTATGCTCGCGGTTGACGGCAAATCCATTTCCTTTTAAATGACAGTGGACACGCTCAAATTCGTCATACTAAGAAAACCATGACATTTGTCAGGTTTTCTTTTTTGCCTAGTTGGGTTTATAATAAATAACATCAAGTCTTAGTACCAGGTAATAATAAAGCAGGTTAAAGGAGGCTAATCCTCATGACCCAAACCGAATCGACAAAACAAATATTCCGCCATACACAGTTAGGACTCAGCGACGAGCAAACGATCGAGATGTACGCTACGATGGTGCTTGCACGAGGGTTTGACGAGCGCAATCTGCTACTGCAGCGCGCTGGAAAAATTAACTTTCACGTCTCGGGCGTTGGTCAAGAAGTGGCGCAAGTCGCCGCCGCCTACGCGCTGGATCGCGAGAATGACTATTTTCTTCCATACTACCGCGACTACGGATTTGTACTTGCCGTTGGCATGACGGTCAAGGAACTGATGCTTTCCGTATTCGCGAAAGCGGAGGATCCGAACAGCGGCGGCCGGCAAATGCCAGGCCACTTCGGCAGCAAGCGACTGCGCATCGTGACAGGCTCAAGTCCCGTTACGACGCAAGTGCCGCACGCAGTTGGTATCGCGCTTGCCGCGAAGATGAAAAAGCAACCGATTGTCAGCTTTGTGACGTTTGGCGAAGGCTCAAGCAATCAGGGCGATTTTCACGAAGGCTGCAATTTCGCGGGCGTCCATAAACTGCCAGTCATTTTAATGTGCGAAAACAATCAATATGCCATTTCCATTCCTGTCCACAAGCAATTGGGCGGCAAGGTTGCAGATCGGGCGCTTGGTTACGGATTCCCTGGTATTCAGGTGGACGGCAACGATGCGCTTGAAGTGTACCGGATCGTGAAAGAGGCCCGCGCCCGTGCCATTGCCGGGGAAGGCCCGACTTTGATCGAAGCGATGATGTACCGGATTTCGCCGCACTCTACTTCGGACAACGATCTGGCTTACCGGACGAAAGAAGAAGTCGAAGAAAATCGCGCGAAGGACGGCATTCCAAAATTCAAGCAGTATTTGATTGACTGCGGGATTTGGAACGAAGAGCTGGATAGCGAGCTTCGAATATCGGTGCGCAAGCAAGTAGACGAAGCGACAGAATACGGCGACAACGCGCCGTTCCCTACGCCGGAATCGGTCATGCACCACGTTTACGACGGCGATGCTGAAGGGAGGAACGGCTAATGGCGGTCATTCATTATATCGATGCCATCAGATTGGCAATGAAAGAAGAGATGGAGCGTGACGATGACGTCTTCGTTCTTGGCGAGGATGTGGGCGTCAAAGGCGGCGTCTTTACGACGACGAAAGGGTTAATCGAGCAGTTCGGCGAATCTCGCGCGCTCGATACGCCGCTGGCCGAGTCGGCAATCGCCGGCGTGGCGATTGGAGCGGCCATGTACGGCATGAAGCCGATCGCCGAAATGCAATATTCTGATTTCATGTTCCCAGCTACGAATCAAATTATTAGCGAGGCGGCCAAAATCCGTTATCGCTCCAATAACGACTGGAACTGTCCGATCGTCATTCGCGCTCCGATCGGCGGCGGCGTCTTCGGCGGGCTTTATCATTCGCAATCGCCCGAGTCGGTCTTCTTCGGAACGCCGGGTCTCAAGATTGTGGCGCCTTACCGGCCTTACGATGCGAAAGGCTTGCTGAAGGCGGCTGTACGCGACCCGGACCCGGTTATCTATTTTGAACATAAAAAAGGTTATAAGTTTGTATCTGGCGAAGTGCCGGACACCGATTATACGGTGCCGATTGGGAAAGCGAATGTGCTTCGCGAAGGCGACGACATTACTGTCATCGGATACAGCCTGCCGCTTTTGTACGTCGAGCAAGCGGCAGAGGAGCTCGCTCAAGAAGGGATAAGCACGCATATTCTTGATTTGCGTACCATCCAGCCGCTGGACAAGGAAGCGATACTGGAAGCGGTACGCAAGACAGGGAAAGTGCTTATCGTTCACGAGGACAACAAAACGGGCGGCGTAGGGGCCGAAGTGTCGGCCATTATCGCTGAAGAATTGCTCTACGAACTGGACGCGCCAATCGGGCGGCTTTGCGGGCCTGATGTGCCGGCAATGCCAATTAACCCGCCGGGCGAGAAGTTTTTCTTGCTCAATAAGGAAAAAGTGCTCGATGCGATGAGGAAGCTGGCGCTTTACTAAATTGATAAGCAATTATCCGAGATCGGGTAAGGAGTTGGAATCGTATGAAATCTGTGAAGGAAATCGTTCTGCCGCAGCTGGCCGAATCGCTTGTTTCTGCGACGATTGATAAATGGCTGAAGAAACCGGGAGATCGCGTGGAGATGTATGAGCCGCTTTGCGAGCTGATTACGGACAAGGTCAGCGCTGAGCTGCCTTCCACGGTCGCCGGGACGGTGACGAAAATATTGGCGGCGGAGGGTGAAACCGTTCCGGTAGGCGAGGTTGTGTGCCTAATTGAGACGGATGAAGCTGGAAGCGGCGGCGGACTGTCTGGCGTTGCTGAATCAGCTGCTTCCTCTGCTATTGAATCGGCCCGGCCAGCCGCTGGCGCAGGCGAAAGCGACGGCTCCATGCGCAACCGTTACTCGCCGGCTGTGCAGCAGCTGGCAGCCGAGCACGGCGTTCGTTTGCAGGATGTGCCGGGAACCGGCCAAGGCGGCCGCATTACTCGCAAGGACGTGCTTGCATTTGTCGAAGCCGGCGCGCATAAAGCGGGAATCCGGACAGAGTCGGACGTTTCGAAAGTTGAAGTGCGATCGACCGGTCTTCATCTGACGGAAACGCCGCGCATCCCGACCGTACAGCCGACGGCACAGGGACGGGGCGAGGACTATATCGATGTTACGCCGATTCGCGCAGCCATTGCGCGCAACATGAAGCAAAGCGTGACGGAAATTCCGCACGGCTGGATGATGATAGAGGTCGACGTCACCAACCTGGTCGCGTTGCGCAATAAATTGAAAGATGAGTTTATGAAGCGGGAAGGAGTCAATCTGACGTATTTGGCGTTTGTGCTTAAAGCGGTCGTCAATGCGATCAAAGACTTCCCGATTATCAACTCCGCATGGGCGGTCGATAAAATTATTGTCAAGCGCGACATCAATATCTCGCTTGCCGTAGGTACGGAAGAGTCGGTTGCAACGCCGGTCATTAAGAATGCCGATCATAAAACGATCGCCGGTCTGGCTAAAGAAATCGACGATCTAGCCCGCCGCGGACGTGAAGGCAAGCTGACACTGTCCGATATGCAGGGCGGCACGTTTACCGTCAACAATACGGGCTCGTTCGGCTCGATTATAACGAACCCGATTATCAACTATCCGCAAGCGGCGATCTTGACGTTCGAATCGATCGTGAAGCGTCCCGTTGTTATCAATGACATGATTGCGATTCGTTCGATGGCGAATATGTGCTTCTCGCTCGATCACCGCATTCTGGACGGCATCATTTGCGGCCGTTTCCTGCAGCGCGTGAAAGATAATTTAGAGAGCTTCAACAGCGACACGAAATTGTACTAAAGGGAGAAACGGGGTAATCGGGATGAAGGAAGAGGCTATGCATCGGGGCGCAAGAACGGAACTTGACGCCCGCTACATACCGGTGCTCGATTATGCTGAAGCTTGGGAACTGCAAAAATCAATTGTACAGCAGATAGACCAGGAGGAGCGCCGTGAGACGCTGCTCCTTCTTCAGCATCCGCCGACCTACACGCTCGGCACCGACCGCCATCCGGAGCATTTGCTTCTGAACGAGCAGGAGCTTCGAGATCAGGGTATTTCCGTATATGAAATCGACCGGGGCGGCGACATAACGTTTCACGGCCCAGGTCAGCTGGTTGGTTATCCAATCCTGTTTCTCGATGCGGAGGAGCTCGATCTGCACGCCTTTCTACGCAGCGTAGAGCAGGTTATTATCGATTGGCTGGGCGAGTACGGAATTATTGCCGGCCGCAAGGAAGAGTATACAGGCGTCTGGGTCGGTCACGAAAAAATCGCGGCAATCGGCGTCAAATTCAATCGTTCGCGCAACCGCAAAGGGTTTATCACGTCCCATGGGTTTGCGCTTAATATCGAAAAAGGGCTTGGACAAGGCGGCTTTAGCGGCATTATTCCTTGTGGAATTGATCAGTTTGGGGTAACATCCTTTAACGATCTTGTAACCGAAGCGGGGATGACCGTGGAGAGGGCGGCACGGGAAATCGTGCCGCATTTCAAGCGCATATTCCGCTATAGGGAAGCTGCGCTAGTAGAAGAGAGTGCCGATCGACGTAATTAATGTCGTGATGAGCAAGGCGGCTACGACGACGATGGCGACGAGTCTAACGATTTTTTGCTGGTTCATAATAGATAAAAAGCTCCTTTCAAGTTACGCTGCCTGAACGGTATTTACCGTTCGGGCTTGTCTTCTATTTTATACGAAATATTCCGAGGAGGAAATGCCGATGGTCAATCAAGATCGAATTGTTAACGAATTTATTGAGCTTGTGAAGGTAGACAGCGAAACGAAACATGAACAGAATATCAGCAAGGTGCTGCGCGCCAAGCTTGAAGGGCTAGGGCTTTTCGTCGAGGAAGACGAAGCGGCAGCCGTGACTGGCCACGGCGCGAACAACTTGTTGGCTGTGCTTGAGCCGTCGGGAACGGACGAAGGCGTTCCTGCGATTTTTTTTACTTGCCATATGGATACTGTCGTTCCCGGCGTGGGTATTAAGCCGCAAATCGATCCGGACGGCTACATCCGCAGCGATGGCACGACCATTCTAGGCAGCGATGACAAAGCAGGAATTGCTGCACTGTTCGAGGCCGTCAGAATCGTTCAGGAAAATAATATTCCTCACGGCCGCATCCAGTTTGTGATCACGGTAGGCGAGGAATCGGGACTTGTCGGCGCCCGCGCGCTTGATCCGTCGAAGCTGATAGCCGACTACGGATACGCTGTCGACTCCAATGGCAGAATCGGCGACATCGCAGTCGCAGCTCCCGCTCAAGCTAAAGTAACTATCAAGCTGCATGGCCGCTCCGCTCATGCCGGCGTTAACCCGGAGGATGGCATCAGCGCGATTCAAGTTGCCTCCAAGGCGGTGAGCTACATGCCGCTTGGGCGAATCGACAAGGACACGACGGCCAATATCGGAAGCTTTGCCGGAGGCGGAGCGACAAATGTCGTTTGTGATTATGTGGAGCTGTCCGCGGAAGCACGCAGTACGGTACAGGAGAAGCTGGACAGCCAGCTTGCGGCGATGCGCGAGGCGGTTGACAAGGCTGCGTCGGAATACGGTGCCAGTGGCGAGGTAGAAAGTGAAATCGTGTACCCGGGATATAAGCATGGCGACGACTCCCGCGTTGTGCAAGTGGCTCAAGCCGCGGCGCGTGCGATCGGCCTGGAGCCGCGTACGTTCCAATCGGGCGGCGGCAGCGATGCCAACGTTTTTAATGGGAAAGGCGTTCCGACGGTCAATCTAGCTGTGGGATACGAACATATTCATACGACCAAGGAGCAAATTAAAATCGATAGCTTAGTGAAAATCGCCGAGCTTGTCGTTTCAATCATTCAAGTGTCGGCTAAAACGGATAAGTAACTAGGAGCCGGCTCATAGCCGGGCCATTCACCCTGCGGCACCAGTTCTAGAGAAAAAACGAGCAAGCTTCGGGCCGAATCGGCCGTTGGAGCTTGCTCGTTTTTTTGCTTGGCTACGTAAAACTTTATTGGGCTCAAGACCGAAATGTAAGTGAGGGGAAGCGCTGCGGGACAGAGGGTTCTTCCAATCGCCATTAAAGTCTGATTCCTTTATTTGATAGTGGTTTACGGTAGGAATCTGGCTTAACGCTTGTGATACGAGGTCAAATGCCCCAACCAGCTCAAACATGGTAGTAGGGAGCAGTGGGAGAACTGTTTTTTGTACGGGGTTATTCCCCAGGGGGTGTCACGTTCTCCCGGCTACCGCCATCATAAACGACCATTAAAATAGGCCAACCAGTAAACTCTGGTTGACCTATTAATACGAAGGGGCTGTCTCAAAAGTTTTCTTAGTGACTTAGGAACACCCTCAGACTGCCGCCAACCTGAAGCGACGATCTCTATGGCCGCTTAAGGTGGTTGAGAAGAACTCGTCGGTTTCAATAACGACGGGTTTCTTTTCGAGCCACGTATTCCAATATCAATTTATATGAAATTTCATACATAATTTGAACATTTTTAGCAAAAACGTTGATTATATATGATTTTTCGACTATAATCGTCCGAAATCCCGATTTTTGAAAAATTATATATGAAATTTCGTACATATTTCTCATGTAGCCCCTAAGGCTGCTGCACCTCCGACAGTTGAAGGACTCTGCTAGGCCTTCTCGGACAGCGGGCAACCTCATAAGGTTTAGCATAGTCTCTTGTTAAAGTCATGCTTTAAAGAAAAGAGAGAGCTGCGAAAGGGCCGGCCTATCCTTTATAAGGTGCGAGAAGCTGCTGCAGCGTGGCGCCGTTTTCCTTCGAACGGACAAGGGTTCGCAGTTGATTGCGGATTTCCCACCCTTTGCCTACCATCCGCATTTCACTGCCGGTCATATATTGTTTCATGCTTATCGCAACCTTCCTTTGTTTGGTATAATGATAGGTATGTCCGATTCGGACAAGTTATACCCCATGAAAAGTGTTTTTTACGATCGATTACGATAGAAGGAGCGATACGCATGAATCAGAAACAACAAGGACCAAATCTTTGGCGGGAAGAAACAGTGTCCACGCAGCCGATATTCGAAGGGAAGGTCATTACACTCCAAGTCGATACGGTATCGCTGCCGAACGGCAAGACGGCGACCAGAGAAATTGTCAAGCACCCTGGCGCGGCCGCCGTTATGGCTTTGAAAGACGGTAAATTGCTGGTCGTCGAGCAGTTCCGCAAGCCGCTAGAGAAGTTTCAAGTCGAAATACCGGCAGGCAAGCTTGACCCGGGTGAAGATCCGATGGAAGCTGCAGCGAGAGAGCTCGAGGAGGAAACGGGCTACCGCGCGGAGCATTTGAGACTGGTGAGCGCCTTCTTCACTTCGCCCGGATTTGCTGACGAGAAGCTGTATTTGTATTTTGCGGAAAGCGTTCTGCCCGGTCGTTCCAATCCCGATGAAGACGAGTATCTGGAAGTCGAAGCAATCACGCTTGAACAGGCGGAGCGCTATATCGAGGAAGGCCGCATTAGCGACGCCAAGACGGTTCTTGCCGTCTACGCTTGGAAGCTGTATGCAGCGACGGGCCACATTTAACCTAGTAAACTTAAAGGTAAAGGGACGGAGGCGCTTGTATCACCCGCCAATGCTGCTGAGCGCTATCCGGTAACAGAAGAGAATTATGTACTGCGGAGGCGCTCAAGCCGGAACGCGCCGTCATATGGGCCGGACGAGCTTCATATACTTGTCTCAAAGAGCGGAGGCGGACCGATGCAGCAAAAGATGCTTCAAGGCCGCCGCCCGATTTCGGAGAGGAGCGTGCTTCCCTTGCAAGCGCCGATACTGCAGCCCCAAGGCAGAAATCATTATACGCTTTATATTTTTGTCGCCGTTTTATTTGTCGTCGGTGCTGTATTCGGCGGCTTGATGGTCAACGCGCTGACGCTGGAGCAGCAGCAAAACCTCGCTGCGGATATGAACCAGTACATCCAATTGATGAGCAACGGCATCGCGGTTGACGAAGCCCATTCGTTCTGGGACCGGTTCCTGTTTCATGGAAAATGGCTGCTGCTGCTTTGGCTGCTTGGTATAACGGTCGTCGGCCTGCCGTTCGTGCTGGCGCTCGACTTCTTGAAAGGCGCGCTGGTCGGGTTTTCGATTGGCACGCTCATTAACCAGTACGCTTGGAAAGGCCTGCTGTTTTCGCTTGTGTCCGTCGCGCCGCATAATTTAATCGTCGTACCGGCGATAATGGCGACGAGCGTGGCCGCGATTACCTTTTCCGCTTACGTCATTAAAAACAGGCTGATCCTGCAGCGGGGTACGCTCGCTCCGCAGTTGGCTGCCTTTACCTCGACTGCTGTGCTCATGCTGTTCGTGCTCGCGGGAGCGGCGCTGCTTGAAGCGTATCTTTCTCCCGCTCTGATGCAATGGCTTGCGCCGATGCTGGCCTCCGCCGACGCTGCCGTCTAACGCCAAAATGTTTGACTTTCTCGGCAATTAACCCCTATAATAAAAGCAAACCTTTCCGGTTATTGGCGCAGACATGTAGTAGGGGGGAAATCATGGAAGCCCGGATTGAGAAGATCAAACAACAGTTGCAGTCGCAGGGCTACAAATTAACCCCGCAGCGTGAGGCAACAGTTCGAGTATTGCTCGAGAACGAGGACGACCATTTAAGCGCAGAGGATGTGTTCATGCTCGTTAGGGACAAGGCCCCGGAAATCGGTCTCGCAACGGTGTATCGGACATTGGAGCTCCTTAGCGAAATGCATGTGGTGGAGAAGCTGAATTTCGGTGACGGCGTAGCCCGCTACGATCTTCGGACCGACAGCAGCAAGCATCATCACCATCACCTGATCTGCGTACAGTGCGGCGCAATGGACGAAATCAAGGAAGACTGGCTGCTGCCGCTCGAAGAACGGCTGGAGCAGGAGTACGGATTTACGGTGCTGGATCACCGGCTTGATTTCCAAGGCATTTGCCATCGCTGTCATGCGAAAAATGACAAAAACGATGAACAATAAACGGCTTCGCTGCCCAGCTATACTGGACGGCAAGCCGTTTTGGCGTTTTATTGCAGCTGGGACTCTCCAATTTTACCGAGCTGCAGCAGGCCGGAGCCTTGAGCGGTCACCGGCGCCCCGTCCAGCCTTTGCGCCCATTGTCGAAGCTTGGCGCGTATTTGCGACGGGGTTAGCGACGGCGAAGCGGCGAGCAGTAATGCCACTCCGCCGGTTGTGTGAGGAGTCGCCATACTAGTGCCTGAGACGGTTCTATACCCGCCCTTTAGCCAAGTCGAGCGGATCGCGTTGCCTGGGGCTGCCAGATCGATGCCTTCGCCTCTGCTGCTGAAGCTTGCGATCCGATTCACTTGCGTCGTCGCAGCGACAGCGATCGTCTCGGGGTAACAGGCAGGCTCGTCGATGACAGTCGTATCCGGTCCGGAATTGCCTGCTGAGGCGATAATGACGATACCCCGGCTTACCGCTTTTTTAATCACTTCATGCAATCCTTTGCTTTCCACTCCGCTTACGATTCCAAAGCTCATATTAATGACCTGTATCCGGTTGCGGATACACCATTCAATCCCGTCGATAATATCCGAGACATAACCCGCTCCAGTGTTGTCCAGCGCTTTGACGGAGTAAAGCTGAACCTCAGGAGCTACGCCTTTCACCGATTTCAAACCTTTGGCGGCGGCGATGCCGGCCACATGGGTGCCATGCCCGTTATCGTCGGCGTAGCTGCCTCCGTTAATCGTATTAATGCCGCCTGCAATGCGCAAATCGGGATGAGGGGCGATTCCTGTATCGATGACTGCCACCTTGATCGGAGAGCCCTTCGTTTTTCTCCATGCCTCCGGAGCTTGAACGGCACATAAGTTCCATGTCAGATTGGCAGGACTGGCGACTTCAGTGGAGAGAAGAGGGATGTTTTTTGTTTTCACTCTGCGCTTTGGCTCTCTCCTTTTACTGCGAACAAGGGGGGCGTGGAGCGCATGCATCGCCACTCGATTGTCCTGCTCGACCCGAAGGATTTTCGGGTGCCGGTTGACTGTCATGGCGGAGAGCCTTTTGTCGAAATGGCAGCCGATCATCCGACTTCCCGGAATGCGCTTGAAGGGCCGAATTCCGCTTGCAAGCAGGGAGGCTAGACATTGTTTATAGCTGCTGCCCGTCTTAAATGTAATCAGCTTGCGAACAGTATGTTTGGACGGGCCGTTGCGGGAATGGATTTTGAGTATCGATTCCAGTTGTGGCATCGCGATTCCTCCTTGTCGCCGAACGGAAAAGCGTTTTATCGCAATCTGTTCAGTTTATGGGAGGACAAAGCGGCTCGGACTGGACTTGAGCCTTTGCAGGCACATATTTTTTTGCGAAAAAAGAGACGATAAGCATCACGGCGGGATAGATTGGCAAATGGACGAATACGGACATAAACCATAGTAAGACAATCGATAGGAGGCATGAAACGGCATGATCGTGGGCGTACCGAAGGAGAGAAAAGCGAGCGAGTATCGGGTAGCTTTGACGCCGGCAGGCGTCACGATGCTGAAAGCAGCGGGCCATGAGGTAATTGTGGAGACACTTGCAGGAGAAGGAAGCGGTTTCGAGGACCGGGATTACGTGCGTGAAGGAGCCGATATCGAGCCGTCCGCGGAATCGGTATGGAAGCGAGCAGACCTCATTATGAAAGTAAAAGAGCCGCTGCCGGAGGAGTTTGGTTTCTTTCGCGAGGGGCTGCTGCTGTTTACTTATTTGCATTTGGCGGCTGCTCCTGAGTTGACGGAAGCGCTTGTGCGGCACAAAGTAACAGCGATTGCTTATGAGACGGTCCAACTGGTGAACGGCAGCCTGCCGCTGCTGACGCCGATGAGCGAGGTGGCCGGACGAATGAGCGTTCAGGTTGGTTCGCAATTTCTTGAATCGTTTAACGGCGGGCGCGGCGTACTGCTGGGCGGCGTACCGGGAGTTCCCCCGGCGGAGGTGGTCATCGTGGGCGGCGGCATCGTCGGCACGAATGCGGCTAAAATTGCGCTCGGGATGGGAGCAAACGTTTCGATTCTGGAACGGAGTGCGGATCGAATGCGTTATTTGGACGATATTTTTGCCGGACGGCTGCGAACGGTCATGTCTACTCCATATCACCTCGCGGAGGCGGCGGCTCGCGCCGATTTGTTGATCGGGGCTGTGCTTATACCGGGAGCAAAAGCGCCGCATCTCGTAACAGAGGCTATGGTGCAAACGATGAAAAAAGGTTCGGTTATCGTCGACGTTGCCGTTGATCAGGGCGGCTCAATCGAGACCGTTGACCGGCCGACAACCCATAAGGACCCCGTTTATATCAAACATGGCGTCATTCATTACGCGGTTGCCAACATTCCAGGAGCGGTGCCGCGGACTTCAACTTTCGCTCTCACAAACGCGACCATCCCTTATACGCTCGATCTTGCCAACCGAGGATTGCAGGCGATTCGCCAAAGCGTGCCGCTGCAAAAAGGGGTTAACACGCATGCTGGCTTTGTGACCCATCTTCAAGTAGCGGAGGCGACGGGAACCGCGCATACGCCAATCGAGAGGCTGCTGGATGCGATCGACTACGAGACGCTTGATCGGTGATTGGCCGGCGTCATAATCGGACCTTCTCCTTCATAAGTTGATACGGACGGGCTTTGAGCCCGTCCAATCGGGAGGAGGCGCGCAAAATGGTCGTATCGCTGCGAAGGTGGCTGAGCAGATTGCTGTTCGTCATATTGTTTGCGCTTTTGCTGTTTATCGTAACCGGAGGCTACCGGTTGCTGGCGGATGCCGTGTCGCCGATTCATCCTTATAAAAAGCCGAAGGGCGAGGCGCTGAAAGTTTTTCAAAGCGAGCCGCTGCTCCCTGGAAAAGGCAGCATAACGGACCGGCTTCGTTTGTTTTATTGGTATGGCGAGTAGTCGAGCTCATTCGACAATTTCGAATCAAAGCAGGATTTGGCGGGCCGTATGTGGAATACGCTATAGGGTAGGAAAGTACTTCCGCATATTGTCTGCGGGGCTTCCGTCAGATCGGAAGCCGCGTTCGATGCAGATAGAATGAAAGGGATTGCGATGAAAGCAGATGTTCAATCTTTTCTTCGATTTTTATCGGCCGAGAAGGCGTTGTCCAGCAATACGCTGGAGTCATACGGCCGCGACTTGTACGGATTGGTCGATTATTTGGACAAGCATGCCGTATCGCTGCCGGCCGACGTACAGAGACATCATTTGTCGCATTATTTGGTGCAATTGAAAGAGAGCGGGCGCAAGTCATCGACGTTGTCCCGGCATCTTGTTTCAATCCGCGCCTTTTTCCATTACCTAGCCGACGAAGGGCAGATCGTGCAAAATCCGGCCAGGTCGATCGCATCGCCAAAGCCGGAAAAGCGCGAGCCATCCGTATTGTCGGTGGAAAAGGCGGGACTGCTGCTCGATACGCCGAAGGCGGCAACGCACGCCGGCATTCGCGACAAAGCGATGCTGGAGCTGCTCTATGCGACAGGCATTCGGGTATCGGAGCTGATCTCGCTCAATACGGACAGCGTCAATATGCAGCTCGGATTCGTCCGTTGCGTCAGCGGCGATATGAAGGAACGAATTATTCCGTTCGGCAAAATGGCGAGGGCTGCGCTGGAGCCCTATTTGGAGCAAGCGAGAGAGATGTTGATCAAACCGTCGTCCGGCGCAGATGGCAACGCTTTGTTTTTGAATTTGCTCGGTACGCGAATGACAAGACAAGGCTTTTGGAAAATGATTAAAAAGTACGCGAAGGAAGCGGGCATCGATGAGGAGATTACGCCTCACACACTGCGGCATTCCTTTGCTTCGCATTTGCTGGAAAATGGAGCGGACGTGCGCGCCGTTCAGGAACTGCTCGGCCACGCCGACGTCTCTACGACGCAGCGCTACACGAAGCTGGCCAAAATCCGTTTGAAGGATGCCTATTCAAACGCCCATCCAAGGGCTTAGCGAACACTCTAAGCGACAACTATATACAGAATGCGGCAAAAGCCGCACAACCGGAGGGAGATGGCTATATGAGATTTGAACGCATTGCGGTAATCGTGTTGGACAGCGTCGGTATAGGAGAACTGCCGGACGCAGACAAATTCGGAGACGCAGGTTCCCATACGCTGGGGCATATTCTCAATCGCGTACCGAACATGGAACTGCCGAATTTGCGTCGTATGGGTCTGGACCGGATCGCGCCTCTCGGAAATTGGCAGCCAGCTGATGGCGACGCGGCCGCCTGCTACGGCAAGATGGCCGAAACGTCAGTCGGCAAGGATACGATGACCGGTCATTGGGAGTTGATGGGGCTGAACGTTACGGTTCCTTTTCAAACCTTTCCGGAAGGGTTTCCAGCTGAGCTTATCGATGCTTTCGAGGAGCGGACCGGCCGTAAGGTAATTGGGAACAAGCCGGCGAGCGGAACGGAAATATTGGACGAGCTCGGCGCGAAACAGATGGAAAGCGGAGCATGGATCGTGTATACCTCAGCTGACAGCGTCTTTCAAATCGCGGCGCATGAGGATATTATTCCGCTAGAGGAGCTGTATCGGGGCTGCGAAATTGCGAGGGAGCTGACAATGGACGAGCGCTATGCTGTTGGCAGAGTCATCGCTAGACCTTATGTCGGCTCTCCAGGTGCGTTCAAACGGACGCCTAACCGTCACGATTATGCGGTTAAGCCCCCAGAGCCGACCGTGCTGGACGAGCTGGCTAACGGCGGTTTCGAGACGCTGTCCATCGGCAAGATCTACGATATTTTCGACGGAGAAGGGCTATCGTCTTCTTCCCCAACGAAGAGCAATGCGGACGGAATTGTCAAAACGATTGAAGCGCTCGATCGTCCGTTTCGAGGATTGCTGTTCACTAATCTTGTCGATTTTGACTCCTTGTACGGCCATCGCAGAGATCCCGCAGGGTATGCGGCTGCGCTTGAGGAGTTCGACCGCGCTGTACCGGAGCTGGAGAAGCGGATCGGGGAACGTGATTTGCTCGTAATAACGGCTGACCATGGCAATGACCCGACTCATCCAGGGACGGACCATACGCGCGAATACGTACCGCTGCTGCTGTACAGTCCAGCGTTTGGCAAGACGGTCTCGCTTGGAATCCGCAATACCTTCTCCGATCTCGGTGCGACGATTGCCGACAACTTCGGCGTCAAGCTGCCTTCGAACGGAACAAGCTTTCTTTCATTGCTGCCGCAGTAGGTTATTAATTTAGAATCCGAATTATGGAGGTTGGAACAATGAGCGCAAATCCGATTACGGCGATACATATCCAGGAGGCGGCGGCTTACATCGCCGGAAGAACAAGTCTGAAACCAGAGATTGGTCTGATTATGGGCTCCGGGCTCGGCGTGCTGGGCGATCATCTTGAGAATGCGGAAACGATTGATTATCGCGATATTCCACATTTCCCTATATCCACGGTCGAAGGGCATGCCGGCGAACTGCTGATCGGCACGCTTGCAGGCAGACCCGTCGTGCTGATGCGCGGAAGATTTCATATGTACGAAGGCTACGGACCTGAGCTGACCGCATTTCCTGTGCGTGTCATGAAAGCGTTAGGCGTCGGTTCGATGCTTGTGACGAATGCGGCGGGCGGCGTCAACACCGGCTATGAGCCGGGTGATTTGATGCTTATATCGGACCATATCAATTTGACGGGCAAAAATCCGTTAATCGGCCCGAATGACGATGCGTTGGGCGTCCGTTTCCCGGATATGTCGGAGGCGTATAGCAAACGGCTTAGAAACGCAGCGAAAGAGACGGCCGCCAAGCTTGGGCTGACCGTCCGTGAGGGCGTCTATGCGGGGCTGCTCGGACCGACCTACGAGACGCCGGCGGAAATCCGCATGCTTCGCGTACTCGGCGCGGATGCGGTCGGCATGTCGACCGTTGCCGAAGTGATTACGGCTAGACATGCCGGAATCGAAGTGCTGGGCATTTCCTGCATCAGCAATATGGCGTCGGGAATATTGGACCAGCCGCTGTCGCATCAGGAAGTTATCGAGACGACGGAGCGGGTTAAATCGCAATTTTTAGGTTTGGTTAAAGCCGTTATTCCGTTATTTTAAGGCGAACGGGCCGGTTAGTGAACGTTAAGCAGAGAAATTATCATCTATTGTAATATTATTGTAACTAAACTGTAACTAAACTGTAACAAAACCTCGACGTATTCTGACATTATTTTTTGCGACCATCGTCGTATAATGTCCATGACCATAGAGTGATGGAGTGAAATAGCGGTGAATGGAACAATGGACAAGCAGTTGCGTCTGGAGATGGAGCAATTGCGCGATAAGATGGTAGAAAGCTTTCTCGTGCAAAAGACGTTTCAGAACGGCGAAGTGCTGCAGCTCAGCCAATCGCTGGACGTCCTTATCGTAAGGGTGCAGGAAGAACAGCGGCGTTGGCGGAAATAACAAGCCCTTAGGACAGGAGTGACGGGAATGCGCGCGGTAGACGTAATCCATAAAAAACGAGACGGGGGCGAGCTAACGGCCTCCGAGCTTACCTTTATAATTGACGGTTATTGCGAAGGTGAAATTCCGGATTATCAAATGTCGGCATGGGCGATGGCCGTGCTGTTTCGCGGCATGACCGCTGCAGAGACGGCCGCGCTGACGCTGGCAATGGCGAATTCGGGCGACCAGGTCGATCTGGCCCCCATAGCGGGCGTCAAGGTGGACAAGCACAGCACCGGCGGCGTCGGCGACAAAACGACGTTGATCATCGGGCCGCTTGTCGCATCGATCGGCGTGCCCGTGGCGAAAATGTCGGGACGCGGCCTTGGGCATACGGGCGGAACGATTGACAAGCTTGAAGCGATCGAAGGCTTTCGAACGGAGCTGTCGCGGGATACGTTTCTGAACCAAGTGAACGAGATCGGACTGTCGGTCATCGGACAGAGCGGCAATCTGGCGCCGGCCGACAAAAAACTGTATGCGCTGCGAGACGTGACGGCAACAGTCGAATCGATCCCGCTTATCGCCAGCTCCGTCATGAGCAAGAAAATTGCCGCGGGCGCCGATGCGATCGTCTTGGACGTGAAGACCGGCAGCGGCGCTTTCATGAAAACGCTGGATGATGCGGAACGGCTTGCACAGGCGATGGTCGACATCGGAACGCAGGTTGGCCGCCGTACGGCCGCGATCATCAGCGACATGGATCAGCCGCTGGGCTTTGCGATCGGCAATGCGCTGGAAGTGGCTGAGGCTGTTGCGACGCTTAAGGGGCAAGGCCCCGATGATTTGACCTCGTTATGCTTGACGCTGAGCGCGCACATGGCGGTGCTTGGAGGCAAAGCGAGTTCCGTAGAGGAAGCCGAAGCTTTGCTGCGTAAGCAGCTCGACAATGGCGAAGCGTTGGCGAAGTTCAAGCAATTCGTTGCAGCGCAAGGCGGCGACGCTTCGATTGCGGACGAGCCGAACAGGCTGCCAACTGCTCCTCTAGCAATCGAGGTAAAGGCGGCGGCGAGCGGCTTCGTTGCGAAGATCGACGCCGAGCGTCTGGGCGTGGCGGCGATGCTGCTGGGAGCCGGCAGAGCGACGAAGGACGATGCGATCGATTATGCGGTCGGCATTACGATTCGTAAAAAAATCGGAGATCCGGTCACGGAAGGCGAGACGATTGCCACTCTGCATGCAAGACAGGACGGCTCGGCTGCCTCCGAAGCGAAGGCGAAGGTCATCGAAGCGTACCGCTTCTCCGCGGAACGCCCCGCTGACAGGCCGCTGCTGCTGTCCGTTGTTACGGCTGACGGCATCGAGCGCTGCGGAGCTGCTGTACAAACGGATTAGACTAACGAAATACGGTACGCCGCATAGGCGAAAAAATGAGAATAGAAGGTGTTCGCGTCATTCGGGGGGATGACGGCGGACGCCTTTTTCTTTTTTGACAATTGGAAACGTGTGGAATAAATGCCGGCAAAAATGACCAGACTGATGGGGAGAAAACTAGCCGAATTGCGGACCTGGACGATCGATACCGCAGGCACATCATCTTTGGAGGGACTTGCCACATGAGAAGAAAAGGTACCAAGCTGTTTATTCTAGCCGCTGCAGTCGCATTGGCGCTGCCGAACGGTGCATTTGCCGAAGAAAAGAGTCCACCCGGTTCGTCCGGGACGACGGTCGATCTCGCCCCTTCAGCCCGTTCGGCCATTCTAATGGACGCCGATAGCGGTACGATTATTTTCGAGAAAAACAGTCATGACAAGCTTCCGCCCGCCAGCATTACAAAAGTAATGACGATGCTGCTCATTATGGAGTCGCTCGATAATGGCGTAATCAAGCTGACCGACAAAGTGCAAGCAAGCGAATATGCCGCATCGATGGGAGGCTCGCAAATTTTTCTAGAGCCCGGAGAAGAAATGACGGTAGACGAAATGATTAAAGGGATTGCGCTTGCTTCCGGCAATGACGCGTCGGTGGCAATGGCGGAAAAGCTTGCGGGGTCAGAGCAGCAGTTCGTTGCCAGAATGAACGAGAAGGCGAAGGAACTAGGTTTGCAAAATACACATTTTGCGAACTGTAACGGGCTCCCTACCGCCGAACATTATACGTCCGCCCATGACATTGCAGTTATGTCGAAAGAACTGCTCAAACATTCGGAAATTACGAACTATACCGGACTCTATCAGGACTATTTGCGCAAATCGTCGGAGAAGCCGTTCTGGCTTGTCAATACGAACAAGCTGGTTCGTTTCTACAGCGGCGCCGACGGACTGAAAACGGGCTTTACGAACGAAGCCAAGTTTTGTCTTTCGGCTACGGCCAAACGAGACAATTTGCGCGTCGTAGCGGTAGTGATGGGCGAGCCGAACACGAAGACGCGCAACAATGAAGTAGCGCAAATGTTCGATTTCGCCTTTGCGCAATATATGACGCATCCGATCTTTAAAGAAGGCGACGCGATGGGCACGGCGCGGATCGAGAAGGGCGCGCAAGCGGAGCTTCCGCTCGTTGCAAGCCACAATTACAGCGTGCTGCTCAAAAAAGGAACACCGACGACCGACATTCGCCATGAGCTGCAGCTTGAGCCGTTGAAGGCGCCGGTGAAGGCCGGCCAGCCGATCGGCAAACTGATCGTTTATCAAGGCGATCAAGTGCTCAAGGAATTCCCGGTTGATTCGCCGCAGCTAATCGAGCGGGCAGGATGGTGGAAGCTGCTGAAGCGTTCCTTCCACGGCTTGTTCACATAGATCAGCTCGTTAACAGACGCGTAAAATGTCGCCTTCTAGCCGTTTGCTTCTAGTTTTGTCGCCAAGCAGGAAAGCCGCCGCTATTTGGAGAAATGCTAGGTCTATCCAAATGCGATTGCTTAAAGGAGTGGAACTGCGACGATGACATTGCAAGCCGAATTGGAGCAACACCGTAACGTATTGATTGTCCGTCTGCGAGGCGAGCTCGACCATCATACAGCCGATGTCGTGCGGTATAAGATGGAGGAAGCAATCGCCAGAGGAACGAGCAATCATATCGTCCTCAGCTTGAAGGAGCTGCAGTTTATGGACAGCTCGGGGCTCGGCGTCATATTGGGCAGGTATAAGCAGGTGAAGGGCAAGGGCGGCAAAATGGTCGTCTGCGGCGTCAATCCGAACGTATACCGGCTGCTCGAGATGTCAGGCTTATTCAAAATTTTGGAGATGTATGACAATGAGCGGTCCGCGTTATTAAGTTTGGAGGTGGTATCGTGAACGGACGGAACGAAAAGAACGAAATGACGCTCGAATTCAGCGCCCGCTCGGAGAATGAAAGCTTCGCCCGGGTGGCGATCGCGGCTTTCGTTTCCCAGCTGGATCCGACGCTGGATGAGCTGAATGATTTGAAAACGGCAGTATCCGAAGCGGTAACGAATGCGATCATTCACGGCTACGACGGCGACGCTTCCGGAAAAGTGAAGATCGAAGCGTGGATCGAAGGCGACGCCGTCTCTATCACGGTAAGCGACCGCGGTCGCGGCATCGAAGACTTGGAGCTCGCGAGACAGCCGCTCTATACGTCCAAACCGGAAATGGAACGCTCGGGAATGGGTTTTACGATTATGGAAAATTTCATGGACCGTTTCGAGGTCGTCAGTAAGCTTAACGCGGGTACACGCGTCGAGATGCTGAAACGAATCGAATCGAAAAAAGCGCTGTACAACTAGCGCATAGGGGTTGAACCTCATGGATGTCGATTTGAAGCAAACGGCTCAGCCGTACTTAGATGATGCCGAGGTGAAACGCCTCATCGCGTTAAGCCAATCCGGCGATACTTTGGCAAGAGACACGCTCGTGCAGTGCAATATCAGGCTGGTGTGGTCGGTCGTTCAACGGTTTATTAACCGCGGATACGAGCCTGAGGACCTGTTTCAGATCGGCTGTATCGGGCTGCTGAAATCGGTCGATAAGTTCGATCTGTCCTACGATGTGAAATTTTCGACGTACGCGGTACCGATGATTATTGGAGAAATACAGCGGTTCCTGCGTGACGACGGCACGCTGAAAGTGAGCCGCTCGCTCAAGGAGACAGCCAACAAGGTGCGGAAGATGAAGGATGAGCTGTCCAAGACGCTTGGCCGGCTTCCTACGATCAGCGAAGTGGCTGAACGGCTTGGCATTACGCCGGAGGATGTCGTATTCGCGCAGGAGGCGAATAAGCCGCCGACGTCCATTCACGAGACGGTGTTCGAGAACGACGGCGACCCGATCACGCTGATGGACCAGATTGCCGATGATTCGCAAGAGAAGTGGTTTGATAAGCTGGCGCTGGTCGAAGCGATCGAAGGACTTAGCGAGCGCGAGCGGTTGATCGTCTATTTGCGGTATTACCGGGATAAGACTCAGTCCGAGGTAGCAAGCAGGCTTGGTATTTCACAAGTGCAGGTATCCCGCCTCGAGAAAAAAATATTGCAGTCCATCCGAGACCAAATCGCTCAATAGCGATTTGGTCTTTTCCGTTTATTACCTTGGTATGCATGACTATCCGCCTCGCCCTTTTACCATACTAAACGGGAAGCATGACCCATCCCACACGTTAGGAATGATGTCAGATGGACGCATCGCGAGAGTCGGCCTTCTATCTGCGTCTGAAAAAAAGAATATACATTAAGCCCGGCAAAGAAGTGACGCTTCAGCAAGCCGCGAGGCTGCTCGGTACAAGCGAGGAGCAGGAGGAACGGCTCGGCTCTATCGTCCTTTATAAGCATGCGAAAGCGGATGGCAATCGCGTCGTAATCGATTTGCTGCAAGTCGTGAAGAAGATTAGGACGGCTGAGCCCGGTTTGACTGTCGAAGCGTACGGCGATCCGCAAGTGCTTGTGATGGTGGCCGAGAAGGCAGTCAAGCCGCGAATCGCCGTTCTTTTATTAGCCTGGCTGCTTCTATTTTTCGGCGCGGGCTTGGCGATCATGAACTTCCATACCGACGTCAGCATGAAGGAGGTTCATATTCGAATCGTCGAGCTGATTACGGGCAAACGAACAGAGCATCCGCTCTGGTTCCAAATTCCGTATTCGTTCGGCATTGGGCTCGGGATGATTTTGTTCTTTAACCATTTGTTCCGCAAAAGGTTCAATGAAGAGCCGAATCCGCTCGAAGTAGAGCTGTATACGTACCAGGAAAATGTGAACGCCTACGTTATCGCCGACGAGATGCGCAAGATGAACGACCGCAACGAAGGAGCGGATGGCCATGTGGATTGAATGGGCGGGCAATCTGTTCATTGTGCTGCTGGGCGTGTCCGGGGGACTTGCGGTCGGCAGCGGACTGGTCGCGCTTCTTATCGTGCTCGACCTCATTCCGAGGCTGGCGCAGCTGGGAAGGGCGTACCGCCAGTCGCCTTGGTTCGAGACGGCGGTGACGTTCGGATCGGTCTACTGGTCGTTTGCCGATTTTCTCGACTGGGAGATTTCCATTCCCGGTCAGTTCCCGCTTATTGCAATCGGCCTGCTGGACGGCATTTTCGTCGGTATGCTTGCCGCTGCTCTAACCGAGGTGATGAACGTGCTGCCTATCTTGGCCAAACGGATGAACTTATCAAAATATATGGTGTCGCTCGTGATGGCGATGGTGCTCGGCAAGACGCTGGGCTCCTTGTTCGACTGGCTCGTATTCCAGTGGTAGCGGGCAGCGAAACCAACAAGCAGAAGAAAGGATGGACAGCATGAGGGATCGCGAGAAGGAACAAGGTGAGTCGCAAGGCAACGAAGGGGCTCCGCCGGCAAGCTATGTGCCGTTAGAGAGGCTAAATGAGGAGACTGGATTTTCATCGGCTGAGGAGAATTGGCCGCCAGAAGGAACGACGGAATGGCAGCCGCCGCGCAAAACGAAGGACCGGAACCGGAAGTCGTCTTCCAGTTCGTCAAATTCCGCCTCCGGGGCCGATGCCGGCATACCGGACCGGCTGGACGATGTGCTGGAACGGCTTCGCAACGAGGTTGGCTACGGCGTCAGCTTCGACGTCGTCGTCCGGGAAATGGTATTCGGCGGACGTAGAGCAGCCTTTTTCTTCATGAATGGCCTGTCGATGGGTTTGTTGCTCACCGACATTATCAAACGGCTCACCTACTTGCAGGCGGAAGATTTGTCAGCGGATGCGTTCCACGATTTTTTCAACCATTATGTGCCGGCCTCGCAAGTGAGTCCGGTTACGGAATGGAATAAAATGCTGACGAGCGTGCTCTCTGGCGACACGGCGTTTCTGATCGACAAAGAGACGACAGCGCTCATTATCGACGCCAAAAACTTTCCTTCGCGTGGACCGGACGAGCCGACAATCGAGCGGGTCGTAAGAGGCAGCAGGGACGGTTTTACTGAGACGTTGATGGTCAACATTTCGCTCGTTCGCAGACGGCTGCGCGATCCGCAGCTCAGATACGAGCTACTGAAGGTTGGCGAGCGGACGCAAACCGACATTTGCGTCGCCTATATTGACGATTTGGCTGACAAGGAATTGGTGGAATCGATTAAGGATAAAATCAAAATGGTCCACGTCGACGGCCTGCCGCTGGCCGACAAGCAGTTGGAGGAAGCAACCGTTCAACGGGGGTGGAATCCGTATCCGCTCGTCCGCTATTCCGAAAGGCCGGACGTCGTGTCCGCCCATTTGCTGGAAGGAGCGGTAGCCGTATTTGTCGATACATCGCCTTCGGTTATGATTTTGCCTACGACCTTCTTCGACCTGGTCCAGCATGCGGAGGAAAACCGGCAGACGCCGTTTATCGGCACCTACCTGCGATGGGTGCGTTTTATCGGCATCTTCGCCTCGCTGTTTTTGCTGCCGCTTTGGCTCATGTTCGTGCTTTACCCGGAATTGAAGCCAGCAGCTTTGAACGTGCTGGGACCGCAGGAGACAGGCAAACTGCCGCTCGTCCTGCAATTTTTGATGGTAGAGGTCGGCGTCGATCTCATGCGTCTCGCGTCGGTACATACGCCAAGCACGTTGGCGACGGCCATGTCATTGGTAGCGGCTATAATGATCGGCGACATTGCGGTCAAAACCGGTTTCTTTATCAACGAGGTCATCTTGTATATGGCCATTGCCGCGATTGGCATGTTCGCTACGCCCAGCTATGAGCTTGGACTGGCGAACCGAATTGTGCGTCTGCTGCTGATTATCGTCGTGGCGGCGTTCAGGGTGCCGGGCTTCGTCATTGCGACGACGGCGGTCATTATGATGCTCAGCATGCAGCGCTCCTTCAACCGTCCGTACATGTGGCCGTTTATTCCGTTCGATCCGCGTGCGGTATGGAATATTATCGTACGTCAGCCTGTTCTTAAGAATCGGACGAGGCCAAATCTGCTCCGTCCACAGCAGCGCGATAAAATGCCGCGAACCGATTAATACGATAATAATGCAAATCAATTGTTGAATTATCCATTTCTCTATCCGTTAGATTGCGATATACTGTCAATATTGAGCGAATCGTAATCATTTATAGTCTATCTGCTGCAGATAGAGGGAGAAAAGGGGATATATCAAATGTATTTGCATGGAACTAGTAAAGTAAATGCCCAAGGGCATCTGGAAATCGGCGGCGTCGACACGACTGAGCTCGCGCAACAATTCGGCACGCCGCTTTATATTGTCGACGAGGCGCTTGTGCGCCAGCGCGCTTCCGAGTATGTGGAAGCGTTCAAAGCGTCGGGTCTGAAATTCCAGGTCGCTTATGCGAGCAAAGCGTTCAGCGTTATGGCAATGTGCGTTATTGCCGAGCAAGAAGGACTGTCGCTTGACGTCGTATCCGACGGCGAGCTGTATACGGCGCTGCAAGCCGGCTTCCCGGCAGAGCGCATTCATTTCCACGGCAACAATAAGACGCCGGAAGAAATCAATACGGCGCTTGAAGCGGGCATCGGCTGCTTCGTTGTCGACAATTTCACCGAGCTGCACCTGTTGAACGCCCTCGCGGCGGAGAAGGGCCAGACGGTTAAAATTTTGCTTCGCATCACTCCGGGCGTTGAAGCGCATACGCATGAGTACATTTCGACTGGCCAACAAGATTCTAAATTCGGTTTCGACCTGGCGAACGGTGCGGCGAAGCAAGCGATTTCCGAAGCAATTAAGCTCGCTAATCTCGATGTTCTGGGCGTTCACTCGCACATCGGCTCGCAAATTTTCGAAGTGGACGGCTTCCGCGCAGCGGTAGACAAAGTAGCGGAATTTGCGGTGCAAATCCGTGATGAGCTCGGCTTGACGTTCAAGGTTATCAATCTCGGCGGCGGCTTCGGCATTCGTTATGTAGAAGGCGACACGCCACTGCCGGTTTCGAAATATGTCGGCGCGATTACCGACGCTATTATTACCAACTTCACAGCGGCTAACTTCCCATTGCCTGAAATTTGGGTTGAGCCGGGCCGCAGCATGGTCGGCGACGCTGGCACGACGCTTTATACGGTCGGCACAACGAAGGATATCCCTGGCGTGCGCAAATATATCGCAGTTGACGGCGGCATGACCGACAATCCGCGTCCGGCGCTGTACCAATCGCGTTACGAGGCGATTTTGGCTAACCGCGCGAACGAAGCGAACGAAGAGACGGTAACGATCGCGGGCAAAGCTTGCGAAAGCGGCGACAAGCTCATTATCGATCTGGAGCTGCCGAAAGCGAATATCGGCGATCTGCTGGCCGTATTCTGCACAGGCGCTTACAACTACGCGATGGCAAGCAACTACAATCGCATTCGCCGTCCAGCTGTCGTTTTCGTCAAAGACGGTCAAGCGGATCTTGTCGTGAAGCGCGAATCGCTGGAAAATATCGTGAGCAATGACGTCATCCCTGCACGCCTTAGCAAAGCTCCGCTTGCGAAGTAAGGGCGAAATTTGGTAACGTATAGATATTCAATGCAGAAAGGTTGATGTTCATTCATGGCAAAACAAGCAAAAATATCGCTCGCTAACGGCGGAGAGGTTCTTATCGACCTGTTCGACCAAGATGCTCCCAATACGGTTGCAAACTTTGAAAAGCTCGCAAGCGAGGGCTTTTACAACGGCTTGACGTTCCACCGTGTCATTCCAGGTTTCGTCGCGCAAGGCGGATGCCCTAACGGCTCTGGAACCGGCGGCCCAGGTTACACGATCAACTGCGAGATTAACCCGAACAAGCATGAGCGCGGAAGCCTTGCAATGGCGCATGCTGGCCGTAACACTGGCGGCAGCCAGTTCTATATCGCTTACCAGCCTCAGCCGCACCTGGACGGTCAACATACCGTTTTCGGCAAAGTGAGCAAAGGCATGGAGCATGTTGACGCGTTTCAAGGACGCGACAAGATGGAAAAGGTTGAAGTTTACGACGTTTAATGATAAGATAGGCACTATATTAAAGTAAGTTGTGATCCTTCGGGGCAGGGTGAAATTCCCAACCGGCGGTGATCGGACGGCGTGCGGAGGCAAGGGGACAACCCCGGGCTCCGGCGTCGTTCGTCAGTCCGTGACCCGATCTGATCGCGGCTGGAGCGCACTAGCGCACGGCGGCGAACGGAGCGGTGGACCTGGTGCGAATCCGGGACCGACAGTATAGTCTGGATGGGAGAAGGAGTCACATTCGGAAAAAAAGGTTGGATATGAACCTTTATTTGCTTGTGCTCATTTTCACAAAGTGAGGCAGGCTAGTTTAGGTCTGTTTCAATTGCTTTATTTTTGTTCCGAAGTGAATCCAATTCACCTGCGCCCCGTTGGCTCTATGACGCCGATAGGGGTGTTTTTGCGTTTATGGAAGTTATTAACGATTCGTATTATATGAGCCTAGCGCTAGATATGGCGGCAAAAGCAGCTGGGCAAACCGGCATTAATCCGGTTGTCGGCTGCGTTGTTGTAAAAGAAGGGCGAATTATCGGCATTGGCACCCATTTGAAAAGGGGAACCGGACACGCCGAAGTTCATGCGCTGCAGATGGCGGGAGACGAGGCGGAAGGCTCAACTGTCTATGTGACGCTGGAGCCTTGCAGCCACTTTGGGAAGACGCCGCCATGCTGCGAACGGATTATCGACGCGAAAGCGGCGAGAGTCGTCGTGGCGACGACCGACCCGAATCCGCAAGTAGCCGGAAGAGGCATTTCCCGTTTGCGCGAAGCCGGCATTGAGGTAGAAGTCGGCTTGCTGGAAGAACGGTCCCGCAGCATGAATGAGAGGTTCAACAAATATATTACGACGAAGCTGCCCTTCGTCACCTTGAAGACGGCCAGTACGCTGGACGGCAAAATCGCCTCGAAGACGGGCGATAGCCGATGGGTAACCGGCGCGGCGGCAAGAGAGCAGGTGCACACGCTCCGCCATCAGCACGAAGCGATTATGGTCGGGATCGGAACGGTTCTTGCCGATGATCCGTTGCTGACGACGCGAGCGCAAGTGCCCGCGATCGATCCGGTACGGATCATTGTGGACAGCCGGCTGCGACTGTCGCTAAGCGCAAGAGTCGTTACGGACCGGTCGGTTAGAACGATTGTTCTGACGACGGCGGCAGCGGATTCGGAAAAGGCTGCGCAGTTGTCCGCCGCCGGAGTGGAGGTCCTTACGTGCGGCGAAGGAAATGAGGTCGATCTGAACAAGGCGATACGAAAGCTCGGCGAGCTGGAGATCGGTTCAATCTTGCTCGAAGGCGGCGGCAAGCTAAATGGCGCCATGCTGACCGCGGGCTTGATTGACAAGATCGTTCTGCACATGGCGACTAAAATTATTGGCGGCGCAGAGGCGCCCGGCACCTTTACGTTCGAAGGCTTTGAGAAAATGTCGCAGGCAATTGAGCTGAAGCAAGTGACCGTCGAGACGGCGGGCGAAGATATCGTAATTGCCGGTTATCCGGCCTATCGCAACGAATAGGAGGAATGCCCGATGTTTACCGGTCTTATTGAGGAAGTCGGCGTCCTGCGCAAAACGGTTAAGCAAGGAGAGGCGCTCGTACTCACCGTCGGCGCTTCCGTCGTCACGGAAGGAGTGGCGTTAGGCGACAGCATTTCGGTCAACGGCGTTTGTTTGACAGTCGTCGCATTTGGCCCGCATCACTTCGAGGCGGATGTCATGCCGGAGACGTACCGGAAGTCGAATTTGCATCGGTTGAAGCCCGGTCAGCCCGTTAACTTGGAACGGGCGATGGCAGCGGGCGGCCGCTTTGGCGGTCATATCGTGCAAGGACATGTCGACGGCACCGGCGTTATCGCAAGCCGCAGCAAAGACGCAAACGCAGTAGTATTCGGCATACAATTAACCGATAACGAGATGCTTCGTTACGTCATTCCAAAAGGCTCGGTTACGATCGACGGCATTAGCTTGACGGTCGTCGATACCGACGCATCGGGGTTTGCCGTATCGGTCATCCCGCATACGTTAAGCGAGACGGCGCTGCTCGATAAAAAACCGGGCGAAACGGTTAATATCGAATGCGACGTAATCGGAAAGTACGTCGATCATTTGTTGCATTACGGACGTTCTGGGGCGGCAAGCAGACAGGGCAGCTCCCCATCGACCGGCAAGAGCTCGCGTTTGTCCGCCGCCTTTCTAAGCGAAAACGGTTTTCTATAAAGCAGATAAAGAAGAGAGATAGGAGGGATTGCAATGGAACAGCATCAACAGCAAGAACAAGAGCAAGGACATTCGGACGGACAATTGGCTATCTTCGATTCGGTTGAAGAAGCGCTTGCCGATCTGAAAGCAGGAAAGCCAATTATCGTCGTAGACGACGAGGACCGCGAAAATGAGGGCGATCTGATCGCGCTCTCCGAGAAAGCGACGCCAGAGGTCATTAACTTTATGATTACCGAAGCGCGCGGGCTCGTCTGCGTGCCGATTACGCAAGAACGCGCTGAAGAGTTGGAATTGCCGCCAATGGTTGCGCAAAATACCGACAACCACGGCACGGCATTTACCGTTTCGGTCGATCATATCGAGACGACGACAGGCATTTCCGCTTATGAGCGTTCGCTGACAGTCAAATCGCTGATTGATGGTGCGACGAAATCGTCCGATTATCGCAGACCCGGCCATATTTTTCCACTCATTGCCAAAGATGGCGGCGTTCTGAGGCGCGCTGGACATACCGAGGCGGCAATTGATCTGGCCCGCATGTGCGATGCTTATCCATCCGGCGTCATTTGCGAAATTATTAACGAAGACGGTACGATGGCGCGCTTGCCGCATTTGGCGGAATTCAAGCGAAAACATCAATTGAAGCTAATTACTATTCAGAGCATGATTCAATACCGCAACGAGAAAGAAAAGCTTGTAGAGCGGGTTGTCGATGTGAATCTTCCAACAGACTTCGGTCTCTTTCGCGCCGTGGCCTTTACGAATGAAGTGGACGATAAGGAGCATGTCGCGCTTGTAAAGGGAGAAATCGACCCATCGAAACCGGTGCTCGTTCGCGTTCATTCCGAGTGCTTGACGGGCGATGTATTCCACTCGCATAGATGCGACTGTGGACCGCAGCTGGAAGCGGCACTTAAGCAAATCGACGAGGAAGGCTCCGGCATTTTGCTGTACATGCGTCAAGAAGGACGGGGCATCGGACTCGTCAATAAGCTGAAAGCGTACGCGCTGCAGGAGCAAGGACTTGATACAGTGGACGCTAATCTGAAGCTGGGATTCGCACCCGATCTTCGCGATTATGGAATAGGAGCACAGATTCTAAAAGATTTGGGCGTTCGTAAAATGCGCCTGTTGACGAACAACCCCCGCAAAATTAAAGGACTGGAAGGCCATGGAATTGAAGTGGTCGAGCGCGTCCCGATTCAAATGCAAGAAAGCGCCGACAACGCGAATTATTTGCGCACGAAAAAGTCGAAGTTGGGTCACCTGCTTCGTTTTGAAGACCAGGATCAGCAATAACCAAACTTATCCGCCGGATGGCGGCCAATTTAAAGGAGGAAATAAAAAATGCCGCATGTATATGAGGGTCATTTAGTATCAGAAGGTTTGAAGTTCGGAGTTGTTGTAGGAAGGTTTAACGAATTCATCTCGAGCAAGCTGCTTGGCGGCGCGCTGGACGCCTTCAAGCGTCACGGGGCAGAGGACGGCGATGTTGAAGTTGCTTGGGTACCGGGAGCGTTCGAGATTCCGCTTATTGCGCAAAAGATGGCTGAAAGCGGCAAATACGACGCCGTCATTACGCTCGGAGCTGTCATCCGGGGTTCAACTCCGCATTTCGATTTCGTCTGCAATGAAGCGGCTAAAGGCGTAGCTGCTATTGCTTTGAAAACAGGCGTGCCGACGATTTTCGGCGTTCTGACGGTCGATTCGATCGAGCAAGCGATTGAGCGGGCGGGCACAAAAGCAGGAAATAAAGGCTACGAAGCGGCAACTTCCGCAATAGAGATGGCAAATTTAACGAAATTGCTGCATAATTAAGAGATAGACTTTGCAGCGGGGGGAAATAGGCAGTGACGGTGCTTTACAAGCTTGAATCATTCGAGGGGCCGCTCGATTTGCTTTTGCATCTTATCGACAAGGCGGAAATCGATATCCATGAAGTATCCATCCACGAAATAACCGATCAGTATATGGATTACTTGCATGCGATGAAAGAATTGGAGCTGGATGTGACGAGCGAATTTCTCGTCATGGCGGCTACGCTGCTGTCGATTAAGAGCAAGCAGCTGCTGCCCAAGCCGCCCGTTTTTGAAGATGAGTACGAGGAGTGGCCGGACGATGGGCTGGATCCGCGGGACGAGCTCATTCAGAAGCTGGTCGAGTATCGGAAATTCAAGCAAATCGCCGAACAGCTGCGGGATAAGGAAATGGAACGCAGTCTCGTTTATTCCAGGGAGCCAGACGATCTTACTCCTTTCATGAAAGAGGAGATCGTCAATCCGCTGGAGGGACTGCATGTCTCCGATCTGATTGCGGCTTTCCAGCGAGCGTTGAAGAAGGCCGCCAGGCGTAATGTCGTCGCTACCGTTCAACGGGACGAAATATCGGTCAAAGACCGGATTCAGGATATCATGCACGTGCTGCGGCAATTCGAAACCGTTCGATTCTCCAAGCTGATTCGCGAGAACATGGATAAGCAGGAAATCGTCGTCACGTTTCTTGCGATACTGGAGCTCATGAAGATGAAGCACATCAGGTGCTTCCAGCATCAGCTGTTTGACGATATCGTGATTCATTGGAGAGGAGAAACGGCGGAAAGTGGATTATTCGAAGTTGAAGACGATTATTGAGGGCTTGCTGTTTATGGCCGGCGACGAAGGGCTGAACAAACGGCAGCTGGCCGATATTATGGAGATCGAGGGCGATTTGGCCGCCGATTTAGTGTACGAGCTGCACCGCGATTTGGCAAGAGAGGGGCGGGGCGTTCAAGTAACGGAAATCGCCGGTTCCTATCGGCTGACGACGCATCCGGAACACGCCGCTTATTTCGAGCGGATGGCTTATACGCCGACCCGTTCTCAGCTGTCGCAAGCGGCGCTTGAAACGCTTTCGATCGTCGCCTACAAACAGCCGATTACACGGATTGACATCGAAGAAATCCGCGGCGTGAAGAGCGACAGGGCGATTCAATCGCTTGTCTCTAAAGATCTTATTGAAGAGGTGGGCCGGGCGGATGCCATCGGCCGTCCGATTCTATACGGCACAACGAAATCATTTCTCGATTATTTCGGTTTACCTAGCATCAAGGCGTTGCCCGAGCCAAAAACGGTTGATGTCGACGACGCGCTTGAGGAACAGACGCAAATGCTGTTCGAACGACTTGGCGAAAGACAAACGACGATTGACGAATTTATTCCAGTCCGTGAGACGGATTCTACCGAAGAGCCTGCTTCTTGAAGCGGGCTTTTTATTATGCCGAACGGCGAATGGGAAAACATAGCCGCTGGCTATACTATAGGCAGCCCATGGAAACGGAGGAAGCGGGATGCCTGGATATGTATACGGCTGGCTTGTGACGGCTGCTGTTGTTGGAATGACGCTGATCGTGCTGGCGCTGCTCTCTCCTGTACGGATTCGGTTTCACACCTTTAAGGCAGGCAGCGACGACGACGTTACAATCGAGTTAAAAGCGTTGTATGGCTTGCTAGTCTATAGCTTGCAAATCCCTTCGGTTAAATTTTACGGCGGTTTGATGCATCTGCAGGGGACGGTATCGGGATCGACTGCCGGAATGGATGTCTCGTCGGAAAAAAAGGACGATATCGGATGGGATAAAATATCCAAGCTTGTGGACAAAATGAAGCAAATTATTCAAATTACGAGGCATTTGCCTGATTGGGTGAAACAAACGGCCAAACGGATTCAGCTTAAAGAATTAAGCTTGCAAATCAAAATAGGAACGGGAGATGCGATGTGGACGGCGATGGCGACGGGGCTCGTCTGGTCGCTGCTGACGACCTTTTTCGGTCTGGTGTCGCAGTATGTGCATGTGAAGCGGGAGCCTGCATTTACGATCGCACCCGATTATAAGCAAGTTAGCTTTGCCGCCGAGTGCTTGTGCATCGTGCAAATCCGTCTCGTATATGCGATCTTTGCCGGGCTGCATCTCTTGGCTCGCGCCAAGAAAGGGAAAGGGGGCGTGAAGGCATGGCAAAATATCCTATCCAAGGCTTAACTCAAATCATAACAGGTGTGTAAATAATTAGTAGTTACGTTCCGATAATCAATCTGTAGGATTATTGAACAGACGGAGGACGGGACTTGGAAAATCATAGGCTAGAGGCTAAATTAACAGCAGCAGCGGTTACAAAAATTATGGGAGATGTATGGGAGCCGGCCAGACGGAATAGTGACGGTGAAATGGTTTTGAAGTTAAACCTTCACTTGGCTTGGGTAGCGTGGGGCGGAACGTTCCTCTTATTCGGTATGAGTATAGCGAGCACTATTGCTTACCTGATCTATGGTGAGGAAGCGACGGGCATTGACTTGACACCAGTAGGCATTTTATGGATTACTGCTCTTCTCATCGGGGCTGCTTCATTGATCTTTATTCGCTGTAAAGCGATTGTGAATGATACGACGATTCGAGTTCACACGATGTTTAAAGTGAAAGAAATTGATTTCGCTGACATTCAAAAAATGACAGTATGGAAATTTCCTTCAAGATTCGTGCTGCATGGCACACATCATAAAGTCCGAATGCAAACCAATTACAAAGGAACAGGCGAGTTCATCACGCTTCTGCATGATAAAATTGGTTACGAGAAAAGCAAACCTGCAATCGTCTTTCGGGATCTGAACAAAGAACAGCTGCGAAGATATAGCGGAACTAACAGAAGGTAATGAATTCAGTTTTGAGGAGTAGCGAGGGGCAGAGGGATTCTGGAGAGGAATTTGGCTATAATGGCGATCGGAAGAACCCCTGGCCCGCAGCGCTTTCCCTCATTACAGTCATGCAAATGCAAATTAAAAGAGTTAAGCCGTGCTTTGGTTTAACTCTTTTTCTTTTGTCAGAAGATGATGTGCCACGTTGCTTGTTGCCATACATACTTCATCCGTGTAGAGTGCACAATACAAAAGCGTAGGTAAGTCCTTATCCATAACGCAGAGGAGGAGTAAGGCATGGCAGAACATCCTATCCAAGGCTTAATGCAAACCGCCATGGAAAACATCAAAGAAATGGTCGATGTCAATACGATCGTCGGTGATCCCGTTCAAACCCCGGACGGCAGCATCATTATGCCGATATCGAAGGTAGGCTTCGGTTTTGTTGCCGGCGGCAGCGATATTCGTACAGACGGCGGAGACAGCTATTCTTCAGCATCGGACGGGCATAACCATAGTTCGTCGTCCTCGCCGTTTGGCGGCGGCAGCGGCGGCGGCGTATCGATTACGCCGATTGCTTTTCTTGTCGTCGGTACTCAAGGCGTGAAAGTCGTGCCCCTCGACAATCAAACTCATTTGATGGAGCGCATCATCGATTCGGCTCCGCAAGTGTTCGACAAGGTTCAATCCATGATCAAAAACAATTCCAATTCCAGCGACTATATCACGGATGGAAGCGAAACTCTTATTTAGCCCTATTGGGAACTGCCCGCAAGGGCAGTTTTTCATTTCCGGCGGAGGAAGCGTCTGAATTGCCTCGTACAAGCATAGAATATAGAAGAACCATCAATAGCATTCGTGACAACGAAGGGAGCTGCAATAAACCGATGAAAGCAAGCATGCTGCGCCGGCTGACGGCTTCGGCGCTGCTCATTGCGCTGCTGTCCTGGACAAGCTCGCCAGCCCAAGCAAGCGCAGAACCGAAGCCGCTCAAGACGAACGCGAACGCCTCGTCGCTGATCGACGTCAAATCGGGCCGTTTGCTCTACAGCGAGGACGGCGATAAAAGGCTGAGAATCGCCAGCTTAACTAAAATTATGACCGCCATCGTCGCAATTGAACACGGCAATCTGTCGGATGTCGTGAAAACGAGCACTCGCGCGGCGCGTAAAGAAGGGTCTTCGATTTTTCTCGAGCTGGGCGAAGAGATGACGCTTCTCAATATGCTTTACGGATTAATGCTTCGTTCGGGCAACGACGCTGCAACGGCGATCGCCGAGCATGTAGGCGGCTCTGAAGAAGGCTTTGTCGTACTGATGAACGAGAAAGCGGCCTATCTAGGCTTAAGTAACAGTCAATTCAAAAACCCTCACGGACTAGACGAAGAAGGCCACTATTCGTCATCCAACGATTTGGCCAAGCTTGCAGCCTATGCTTTGAAAAATCCGGTTTTCGCCGACATCGTCAAAACGAAATTGAAGCAAGTGCCTAACCCACATGAGAAATGGCAGTATTCCTGGAAAAACAAAAACAAAATGCTGACGATGTACGAAGGAGCGGATGGGGTTAAAACCGGTTATACAAAATTAAGCTTTCGCTGTCTCGTCAGCTCCGCGACGAGAAACGGACAGCAGCTGGCTGCCGTTACGATCAATGACGGCGACGACTGGGCTGATCATCGCTCCATGCTCGACTGGGGCTTCAATAATTACCCGCTTGTGGAAATTGCAAACAAAGGACAAGAGGTTGCGGGATATCCTTACGTGGTAGGACAATCGCTTCGATATCCGCTTTCGCATGACGAGGAATTGACATCTCGGCTCGTTGTAGAGGGACGGGAAACGGCACGTTTTGCATTAGGGGAACGCGGAGCGCTGGAATGGTATTTGAACGGGGAGAAGGTAGCCTCGCTGCCCGTTTACGAGCCTCAAAGCGAGCGGCTGAAGCTGCCGGATAAACAGCCGATGACGAAGCAGTCTCTGGCTGACTATACAAAGGCGCAAACGGGGAAAGTGCCTTTGCTGTATTCGATTGCGGAAGCATTTAACGCTTTATTTGGCTAATGGGGGAGGAAGAACGTAAGATGGTGAACTGGATCTGGTTGTTTTTTATTGTGGCAAGCGTAATAGCGGCGGCGGTGACGGGGAAAATCGACGCGGTAACGCAAGCGGCGTTCGAAGGAGCCAAATCGGGCGTGACGGTCAGCTTTGGCTTAATCAGCATCATGGTATTCTGGCTTGGCATGATGCGAATTGCTGACGACGCCGGCTTGCTAAAAAAGCTGGCTAAGCTGCTCAGCCCGATCGTCCGGGTGTTATTTCCCGATGTGCCTAAAAATCACCCAGCGCTCGGGTACATTATGAGCAATCTTAGCGCTAATTTGTTTGGTCTCGGCAATGCAGCAACACCGATGGGCATAAAAGCGATGCAGGAGCTGCAAAAGCTGAATCCAGACCCGGCGACGGCTACTCCTGCCATGTGTACATTGCTTGCTTTAAATACGTCCAGCATTACGTTAATACCGACCACTTTAATCGCAATTCGAATGAATTATGGCTCCGCCAACCCGGCGGAAATCGTCGGGACAACACTGGCTGCCACCTTTGTCGCAACGGCCGCGGCTATTATCGCGGACCGCTGGTACCGCAATCGAAGCCGTAAAACGCCGCCGCCGAACATCGATACAAAAGGCGGCAACGAATATACGGCGAATCGATTAACAGAACGTCCGGCATCCTCCTCCGATTCTATTTCCGCCGCCGCGCCGGGAGGTGGAGGTATTGCTTGAGGCGTTTACAAGAATGTCCGCTTGGCTAATCCCTGCTATCATCGTATTTATTCCTCTTTATGCCGCATTCAAGAAAGTTCCCGTATATGAAACATTTGTCGAAGGCGCGAAGGACGGCTTCGGCACTGCGATCAATATTATCCCACATCTTGTCGGCATGATGGTGGCGATCAGCATGTTTCGGGCTTCAGGCGCGATGGACATGCTGCTTGGCTTCGTCAAGCCGCTGTTCGACTGGCTAAGCATTCCGACCGAGGTTCTGCCGCTAGGCATTTTGCGTCCGCTTACCGGCGCCGGATCGCTCGCTTTTACGGCCGACCTGATTCAAACCTACGGTCCCGACTCCATGATTGGCCGGATCGCATCAACGATACAGGGCAGTACCGATACGACGCTGTATGTGCTGACTGTCTATTTCGGCGCAATCGGCATCCGACGTTCCAGATATGCTCTTAAGGTGGGGCTGTTTTCCGATTTGGTCGGATTTTTAGCGGCGATTTTTATTTGCTTATACATATTTGGTTAAGGTTTGCTTGTGCTTTGCCTTCGTTATCGTTATGATGGAGTTTGAGGTGAAAGCATTGGAACGTTTACAAAAAATATTGGCGCAAGCAGGCATCGCTTCCCGCCGCAAATGCGAGGAAATGATTTTGGCCGGCCAAGTGGAAGTCAACGGCGAGAAGGTCACGACGCTTGGTGTGAAAGCAGACGCTGACGCCGATGTCATCACGGTGAATGGCAAGCCGATCAAGAGCGAGAAAAAGCTGTACTTGATGCTGAATAAACCTAAAGGTGTCATCACGAGCGCGAAAGATCCGCAAGGGCGCAAAGTGGTGGCTGATTTTTTGCCCGGCATCAAAGAGAGGGTTTATCCCGTCGGTCGTCTGGACTACGATACGGAAGGGCTGCTGCTGCTGACGAACGACGGCGAATTCGCCAACCTGCTGACGCATCCGAGCCATCACGTGCCGAAGACTTATTATGCGACCGTCAAAGGCGTACCGCACGGTTCCCTGCTTGAGCAGTTGCAGAAGGGCATTAAGCTGGAGGACGGCATGACCGCTCCCGCCGAGGCGGAATACCAGGACATTGATACGGAGAAGAATGTATCTACTATCCGCATTACGATTCACGAAGGGCGGAACCGTCAGGTTCGGCGGATGTTCGAAGCAATTAACCACCCGGTCATTAGGCTGCGGCGTGTTAAATTCGGAGAGCTGGGGCTGCAAAACATGGCGAGAGGACAATTTCGTCATTTGACGCCGGTAGAAGTGAAAGAGCTTCGGGAATGCGCGCGTAAGACACATAAAGTTCATAAATAGCGATTGGCGGCAGCAGTCTATGCCGCCCAATTTTCGTTATAATGGAATTATTACAAGCTGACATCGAATGAAATGCAGGTGAATGAGGATGGGCAAATACCGCAAGCCGGTGCAAATTGTCATCTTGCTTGCCGTTCTTATTATCGGAGGCTATGCGATCGGAACGACATTATTTGCGGCAGACGAAACGACGGTACCGAAGGTAGGAGGAACACCTCCGGATTTTACGCTTGTCGATTTGAACGGCAACGTGCACTCGCTGTCGGACTATGAAGGGAAAGCGGTCGTCATTAATTTCTGGGGCACTTTTTGTCCGCCATGCGTCAAAGAAATGCCGGAGTTCGAGCGGCAGTTTGCCAAGTGGAAGGACGAAGGGCTGGAAATACTGGCCATCAATTTGAGTGAGGACACGCTGACAGTGAATAATTTCGTACGGCGGTTCGAACTGAACTATCCGATCTTAAGGGATGTCAACAGGAAGACGGAACGCAGCTTCGGCTTAAAATCGTATCCGACCACCTTCTTCGTAAAGCCGGACGGCAAAATTATGGAGATTAGAGTCGGAGGAATGACAGAGCAGGATATCGATGAGCGCGTCATTCAGCTGCTGAAGGACTAGGGGGTTTACGAGGTGTTATCGCTACATAACACAAAATGCGAATGCGGTCACCAGAACGCCGTCGGCACAGTGCTGTGCGAAAGCTGCGGCAAGCCGCTGATTGAGGACGCCGAGGCGGATACGCCCCTTGAGATGCGTTATGACGGCGTCGCCCGCCGTTCGCAGAAGCGCAATCCGAACATCATCGATCGGGTGTGGAATTTTTTCTCGTCGGTGAAGATTGCGATTTATTTAATTATTATTACGCTGCTTGCATCTATGCTAGGCACGATTTATCCCCAAGAAAACTCGTTTTTGAACAACTTCGAGCCATCCACCTATTATAAGCAGCAATATGGATCTCTAGGACAGCTCTATTATGAGCTTGGACTGTCGAGAACTTATGAATCGTGGTGGTTCATTACGCTGCTCGTGATGATCGGCACTTCGCTTGTCATCTGCAGTTTGGACCGTGTGCTTCCATTATACAAAGCGCTAAGCAAGCAGCAGGTTCGCAAGCATCTGCGGTTCATTTTGCGTCAAAAGACTGTCTACAAGGGGAAAGTAGAGGGTTCTGCGGAGAAGTGGACGGCTGAGTTCGCTGAGCATTTAAAACGGAAGCGCTACCGCGTATATGTGGACGGTACAGCTTTGCTGGCCGAGAAGAACCGTTTCAGCCGCTGGGGACCGTATATCAATCATATCGGCCTCATCTTGTTTCTGCTTGCCATACTGGCAAGGAGCATACCCGGTTGGCAGATGGACAGCTATGTTACCGTGCAGGACGGCGAAACGGTACACATCGAAGGTACGAACTATTATGTGAAGAACGAGAAGTTTAACATTGAGTTCTACGCCGAGGACGAGCTGCCGGAAGAATTGAAGGGACAAGCACGGGCGAAGAAATACGAAACGAAAGCGGTTCTGTACACTTGCGAAAGCCGTTGCGGCGATATGGACGGCAATCCGGAGCTGGTTGAAGTGGAACGCCACGATATTTTGGTCAACAGCCCGTTAATGTACAAGGAGCTCAAGCTGTACCAATTCGATTATGACATCACGCCGAAGCTGAAAGGCGTTCGGCCGACACTCCACGACAAGGCGACCGGCCAGTCGTACGGACCATTCGAGCTGCCGATGAAAGATGCGCCGCTCGAGTATGACGTCGGCCCGTATCATATGAAGCTAATGGCTAATTATATGGAGTTCGCGGTTGGCCAGGACGGCGAACCGGTTACGCTCGGCCGCGAGCCGAAGGCGCCGGCTTTTGTCTTTCTCATTAACGGTCCGGGCTTACCGGAGAAAGGACAGCCGTATATCTACTTCCCGATGCAAAAGGATAAGGAGAAGTTCGGACAGGATAAGCTGAACGCGGCGCTTGCGGACAAACTCGAAATTAAAGTCGACACCATGGATAACGTACAGTTCGCGGAAGCGTCGACCTATCTGAACGTTCGTATCGACAAAGCGCTTAATTATGTCTGGTTCGGAGCCGTCATCTCGATGCTCGGTCTGCTGATGGGTTCCTACTGGCAGCATCGCCGCATCTGGCTGCGGATTGACGACGGCGAGCTGTCGCTCGGCGCCTATACGAATAAAAACTGGTACGGGATGCGCGCCGATGTCGCATGGGCGTTAGGCAAATCCGGCATTGCCGTCGAACCAAAGTCGCTTGATAACGGAGGGAACAACGCGTGAGTTTAGTCGAATTCAGCAGCGATGCGTTTGTCGTCGCCTTTTTCTTATACTGCTTTGCCTTTTTATTCTATGTCATTGCAATAGCGGGCAGAAAGTGGAGCAATCGGGATCCGCAAGTCCATCAGAAGAAATGGAGCCGTATCGCGTTCATTACTTCTACGCTTGGCCTGGCAGGACATCTGGTCTTCTTCTTCACCCGCTGGATTGGCAGCGGTCAGATTCCGACCAGCAACATGTATGAGTTTATTACATTCCTCGGCATGGCCATCATGATTGCGTTTACGATCGTTTATGCGATTTATCGCAAGCCGCTGCTCGGCATGTTCGCCCTGCCGCTGACGATTATCGTTGTTGCGTATGCGGCGGTGTTCCCGCAAGAGGTACAGCCGCTCATTCCGGCGCTCGACAGCATTTGGCTGAAGGTGCACGTAACGACGGCGGCGCTTGGCGAAGCATTCTTTGCGGTAGGTTTTGCCGCCGGATTAATGTATTTGCTGCGTGCGGTCGACTTCAGCAGCAAAACGAAGGAAGCGAAACGCGCTCAATTTTGGGTGGAATTTTCTTTATACGTCATTCTGATTGTCATCGGATTTATCGTTGCCGTGTTTGCTTTCCGCGGCGCGGGCTATGAAGCGCAATTCATTCAAGAAAAATCGGTAATCGACAGCAGGGGAGCTGAACAGACTACAGAAGAGAAGGTCGACTATTCGCTGCCTCCGATTGTGAAGCCTTACAACAGTCAGGTGGTGTCGGTCGATTCGTTCCTTGGAATGGATAAGCCGCTGTTTGAAGCGCCAAGCTGGATGGACGGCGTTAATGCGGGCCGCAAGCTGAATACCGTAGTATGGTCAGTCATTGCCGGTTCCTTGCTTTACGGGCTCCTTCGACTTGCATTCCGCAGGTCGCTATCGAAGGTCATTCATCCGCTGATGGACGGCATTGATGCCGAAGATTTGGATGAGATCAGCTATCGGTCGATTGCGATCGGCTTCCCAATCTTTACGCTCGGCGCACTCATTTTCGCGATGATCTGGGCCGAGAAAGCATGGGGCCGATTCTGGGGCTGGGATCCGAAGGAAGTATGGGCGCTTATCTCTTGGCTCTATTACAGCGCCTACTTGCATTTCCGCCTTTCCCGCGGCTGGCAGGGCATGAAATCGTCCTGGCTCGCCGTTATCGGCTTCGTCGTTATCTTGTTCACGCTTGTCGGCGTCAACCTGATCATAGCCGGCCTGCATTCGTACGCAGGCGTATAATAACGAATCATATACTTGTTTGAGGAAGGAGCAATGCCCCATGACCGATTACGCCAACCGCATTCTCGTCGTTGACGACGAGGAGCGCATCCGCCGACTGCTCAAAATGTATTTGGAGAAAGAAGGCTATCAAATCGATGAGGCCGAGGACGGCGAAACCGCCCTGCGGCTCGCCACCGCCTCCGATTACTCGTTAATTTTGCTCGATGTCATGCTGCCTGGCATAGACGGCGTGGAGGTTTGCTCCCGGCTTCGTCAGGTAAAGGCTACTCCGGTCATTATGCTGACGGCAAAGGGCGAGGAAATGAACCGCGTGCAAGGCTTCGAGGTAGGCGCCGACGATTACGTCGTGAAGCCTTTCAGCCCCCGCGAGGTCATTTATCGGGTCAAAGCGATACTGCGCCGCTCTTCAACGACGGCGTTTCTCACCAAGGAAGTCAATTCGAGCAACAATATTGTATTTCCGAATTTGGTCATCGAGCATGACGCCCATCGGGTAACGGCGGGCGGACAGGAAGTCAGCTTGACGCCAAAAGAATACGAGCTGCTGCATTACCTAGCAATCTCGCCGGATAAAGTTTTCTCGCGCGAGGAGCTTTTGAAGGATGTTTGGAACTACGAGTTTTTCGGCGATTTGCGCACGGTCGATACGCACGTGAAGCGTCTGCGCGAGAAGCTGAATAAAGTATCGCCGGATGCAGCTTCGATGATTACAACGGTTTGGGGCGTCGGCTACAAGCTTGAGGTTCCGAAGTAATGAAGTCTCTTCGCCGCAGCTGGATCGGCTATTTGTTTCACAGTGTTGTCGGCAAGCTGTGGGGAACGATCATTTTACTCGTTGCGATCGTTCTCCTCATTCTTGGCGCTTTTTTGCTTCAATACATCGATTACGCCTTTGTCGAATACCAGCATAAAATTAAAGTTGTCTTTACGGTTGTCGGTATTATCGGATTTTTGCTCTCCACCTTTTTCGCTTTCTTCTTATCGCGAAAAATACAACAGCCGCTGCTGCAATTGAAAGAAGCGGCCGATTCGATCGCCGAAGGCAATTATCGGACGAAAGTTGAAATTGGATCGACGGACGAGATCGGCGACCTAGCGAAAACGTTCAATCATATGACCGGCCAGCTCGACAAGCTGATCAACGATCTCAATCACGAGAAGGAGCAGCTGTCCAGCATATTGAGAAGCATGGGCGACGCTGTTATCACGTTCGACTCCGAGGGAGAAGTCATCCTGACCAACCCGCTTGGACAGATTTTGCTGTCACGATGGTCCGATCTTGACTTAGCCTGGCAGGGTGGCCCGGAAGAAGAAGAGGAGGAGCGCTATAAAGGCGTTCCTGGACCGCTGAGGGATACGTTCTTGACGGTTCTGACTGAAGGACGGGATTTAACTGATAAAATTCAGGTCCAAAGCAACGTCTGGTCGGTCGTTATGGCGCCTATGCAAACCGAAGGCATCATTCGCGGAGCCGTTGCGGTTGTCCGCAACGTAACGGAGGAACATAAGCTGGAGAAGCTGCGCCGTGATTTCGTCGCCAATGTCTCGCATGAAATCCGTACGCCGCTCTCTATGCTGCAGGGATACAGCGAAGCGCTGCTTGACGATATCGTTGCTTCGCCTGAAGAACGCAAGGAACTGGTGCAGGTCATTTATGACGAGTCGCTTCGCATGAGTCGCCTTGTCAACGATTTTCTTGATATGGCTCGGATGGAAGCAGGACACGTTGAATTGAACGTTCAGCCATTCGATATTCGAGGCACGGTACAGCGCGTTCACCGCAAGTTTCAAGTCTATGCGAAAGAGCGAGAGGTAGCGCTCAACAAGCTGCTGCCGAACGAGCCGCTCGTACTGAACGGAGCGGATGAAGATCGGCTGGAGCAAGTGCTGACCAATCTGCTCGACAATGCGCTGCGGCATACGCCGTCGGGCAAATCGATTACGATCTCGGCCGAAGCCGCGCCGCCGATCAACGGCACCCATTACGTACTGCTTCGTGTAAAAGACGAGGGCAAAGGTATTCCAAGCGAAGATGTGCCCTATGTGTTTGAGCGGTTCTATAAAGCGGACAAAGCCCGCAAGCGGGGTTCGTCTGGAGGAACAGGACTAGGACTTGCCATCGTCAAAAATATCATCACCCAGCATCGCGGACGAATCGAGGTCGACAGCGCCGTCGGCAAAGGAACGACCTTTACGCTGCTGCTGCCTGTCGAATTCAAGTCATAGCTGTCGCAACGCTCCCATACGGGAGCGTTTTTTTGTAGAACAAAGCAATAAAATCTTGTTGTTCGTGGAACATAAGTCTTCCGGTCTACCTGAAGCAAAAAAAGAAACCTTCCGCAGACGGCTTGAAAGCCGTCCGGAAGGTTTCTTTACGAATATCGAGTAGGAACTATTGGAGCTTCAATTCTCTAGCTTCGTTCAAGTCTGCCAATTCGGTCAATTGAGCGAGAATGTCTTTGCTAGCGCCTTTGTCGACCGTCAGCACCATAATGGCCGATCCGCCGACCAGTTTGCGGCCTACCTGCATCGTTGCGATATTGACATCGTTCGAGCCGAGCAGCGTGCCGACGCGGCCGATAATACCCGGCTTGTCATTATGCGAGATGAGGATCAGGTTGCCTTCAGGCGTTACGTCAACCGGGAAGTTGTCGATTTGCACGACGCGCGGACCGTAACCGGTCAGCAGCGTGCCGGCAATGACATGCTCTTCCTTCTTCGTGCGCAGCGACACCGATACGAGGTTGGTGAAATCTTTCGCCGCATGCGACTTCTTGACCACGATGTTGACGTCGCGTTCTTTTGCCAAATGCATCGAGTTAACGATGTTAACTTGCTCAGCGCCGAGATGATGCGAAAGGACGCCTTTCACGATGTAACGAGTAAGCGGCTGCGTGTCGACTTCTGCAAGCTCACCGGAATAGCTGACCGTAATTTCTTCGACGGCGCCTTCCGTAATTTGAGCGACAAAGCTTCCGAGTTTCTCGCCCAGCGTGTAGTAAGGCTGCAGCTTGCTTTGCAAATTAGCCGGAATAGGAGGCATGTTGACAGCGTTGCTGAACGGCTCGTTGCGCAAAATATGCAGCACTTGTTCCGATACGTCAATCGCAACGTTTTCTTGTGCTTCAATCGTCGATGCGCCAAGATGCGGAGTCACGATAATTTTCGGATGTTTCAGGAACGGATGATCAGCAGCAGGAGGTTCGGATTCGAATACGTCGAATGCCGCTCCGGCTACGACGCCGTTGTCGACCGCTTCGACCAGCGCAAGCTCGTCGATAATGCCGCCGCGCGCGCAGTTAACAATGCGCATGCCAGGCTTCATCACTTCGAATTGTTTTTTACCGATCATATGATGGGTTTCGCTCGTCAGCGGCGTATGCACGGTCATGAAATCGGCATTGCGGACGATTTCATCGACGGAAGCAAGCTTAATGCCGAGCTTCTCCGCACGCTCTTCCGTCATGAACGGATCGTAGCCGAGAATATCCATGCCGAACGCTTTAGCCCGTTTGGCTACTTCACTGCCGATGCGGCCCATGCCGAGCACGCCCAGCGTTTTGTTGCGCAGCTCGACGCCAAGGAACGATTTGCGGTCCCAAACGCCGCCGACCGTTTTCATATACGCTTGCGGGATATGACGGGCAACCGCCATGATCATAGCAAAGGTATGTTCACAGGTCGTAATGGTGTTGCCGTCCGGCGCGTTGATAACGATAATACCGTTTTGCGTCGCCGCTTCCAAATCGATGTTGTCGACGCCTACGCCAGCGCGGCCAACGACTTTCAATTTTTTGCCCGCTTCCATAATGCGCGGAGTTACGCGCGTCTGACTGCGAACGAGCAAGGCGTCGTATTCGCCGATGATGGCTACAAGCTCGTCCTCGCTCAGCCCTGGTTTTTTGTCGACCGCTACATCAGCCGCGTCTACCAGTTGTTGAATGCCTAGGTCGCTGATTGGATCAGATACTAAGATTTTAAACATGGTTCAGATTGCCTCCTATGGGTTTGCGATAGCAAAAATAAGTCTTGCCTTACAGAGGGCGAAAACAAAAAACCCCGTCTCTGCATCAAAAACCGATGCGAAGAGCCGGATGAAAATTCGCCTATGATAACAGTCGAATGAACGACTGACACCGTTATGGACAACCTTTACTATTTTATAGCAATCCGGCATTCAAATGCAATGCTCAAACTTGCCCAAATGTGAAATTTTCGTTATGATTCAACCATTATGTCATCATTCGACAGGAAGGAAGGGGATGTAAATGGAAGGTTACGGTCATGTAAGCGCAGCCGAACTGCTGCGGCTGATTGAAGCAGGAGAAATAGAAGGCAGCCAAATTATCGACGTGCGCGAGACGTTCGAGAGAGAGTACTATGGGCTGGACGACAGCGCGCATATTCCAATGAATGAGATTCCCCGCCGGCTTGGTGAGTTGAACGACGACGCACCGCTTTATATCGTTTGTGCGCATGGCGTCCGCAGCGAGGCGGTATGCCGCTATTTGCAAGAACAAGGCTACGGCGGCCTCCTCAACGTCGAGGGCGGAATGGCAGCCATAGCCTTGTTAAAAGGTTTTCAATACGATTGATTAATTCGCCGAAGGCGAGAAAAACGGCAGCTGCGGAAGCAGCTCGTTCGTGTAAAGCGAATTTTGATTGGCGACAAAATCGCCGCTTCGGACGGCTTTTGTATTAATGAGTAAATCTACGATCGCCGTGACGGAGCGAATTTTCATTTTGGACTGCTGTCCCGATTGGATGAACTCGTCTACCCGGCTCGTCATATCCTGCGGGTAGTAGGATATGAGTTGCTTGCGGCTGAGTATCTGATCAGCCATCAGCTTATTTTTAACCGTCAAAGGAAGTCGCTTCCATTCGTTGATGTCGATGACATTGGCGGCTTTATACTCACTCGGAATGTCGGGATTGACCGAGGCGCTCCATTTTTGCATCGCGTAATAGTAGGCTTGCTGAGCGGTGAGAGATTCTTTTACGGCTGTTTTGTACGGCTCGTCGCTCGCAATAGCTTCAAGCAATTGTTTGTTGCTCGCCGCCTTTACGCCCGCAGCATTGTCGGAAGCGGTGCTGAAATGCCCCAGACTGCGAATAATATTCGCTTGCGCGGTTGCAAGAAGTGGCGATTTTCTCATGTCATAAGAAGAAGCTTCTTTCTGCTTTTGCTTGGCCATTCTGCTCAAATCTTTGAAAGCGGAGGAAGCTTCGCCAATCTGCCCTTGCTCCACCCGGGCAATGGATTGGAACCATTCCGTTTGAAATTCACGATAAGGCAAAAATACGGTATGATAGAAAGAGACAAGATCCTGCTGCTGATAGGGAGTCGCGTCCGAGTTGGCCGCGCCGTTCAATTGCTTCATTTCGTACTTCGATTCGGTTTCTTTCGCGCCCAGCTTAAGGCCGAAGAAAAAGGACGCGGCCGAACAGCCTACCAAAAATACAAATCCTAGGCTGAACATCATTGCAGAACGAGTTAAACGTTTTTCCATCACAAATCTCCCTCTATGTAATATATGGATGCTGTCATTTGTGCCCTATCAGTATAGGGGAAAAGAACTTAAAAGGAAATAAGAACCTTCTAGACAGGCGGGAAGCTATGAAAAAATTTGATATTCGCAAAATCCGGGTGCGCAAAGTGTCGGTAGATGAGCTGGATGACCGAATGCTGCTCATCAATCTGTACATGACGCAGGTCCTTACTCTTATTATCGGTTTTGTCTGGGTATTATTTCAGCGTCAAAACATAATTCATCTATTTCAAATTCCAGATCGTTTGAACTTTATATGGTGGGGGCTCGGGTTGGCCGGAGCTGTTATTCTTGTCGACCTGCTGGTGTCGAGGTGGGTGCCTGATGAGGCGAGCGACGACGGCGGCGTCAACGAGCGGATGTTCCGGCATCGTCCAGTGTGGCACATTGCCGTCATATCGCTAGTCGTGGCGATATGCGAGGAGCTGCTGTTTCGCGGAGCGGTGCAGCATGCGATCGGACCTTATTGGACGAGTATCGTATTCGCCGTCATTCACGTCCGGTACTTAAGACACTGGGTACCAACGGGACTTGTCTTCTCGATCAGTTATGGGTTAGGCTGGATATATATTCAGTCAGGGACGATCTGGGCGCCAATCATTGCGCATTTTGCGATCGACTTCATTATGGGACTCATTATCAGGTTCAGGAAGGAGCAGGACGAGGAGTCATGAGCAGGGTACAGAAACACAGACGCGCCAGAGGGAGACGGCGTCGCGGGCAGACGGCGGAGCCGTCGCCTGCTTACAACGCCGATACGGCGAGCGGCAAGGAGCAGCTGCCGTCGCGAAGGCAGAAGTTTCCTTCAAGCGCCCACAAGATAACGAAATGGTATTATAACGTACTGTTTATACTGTTCGTATCTTTGGTCGCCGGATTGTTCTGGTACGGTGTCAAGTATACCAATCAATGAGCCGGCGTTTCAATGGATGCCGGATCGATGAAGCCGTATCCTTCCTTCTCGAGCTTGGACAGCAGGCCGTCTAGCGCCTTCGCTGTCCATTTTAGTTCATGCATTAAAATGTTGGCGCCCGGATGAAGCTGCTCCATGACATTGGCAATGACTTTGTCGGGATCTCCGGGCGCTTTTTGCTCCCAGTCAAGCGAACCGTTGGACCACGTCATGAAAAGAAGCCCTTCTTTAAGAGCTGCTTCCTTGACGGTGTCTCCACCAGAGCCGTAAGGCGGCCGGAAGAAATGGGGAACCTGACCGGTAATCGCCTCGACATCACGCTGTACGTCGCCAATTTGCTTCTCAACCGTCTCCCGCTCTTCTTTCTTCAAATCAATATGATCCCAGGAATGATTGCCGATCGTTTGACCGCGGTCGTAAATAAGCTTCAGCAATTCAGGATGCTGCTTCACCCGGTAGCCGTTGACGAAAAATATCGCTTTTGCGTGGTGCGCATCCAGCGTATCGAGCAACGATGTGAGCGCTTCTTCGTCCTTCGGTCCATCGTCGAACGTAAGCAGCACCATTTTGTCCGGCGTCTTCGTCTCGTCGATCGGCAGGATGCGGTATACTTTGTTCATTCGGTACAATGGACCTGTTTGCTCCGGCAACACCGTCGGCGCAGGTGAAGGCGAGGGTGTTGGTGCCGGGGTCGAAGCAGAGCCGGATGCCACTTGCGAAGCGGCTGCCGTTTCGCCTGCGAGCGCAGGAGCAGTGTCGGGGTTAGCGTCACCGGTTGTCGCGCCGTTTCCGCATGCTGCCGATAATAACGCCGTCATAATGGCGATTGACGCGGCAATCGATTGGACTGTTTTTCGATTCATAGGTAGACCTCCGTTATCGCATGTTGTGTATGTAGGATGCCCTCCAGAGGACGATGTCAGACGGGAAGGGTTATGTCGACATTCGTCGCGTCATGGCGGTTTTCCTTTATTTTAGCAGGATGCCTGACGAGGCGTAAGGCTAAAATAAGGGCGAAAACGAATTACGCGAGGAGGTTCATTGAACATGAAGCTTAGCGGAATACTATTAGGCGGAGCCGTTGGAGCCGCAGCCGCTCTTATTTTCGCCCGCAAACGGCCGGGGACGGCCGCTTTGGCAGCTGCGGCGATGTCGAACGCATGCTCGGCAATTGGCAGGAGAGCGATTGGAATGATGGCGGATAAATGGCAGGCAAAGGCGGTTTCCTCCATCTCCCCAAAGCGTACAGACGATACCGCCGAAAAATCAGGAAAAGACTGGGGACTGATTGAGAGCATTGTGAATAGCGATCCTGAGCTGAAAGCGGAAGCCGATCGCGTCATGGCGGAATCGTCGAGCCGCACCCATTGAGAAGAGGCGGACTCTAAGAATCGATTGAACGCGCGCACCGCAAGCGGCGCGGTTCGAGCGATTCTTTTTTTGTCATTTAGGTGCATTCCGCTGTCATACATGGTAAAGTATCTACATAGTACGATTTGATCATTTTGGTCACATCTTATTTATAATTTCATACGCTGTTACAACAGATGCTGCAGAGGAGGATCCTGTCATGAAAATCGAACGGCTTAGTCAGGACAAGATACGGATTTTCCTGACGTTCGACGACCTGCTCGAACGGGGGATCCAGAAGGATGACATGTGGCGCGAAATTCCAAAGGTGCATGAACTATTCAGCGAAATGATGGATCAAGCATACAGCGAGCTAGGCTTTGATGCCAGCGGCCCTTTAGCGGTCGAAGTTTTTGCCCTCCCCGCACAAGGAATGGTCGTTATTGTCACCCGTGGCAAGATGAATGGTCAAGAGAGCGATCGGTCTGCCGACGATGAAGATACGGAAGACGAAATATACGAAATGGAAGTAACGCTGGAGCAGAGCGACATTGTCATGTATTCTTTCCGCGATTTCGAGGATGTCATCAACGTAAGCAAACAGCTTAAAGCTGCGAACCTTACCGAAGACGGTCGATTGTACTCCTATAACGGAAAGTGGATATTGGCTCTGGAGCCTGCGCTTATCGAATCTTCCCGCCATAATGCCGTTATCGCCCTGCTGGCGGAATATGGAGAGGCCACCTCCGTTACGTATGCCATGCTCGAAGAGTACGGCAAGCTGGTGATGGCGTCGGAAGCCGTATCGCAAATATGCACTCATTTTTAAATGATGAGTAATTGGCATTTTATAGAGCATCTGCAGCCGTTTGGTCTGTACGGTGCTCTTCTTGCATCCGATCACGTACATATTTCTCGAATACGGTTCGCCCTGCGCGTTCATATTACATGTAGACAAAGGCGGTGTACTTAATAATGGCTGACATGAAAGCACATGATGTACTCAAGTCTACTCAGATTGTAATCGAACAAGCGTTGCGAAAGCTTGGACACAGCGATTCGATGATCGAATTGCTGAAAGAGCCGATGCGCTTGTTGACCGTACGCATTCCTGTCAAGATGGATGACGGCACGACGCAAGTATTTACAGGTTACCGATCACAGCACAATGATGCCGTTGGCCCGACTAAGGGCGGGGTCCGGTTTCATCCCGGCGTGACAGAACCGGAAGTTAAGGCGTTGTCCATCTGGATGAGCTTGAAATGCGGCATTGCTGATTTGCCCTACGGCGGCGGCAAAGGCGGCGTTATTTGCGATCCGCGAAAAATGTCATTCGGCGAGCTGGAACGGTTAAGCCGCGGCTATGTGCGGGCGGTAAGCCAAATCGTCGGACCGTCAAAAGATATTCCGGCGCCTGACGTCATGACCAACTCGCAAATTATGGCCTGGATGATGGATGAATACAGCCGAATTCGCGAGTTCGATTCGCCGGGCTTCATCACCGGCAAGCCGATCGTGCTCGGCGGCTCGAAAGGCCGGGAAACGGCCACCGCCCGCGGCGTCGTTATTATGATCGAAGAAGCGCTCGCGCTTCGTCAAATCGAAATGAACGGCGCACGGATCGTGATACAAGGGTTTGGCAACGCCGGCAGTTACCTTGCTAAATTTATGCATGAGGCTGGCGCGCGCGTAATCGCTATATCCGATGTGAACGGCGCGTTGTATAATGAAGAAGGGCTCGATATTCCCTATTTGCTAGAAAAGCGCGACTCGTTCGGCAATGTGACGAATTTGTTCCCGAATACGATCACGAACGACGAGCTGCTCGAGCTGGATTGCGATGTGCTCGTACCGGCTGCTATTGAGAATCAGATAACGGAAGTTAACGCACCGAAGCTGCGAGCCCGAATTGTCGTGGAAGCGGCCAATGGCCCTACGACGCTCGAGGCGACGCAAATATTAACCGAGCGAGGCGTTCTGCTCGTGCCGGACGTACTGGCTAGCGCTGGAGGCGTCATCGTATCCTATTTCGAATGGGTACAGAATAATCAAGGCTATTATTGGGATGAGGAAGAAGTGGACCGCAAGCTGAAGCAGATGATGATCCGAGGCTTTGCGCAAATATACGAATTGCATCAGACTCGAAAGGTCGATATGCGACTGGCTGCCTATATGGCGGGCGTACGCAAAATGGCGGAGGCTGTCCGGTACCGCGGCTGGGTATAACCCCGTATGCCGAATAAGCCTCCGTGACGGCTTAATCCGCTTTGAGCTTGGAGGTGATCAGACAGGCATGGGCGTGTTTTCCATATTGACGGCAGCGGTGGCGCCAGGCATCGCTTTGCTGACCTATCTTTATTTAAGGGACCGCTATGAATCGGAACCGATTCATATGGTGGCCCGGATGTTTCTGCTCGGCGTTCTGATCGTCGTGCCTATCGTCGTCATCCAGCGCGGACTAGAGCTATGGTGGGGGCAGAATCCCGTTATGTTCTCATTCGTGGAATCGGCGGGCATCGAGGAGTTTGTCAAGTGGTTCGTACTCTACCACGTCATTTACAATCATACCGAATTTGACGAGCCGTACGACGGCATTGTTTATTCGGGATCGATCGCGCTAGGGTTTGCGACGCTGGAAAACGTCATGTACGCCTTTTTCGCTCCGTCTACGTTTGGCACGCTGCTTATGCGGGCTCTGCTGCCGGTTTCCGGGCACGCGCTGTTCGGCATTATGATGGGCTATTATTTGGGGAAAGCGAAATTTGCGGCCAGCGCAAACAAGAAACGTCTCTATTTGATCATTTCGCTGGCGCTGCCGCTTCTGCTGCACGGCTCGTACGATTGGATTATGATTACGCAGCAATCGAATTGGATGTTCTTCATCATTCCTTTTATGGCTGGGCTGTGGGTTTGGGGGCTGTACAAAATTCAACGCGCTAGCGCTCGTTCTCCTTTCCGTTTCCTGACGCGGGAAGACGAGGTTAAATTGTAACGCTTCCGTCGATACTGTCTCCTATAAAGAGCGACCTATTGGGAGGCGGCTATGGAAACGAGAGTGAAAGTAACGATTCGGTGCAACATTTGCGGTGAAAAATTCGTCCTGCGGGGCCGCAGAGAGAAAGGCGCGATCGATACCGGATTCAAGCAATGCATCTGCAACAACGCGAATGACCTCGACATCGAGGAGCATAGCCTGTAACGGCTTCGTGCTGTGCCAAATTAATAAATATGCATAAAGCTCCTTTCTGGAAACCAAACTAACGCTAGGTTTTCACAAGAAAGGAGCTTTTTGTTATGTACAAACGTCTTAGCGCTGTACTGTTCCCCGTCGTCACGATTCTGTTAATAGGCGCAGCTTACTGGGGATATCAGGAGCATCAAGAGAAAAACTCGATTTTGCTAAAGGCGGAGAACCAATATCAGCGCGCCTTCCACGATTTATCCTATCATGTTAAGCAGCTGCATCAGCAGCTTGGCAATACGCTCGCGGTCAATTCGACTTCTCAAGCCTATCACCGCAAAGGACTGGTGAACGTATGGAGGCTGACAAGCGAAGCGCAAAACGAGATCAACCAATTGCCGCTGACGCTGCTGCCTTTCAACAAAGCCGAAGACTTTTTATCCCGTATCGCCAACTTTGCTTATAAAACGTCGGTTCGCGATTTGAGCAAGCAGCCTCTGTCGAAGGACGAATTTCAAACGTTGAAAACGCTGTACGCGAAATCCGAAGAAATTTCCAACGATTTGCTTGGCGTTCAAGACAAGGTGCTCGGTCAAAACTTGCGATGGATGGACGTTGAGGTCGCGCTGGCGTCGGAAAAGTCGAACAACGACAACATGATTATCGACGGCTTCAAGACGGTCGACAAAAAAGTAAGCGAGTATCCGGAAATTAACTGGGGACCTTCCGTAACCAGCATGTACGAGAAACGGAAAATCAGCATGCTGAGCGGGAATTTTGTGACCGCTGACGAAGTAAAGAAAAAAGTGGCCGAGTTCGTTGGCAAGAGCAAAGGCGAGATCAAGGTGGTTGAGAACGGGAAAGGAACCGAGTTCGCTTCCTATACTGCAACGGTGTCCGAGCCAACGTCGGGCAGAAAACTGCAAATGGATTACAGTCAAAAAGGCGGGCAGCTTATATCGTTTATGGACCCGCGTGATATTGGCGAGAAACGGCTCGATCTGGACAAAGCCAGCGCCGCCGCCGACAAATTTCTGAATGATCATGGCTTCAAAGATATGAAGGCGGTTAGCTACGATCTGTTCCATAACACTGGGACGTTTACTTTCGTAGGCTCGCAAAATGATGTATTGATTTATCCCGATAAGCTGGTGGTGAAAGTCGCGCTTGACAACGGCGAGGCTGTTGGACTTCAAGCGAACGACTACGTGTACGAGCATCATAATCGGAATATACCGGCGGCGAAGCTTACGAAGGAGCAAGCCCGCAAGTCGCTGAACCCGGAGATGAAAGTCAGCAAAGAGCGGCAAGCGCTCATTCGGAACGATATCGGAGAAGAAGTGCTTTGCTATGAATATACGGGTAAAATAAACGGCAGCGTTTATCGCGTTTATATTAATGCGGAAAACGGTTTGGAGGAATCGATCGAGGAAATGTCCTAGCAGAAACAGTCGACAAATTTGGCCAAATTACGATATGGCTCCCCATTATTCGAATGTGATATAATGGCAGCAAGTAGGGGAGGGGAGCCAATTGTTGCCTAAAGTAAACCAAATGTTGTTTTTCGAAATCGCTTCTTCGGATGAAGCCGAAGCCGCAATTGAGTATAAAGCGAGAATCGCGGACGAGTTGGAGGACGGTTTACTTATCGAGAATCCGATCAGCGTCGAAACCGGAAGGATGAAGAAGCTGTTTCTGGGGGACGAGCTGTCCGTCTACTTTATGACGGAGAACGGCGTTAAAAACTACTTCGATTCGCATGTCCTCGGCTTCCGCGAAGATGTGATCAAACTTATTAAAATTAGAAAGCCGGAGCCGGACCGCATTATGAAGGTTCAGCGCCGGCATTTTCTGCGGGTGCCTGCTGAGCTGGAAATCGCGGTGAACGGGAGTGAGCAAATCCGGTTCGTCACGCATACCGACGATGTGGGGGGCGGCGGCATTTCGTTTCTTTGCGACGGTAAATGGCCGATGAGAAATGAACAGCACCTGGATTGCTGGCTGCTTATCCCTTATAAGAACGGATCGCTTGAACATGCGTCGTTCAAAGCGGAGGTCGTCCGAGTAAAAGAACTGCAGAGCGGCCGCAAGCAGGTCATGGTCAAATTCGACAGCATAACGGACAGCGAACGGCAAAAAATTATCCGCTATTGCTTCGAGCGCCAGCTTGAATTCCGCCACCGTTGATGAATAAGGCGGCAGCAGCCGAGACATGCTAATGGCATCCAAGGTAAATAAAGGATGTGAAAGCATGCGGAATGAACCGTCCGGCCGATCGCCCAAGCGATCGCGCCGCCGCCGCGCGGGGGAGGAAAGAAGCTATTGGCAGCAATATTCCGATGCCGCCGCACGTATTATTTTTACGGCTGCAATCGTTCTGCTGCTGGCTGTCATGGCATCGCAAGCAGGGCTTCAAAGCGGCGCCATTAGACATTTTATTACGGGCGTTGATCGGGAGGAGGGCACGTCTGTTTTATGAGAGACGGACCTTCTCCGTTTTTGCATCTATGTCCATAGTGTGGTATAATTTTCACGTTCGCAGGCTGAGCCTGCTTTTTTCTTGAAATATAAGAATGGATGGCTGTTACGGGCATCGCCGCTATTTTTTCTTGCGAAACGGTTAAAGCGCTTTAGCGTAGAAGCCGGTCGACTAGAAGGAAATAGTCTTATATTTCACCGCGAGACGAGCTAGGCCGTTAGATGCAGCTATAGCCGTTTACGCTTGAGAGGTTTGCGCTTGCAAGGTATGAGCGCCGGCATAAGCTGTTTACATAAGCTTTGGCTTATCAATCCGTTTATCCGTTCAGCGAAGCCTGTGCAATGCCGTCACGGACGGCGCCAGCCGTATACGCGGGGCCAAACGTCTCCAAATAAGGGGGTTGACTGTTCGTGATGCAGCAAGACGGTGACGGCGACCGGATCAACATCGCGATTGACGGACCTGCGGGAGCGGGTAAAAGCACGGTTGCAAGAAAAGTTGCCGAGCAGCTGGGCTACGTCTATATCGACACCGGAGCGATGTACCGCGCAGTAACGCTAAGCGCGATACGGGCTTCCATAGCGCCGGAGGACGGCGAAAGGCTGGCCGCTCATGCGACAACGCTCGAAATCGGGCTGAAGCCCGGGGAGCAGGGTCAGAAGGTTTATTTGAACGGCGAGAACGTCACAAGCGAGATTCGCTCTAGGGAAGTGACGCTGCTCGTATCGCCGGTTGCGGCGAACGAGACCGTCAGAGAGGTGTTGGGCACGTTGCAGCGCGGCTTTGCGGAAAGCAAAGGCGTCGTTATGGACGGCCGCGATATCGGCTCCCATGTGCTTCCTAACGCTGAGTTGAAAATCTTTTTGACGGCATCCGTCGAAGAGAGAGCGCGCAGGCGCTACAACGAAATTGCCGATTCGCAATCGATTACGCTGGAGCAGCTGGCGGTTGAGATCGCCGAACGCGACAGGCTGGACGAAGGGCGGGATATCGCTCCGCTCGTATGTGCGAAGGATGCGCTCGTTATGGACAGCACGGCGATGACGATTGACGAAGTTGTTGAGGCAATTGTGAAATTAAGCCGAACCAAATTGGCGGAGGCGAAGTAAACTATGTTATATCGATTTTGCCGATTTCTTCTCCGCGTCATCTATGGAGCGCTGTTCAGACTTGAAGCGAAAGGACGGGAGAACATTCCTGCCGATGGCCCAGTCATCCTTGCTTCGAATCATATCAGCCTGCTTGATCCGCCTACAGTCGGCATCAAATTAAGCCGGAAAGTGCATTATATGGCGAAGCAGGAGCTGTTCAATGTTCCGTTGCTCGGTCCCTTGATTCGAGGACTTGGCGCATTCCCGGTCAAACGCGGGGGCGTCAGCAAGGAAGCGATCCGCTCGGCTATTTCGCTGCTGCAAGAAGGCAAAGTGATGGGCATCTTCCCTGAAGGCACGCGCAACAGCGAAGAAGGCGCGGCCGCGAAGAAGGGAGCCGCCATGATCGCAATGCGCAGCGGCGCTGTAGTTATTCCGGTGGCGGTTATCGGAGAATACAAGCTCTTCCGCAAAATGAGAATCGTTTACGGCAAACCGGTTGATCTTACCGCATTTATTCAAGAATCTTCCCCGGATATGCTGGAACGCATTACGGAAGCGATTATGATCCGAATTCGCGAATTGTTGAAGCAAGAATCCTAGTTTGCTTTAGAAAGCGATGATATGTTTTAAATGCCGCTAATCGCCCTAAAGGGGTCGCGTGCGGATTTAAATAAAGTTGGGGTATGAATTGAGGAGGTTATTTCAAATGTCAGAAGAAATCAATGTTCAAGACTCCGTAGCACAAGAAAGCCAAGAAGCTATGGACAATTTCGTCTCTTTGAAAAAAGGAGATACCGTTACGGGTACGATCGTCAAAATCGAAGACAACCAAGCTTATGTAAGCCTTGGATATAAATACGACGGTATCATTCCGATTCGCGAGCTTTCCGCTGTTCAACTCGAGAACGCGTCGGAAGCCGTTCAAGTCGGCCAAGAAGTGCAATTGAAAGTCGTCAGCATCGACGATGAGAAAGAAAAACTCGTGCTCTCGAAGCGTCAAATCGACGGCGAGAAAGCTTGGGACGCGCTGCAAAGCCGTTTCGAAAGCGGGGAAGTATTCGAAGTAGCGGTTGCAGATGTCGTGAAAGGCGGCCTTGTCATTGACGTAGGCGTTCGCGGCTTCATCCCGGCTTCGATGGTGGAGCGCCATTTCGTTGAAGATTTCAGCGATTACAAAGGCCGCACGCTGCGTGTAAAAGTAAAAGAAATCGACCGCGAGAACAACAAAGTCATCCTTTCCCAAAAAGATGTGCTGGATGCCGAGTTCGAGCAAAACAAACAGCAAGTAATGTCTTCCCTGCAAGCCGGCCAACAACTGGAAGGTACCGTTCAACGCCTGACGCCATTCGGCGCGTTTGTTGATATCGGCGGCATCGACGGTCTGGTTCACGTATCCGAGCTGAGCTGGCAACATGTCGCTCATCCGAAGGATGTCGTATCTGAAGGCCAAGCGGTCACTGTTAAAGTGCTGAAAGTTGATCCTGCAGCAGGTAAAATCAGCTTGAGCCTGAAAGCTGCTCAACCTGGTCCTTGGGAATCGGCTGCCGGCCAATTCAACACAGGTGACATCGTAACGGGTACAGTTCGCCGCATCGTGACTTTCGGCGCATTCGTCGAAATCGCTCCTGGCGTAGAAGGTCTCGTTCACATTTCGCAAATCGCGCATCGCCATATCGCGACTCCTTACGAAGTGTTGAAAGAAGGCCAAGAAGTGCAAGCGAAAGTGTTGGACTTCAACCCTGCCGAGAAGCGCGTAAGCCTGAGCATCAAAGAAACAGAAGAAGCGCCTGAGCAGCCTGCGGAGCAAGCGCCAAGAGCGGGCAAACCGCAACGCGAACGTTCCCCTAAACAAGAGGATCTGGGTAACAACCCGAACGTTAGCCTCAGCAACCAAAGCATGAGCTACTCGCTCGCTGAGCGTTTCGGCGACAAGCTGAGCAAATTGAAATAATACGTTTCGATTCGGAAGCGGAGCTATACACAGCTTAATCGAAGGCTGCTCCTTGATGAATGTTTTCATCGGAGCGGCCTTTCTTTATGTCCGGCAGCGGACAGCCGCGGATCGGGAGCGTCGCGGTATAGCGTTTTCCAATTGGAGCATAATAGGTTAGCGTGAGGTGATGAAGCGTTGAACGACGGATTTTTGACGCTATGGATCGTAACGATAGCCATTATTTTGCTCGTAACAGGTTGGTCTGTGCAAGTAGGGGCGGGCCGTCATTGGCCGCAACTTGCCGCTGCGGCGGTCGCGTGCTTGCTGCTTCAGACGCTTGGTGGCAGTTTTGAAGCCGGGAGCGTACATATCGATATAAAAGCGAGCGCCGTATTCGTCATGCTAGGAGCACTTGCTGCGATGCGGATGCAACGACTAATCGAATCGTCTGCATATTTGCTTGTTGGCACCTTGTTGACCGGAATGATTTGGGGCAGTTTGCAAATGATGTACAGCGCAGACCCTGTATTTTATCTCATTCATCCGAGGTGGGACGCTCCGATCGCTGGCGGCATGCTAGCCGCCGCTTTCTCGGTTAGACCCGGTCAGCAGTTTGCCGTACTCGCTTTCGGCGCTGCATGCGCGGAAGTCATTCACGCTTTGCTCAGCGGCGGCGCCTACTTGGCGGCAATCGGCTCGCTCGCTTGGTGGGATGGATTTTGGCTCGCCTTTGCGACGGCCCGCATATCCGGCTTGTCGTTTGCCGCCGTCAGATCGGCGACCGTGCGTGTCGGAACGCTGTTATGGGGCCGCCGCAGGGGCGGACAATCGGAATAATTGGCGTTTTAAGGATGAAAAGTTAGCCAAGTACGACGTTTTTTGCTATGATGGTAGTCGTGAGAATTTTCGAAGGAGTGAATCGTAATTATGGCAAGACCCGTTATTGCCATTGTCGGGAGACCGAATGTGGGGAAATCGACCATATTTAACCGGATTGTCGGCGACAGGCTAGCAATTGTCGAGGATAAGCCGGGCGTAACCCGAGACAGGCTATATAGTGCCGGAGAATGGAACGGCGTTGCCTTCAGCATCGTCGATACCGGAGGAATCGAGATCGACGGCGAAGATGAGATTATGAAATCGGTTCGTATGCAAGCTGAGCTTGCTATCGAAGAAGCCGACGTTATTATTTTTATGGTAGAAGCCAAAACCGGATTGACCCATGCCGACGACGAGGTGGCACAAATGCTGTTCCGCTCGCGTAAGCCGGTTGTTTTGGCTGTTAATAAAGTTGACAACATGAATCGAATGGACGAAGTATACGAATTTTACGGACTCGGCTTCGGCGAGCCGATCGCCATTTCCGGCTCTCATGGCACGGGCATCGGCGATTTGCTGGATGCGGCGGTCGAGAAGCTTCCGGAAATCGAAGACGACGGCTATGACGACGACGTCATTCGCGTGGCGCTGATCGGACGGCCGAATGTTGGCAAATCATCGCTGGTGAACGCGCTTCTTGGTGAAGAGCGCGTTATCGTGAGCAATGTGGCTGGCACGACTAGAGACGCCATCGATACGCCATTTGAGCGCGACGGACAGCGCTATGTGCTGATTGACACGGCCGGCATGCGTAAACGCGGCAAAGTATACGAGTCGACGGAGAAGTACAGCGTCATGCGCGCCCTGAAAGCGATTGAACGGGCCGATGTCGTGCTTGTGCTCATCAACGGCGAGGAAGGCATCATTGAGCAGGACAAGCACATTGCGGGCTACGCTCATGAAGCGGGCAAGGCATCGATCTTTGTCGTGAACAAGTGGGATGTCGTCGAGAAGGACGACAAAACGATGAAAGATTTCACGCAAAAAATACGCGATCATTTCCTATTCATGACGTATGCACCGGTCGTCTTCCTGTCGGCGCTGACGAAGTCACGTCTGCACAAGCTGCTCCCGGTCGTCAATCACGTGTCACAGCAGCATGCGATGCGCATTCAAACGCATTTGCTGAACGATGTCGTTGCCGACGCGGTCGCTTACAACCCGCCGCCGACCGACAAAGGAAGAAGGCTTAAGATCAACTATGTGACGCAGGTGGCAACCAAGCCGCCGACGATCGTCATTTTCGTCAACGATCCGGATATGATGCATTTCTCGTACGAGCGTTACTTGGAGAACAAAATTCGCGCAGCATTCGATTTCGAGGGCACGCCGGTTCGGTTGTTCACAAGGCGCAAGTCCGATGAAGAGTAGGGGAGAAGACCATTGTTAAGTGCCGTAATTTCAATTGTGGTCAGTTATTTATTAGGCTCCGTATCATTCAGTATCGTGATTGCGAAATGGTTAAAAGGAATCGATATCCGTCAGCACGGCAGCGGCAATGCCGGCGCGACAAATACGATAAGAGTATTGGGAAAAGGACCGGGTATCCTCGTCTTTTTCCTCGATATTGCGAAAGGGATCGCCGCCGTCATCCTCGGTTATTGGCTCGGCTCTGAGCAATTCGGCGAGTGGACGGCCGCGCTTAGCGGCTTGGCGGCGATCATCGGCCATAACTGGCCGGTCTGGTTCCGCTTCAAAGGCGGCAAAGGCATATCGACAACGGTGGGCGTCATTGCAAGTCTCGCCTTTCTCCCCGCTCTGATCGCGGGCGTCGTTGCGATAGCGGCCATTGCACTGACAAGATATGTAAGCTTAGGTTCGCTGCTCTTTGCTATCTTAACACCGATTCTTATTGCTATTATTCATTATTCATTGCCTTTGTTTGTCATCAGTCTCGTATTATGCTTGTTTGCTATCGTCCGCCATCGCACCAACATCGTCAAGCTTGTTAAAGGAACGGAGAATAAGCTGGGCGCCAAGAAAGGAACGTGACCGCAGATGACTGAAGCCAACAACGAGCGTATCAAACGCGCCGCCGTTTTCGTTGCCGGAAGCTGGGGAACCGCGCTTGCTTCGGTTCTAGCTGGCAACGGAATCGAGGTGCGTTTATGGACCCGCAGCGAAGAGCAGGCCGCCCAGATCAATCGCGATCGCGTGAATGACAAATATTTGCCTGGGGCCAAGCTGCCCGATACACTTCGAGCTACCTCCGATATGGAGGAAGCGCTGAGCGGCGCTGAGCTGGCGCTCTTCGTTGCACCGTCCGCTGCTATGCGAGAGGTAGCGGCGCAAGCCGCCCCTTATATGCATCCGGATACGATCTGCATCCACGCGACGAAAGGGTTTGAGCCGGGTACTCTGAAGCGTATGTCCTTCGTGCTTGCCGAGGAGCTTTCCCGAACGGCCGAGCAGATCGTCGTGCTTTCGGGGCCGAGTCATGCGGAGGAGGTTATCCGCCGCCAGCCGACGACGGTCGTCGTTGCTTCAAACGATATGAAAGCTGCGGAACAGGCGCAAGACGCTTTTATGAGCCGTTACTTCCGCGTCTATACGAATCCCGATGTTGTCGGCGTCGAAGTCGCCGGGGCGATCAAAAACATTATTGCGCTTGGCGCGGGCTTGTCGGACGGTCTTGGATTCGGTGATAACGCTAAAGCGGCGCTCATTACGCGCGGGCTGGCGGAAATCAGCCGTTTGGGTATCGCGATGGGCGCCAATCCGCTCACCTTTGCAGGCCTGGCCGGCGTCGGCGATTTGGTCGTCACCTGCACGAGCAAGCACAGCCGCAATTGGCGCGCCGGTTCGATGCTCGCCAGCGGCATGACGCTTGACGAAGTGCTTGCCAAGATGGGCATGGTCGTCGAAGGCGTCAAGACGACGCGTGCGGCACAAGAACTCGCATTACAATTCAACGTGGAAATGCCGATTACCGCCGAGCTGTATCAAGTTCTGTTCGATGACAAATCGCCGCGGTCGGCCGTTGAGAATTTAATGGGCCGGCTGCGCACGCACGAGATCGAGCAGATCGGCTGAGCTAGACGGGATAAGCGCCTACACCAAACAAATGCCCTCCTCATATGATGTTCCAAGCAACTGCATGCGCTACGCGACCTGCGGTGCTATCCGAAGCTACACACTCGGGAGGGGAGAAGTATGGGGAAGGATCTTTCCAAAGATGTGCTGGGCGCCATCAATAAGAAAACGGGCAAGAACATTTCCGAACAAACCGTCAAAAAGCTGGCTAGCGGAGTTTCCGATTCAACGCTCAAGAACGAAGCGGAGCTGCGCAAGCTGATTAAGCAGGTTTCGGAAATGGCGAAGGTGCCGGTCGCGGAATCGACCGTTAACGATATTGTAAAAGCCGTGAAAGCGACCGGCATGAACATGACCAGTATTGAAACGTTAATGAAAATGATGATTAAGAAGTAAAGAAGCAAGTAAGCAAAGTGGCAAGTATACGGGCAAGAGCGAAAGGCGCTGCTGACGAATTCGTTCAGCTGCCGGCCGCTTTTGCCCTTTTTTTAAAAGATAGGATAGGGTATGCTATAATAGATTTGCTTTTATTCCCAAGTAGACTAGGAGAACAACAATGGATCCAATGACGAAGATGTGGGTATCCTTCGTGGGTATCGGATTGATGGCGATCGCCGCCGTAATCATCACTTTCGCCAGGCTGAAAACAAAGGGCGTATTGAAGTTTGTTTTGTCGATTATTGCTTTTATCACGTTGTTTATCGGATTTATTTGCGGCGTCGTCTCGATCATTTAACGCGGAAGCGGCTTGTACATAATTAGACCTGGAAGGAATGCTTGCGCATGATTGAGCTGAAAGGGAGAACGAAATCGGCTGTTGTGCCGTCAGCGGCGGGTTTGACGATTTTGCGGCTGGCGCTCCAGCATAAAGTCGATTGGTCCTCTAACTGCACAAGAGGCACTTGCGCCAGATGCCGGTGTCTCGTAACGGAGGGCGCTGACGGGCTGGAAGGCATTACGGACGCGGAGTGGGACCGTATGGACCCCGAGGAGTTCGAGGCGGGCTATCGCCTCGCTTGTCAGGCTGTAATCAAGGACGAAGCCGTAATGGTTAAAGCGGAGAATAAACCTTATTTTTAAAGGAAGTGCTGCTGCATGAGCGCAAAGGAACGCATAGAGAGCGCGCTCGCCGCCATCGCCCGTCTAACGGGAGAAAGCGGCATTGCTTGGGTCGTAGGAGGAAGCGCAGGCTTAATGCTGCGTGAGTTGCCGTTGTCAAGCGATCCAGGCGATTTGGATATTTACGTTGACGAGTCCCAGATGGAGCCGTTCTGCCGCTTATTGATGCAGTATGCGACGGACGAACCGCATGTAAGCGAGACTTCTATGTACCGCTCCGTTCTATGTCACTTACGAATGGAAGGGATCGAAGTGGAGATTGTAGGGGGCTTTGTCGTGAACGCAATCGAGTCGCGATACGAGATTGAAGTACAGGATGCGCTTGTGCCGCTTTCTGATGCGTCTGTATGGCTTGCGCCTGGCGGCGTCACGCTAGTGCCGCTGGCTCACGAGCTGCTGTTTAACGTTCTGCGCGGGAGAGCGGACCGGTGCCGGCTTATTGCCGGAGCTGTCGCGGCCGATCTCGGTAGGCATGGAAAAGCACTGGGGGTTCTCGAATCGCGCAACACTTTGTCGGACGAGGTTCGCGCTGAAACGGCGCGCTGGATTGCCGAATGCGGGAGCGGGGCGCTCACATGAACGGGACGGTTACCTTCTATCCATCCGGCAAAACGATTAAGGTAAAGCCGGGCACGACGCTGCTCGATGCCGCGAGACGCGCTGGATTAACGATACGAACAAGATGCGGCGGCAAAGCCGCCTGCTTCATGTGCAAGGTTTCAGTTCGCGAAGGCAGCGAGCTGCTGCCGATTGCCGATCAAGAGCGGAACAAGCTCGCCGGTATGGAAGAGCGGCATATGCGGCTTGCCTGCCAAGCGAGGGTGAGAGGAACGGTTGCCGTCGACATTCCGCTCGATCCGCTGCGGGCGGAAATTGAACGCCAGCTGGCCCGTCAGGCAGAGGACGACGAGCTCTGGTAACAAGAGAATGACAAAGGGAGGCTGTATCTGTACGATGATAAGGATCGAAAAGCGCCTTGCTGGCAAGGCGGGACTTCTTGCAATCGTTTGCATCGCGATGCTGACGCTTAGCGGCTGCATGTATCCGAAGGATCAGTTGAAGCAAAACCAAATACCGCCGAAAGAGGCGGTGCGCAATGTGCAGGCCGCTATCGAGCAGTTTCAGGCGGAGACGGGCATGCTGCCCATCAAGAACAGTACGGCGGAAACGCCGGTTTATGAAAAATTCGTTATCGATTTCGTCAAGCTGCAAAACCGTGGTTACATAAGCGATATTCCTTCCGCCGCGTTCGAGAAGGGCGGCAATTATTATTTTCTCGTGATCAACGAAGAGACAAAACCGGCGGTTAAGCTGCTTAATCTTGTTCATTTTCAACAAATGAACGATATCTCCGCTTCGGTGACCGCATATGCAAATGCGAACGGAGGCAAGCTGCCAAAAGGCGGACAAGCTTATCCGGGATTCTATTATATCAATTTCGCCCTGCTTAACAAGAAAGCGCCGAATATCGCAAGCGAGTATTCGGGCCAGACGCTGACCGCCATGATTGACGACAAGGGCCTCGTGTATACCGACTACGGTCCCGATCTGATGCAGAAAGTAACAAAAGAAGGCGATAGCGCAGCGCTGGAAGGCGATCTGCGCGAGCTGCTCGCCCTGTCGGACCTGTTCGTGCCGATCAAATCGCCCGTCTATCATTGGGTGGACGGCGAGCCGGTTGCGATAGCCGAATAAGCTTTATTTGATCCTCGACCTCCACTGCCTAAACGGGCGGAGGTCGAGGATTTTTTGGTCTATAAAACCTCTCATGCTCATATAACTCAATCTTGGAAGGGCAAGAACGTGACCCGGGTGGCAAAGATTACTCCCTATCGCGTTATCACGGGTTCGAAAAATCGCTCGCCGGCGGTTTTTTCAACGGCATCGGCAAGGAATGGGCATAATCGCTAGAGATGGACAATATGCTATTACTAGTCCAAAAAGCTGTACGAGTTGCGTCGCTGGCCTGCCCTCTTGTCCGGTGGAAGGCGGCGAACCGGGAAATCAATTGGGAGGGGATATTCAGTGGAGAAAGTGGATATTTTCAAGGACATTGCCGAACGTACCGGCGGGGATATTTACCTCGGTGTCGTAGGGGCTGTCCGAACGGGCAAATCAACGTTTATTAAACGGTTCATGGAGACGGTGGTGCTTCCGAATATTGCTAGCGAAGCCGAGCGTGTTAGAGCCGTTGACGAACTTCCTCAAAGCGCCGCTGGTAAAACGATCATGACGACCGAACCGAAATTCGTTCCCAATCAGGCCGTTCAATTAAGGGTTAGCGAGGGTCTCGAAGTCAATGTCAGATTAGTTGACTGCGTCGGCTACGCAGTTGAAGGCGCCAAAGGCTACGAGGACGAGAACGGCCCGCGGATGATTACGACGCCTTGGTTCGACGAGCCGATTCCGTTCCAGGAAGCGGCTGAGATCGGCACGCGCAAAGTCATTCAAGAGCATTCCACGCTTGGCGTCGTCGTGACGACGGACGGCACGATTGCCGAAATCCCGCGCAGCTCTTACGTGGAAGCGGAAGAACGCGTTGTCGGGGAACTGAAAGAAGTCGGCAAACCGTTCGTTCTCATTATCAACTCTACCCGTCCGCGCAGCGAAGAAGCGCTGCAGCTCCGCAACGAGCTGCACGCCAAATACGACATTCCGGTCATTACGCTCAGCGTTGCCACAATGGGCGAGGAAGAAGTCGTTTCCGTGCTTCGCGAGGTACTCTATGAGTTCCCGGTTCACGAAGTAAACGTCAACCTGCCGAGCTGGGTCATGGTGCTGAACGAAACCCATTGGCTGCGCAGCAATTACGAAAATTCGGTCCGCGATACGGTAAAAGATATTCGCAGACTGCGCGACGTCGATCGCGTCGTTTCGCAATTTATGGATTACGATTTCATTGCAAGAGCCGGTTTGAGCGGCATGAATATGGGCCAAGGCGTCGCGGAAATCGATTTGTACGCGCCGGATGAGCTGTACGACCGTATCCTGATGGAAGTCGTCGGCGTTGAAATTCGCGGCAAGGATCATCTGCTTCAGCTGATGCAGGAATTTTCCCATGCCAAACGCGAGTACGACCGCTTCGCAGAAGCGCTTGAGATGGTCAAGGCGACCGGCTACGGCATCGCGGCTCCTACGCTTGCGGAAATGGCGCTCGACGAGCCGGAGCTAATCCGTCAAGGATCGCGTTTCGGCGTACGCCTGAAAGCGACCGCACCGTCCATTCATATGATTCGCGTAGACGTCGAGTCGGAGTTTGCGCCGATTATCGGCTCGGAGAAGCAAACAGAGGAACTCGTGCGCTATTTGATGCAAGACTTCGAAGCCGATCCGATCAAGATTTGGGAATCCGATATTTTCGGACGCTCGCTGCACTCGCTTGTGCGCGAAGGCATTCAAGGCAAAATCGCGATGATGCCGGACAACGCCCGCTACAAGCTGCAGGAAACGCTCGGAAGAATTATTAACGAAGGCTCCGGAGGTCTTATTGCCATCATTTTGTAACAAGGCATCCGAATTAACCCTTCAAAGCCTGAAGCCGTTCGTCCCGAGGCGGGAGCGAACGGCTTCAGGCTTTTCCTGAGCCCGGAAGATGCCATTTGTATCGGCTGCCTGAGACGAATCGGGGTCAACCACTTGAAATTGCGAATCGGCTGTATTACTATAAGTTTGTTGTTCAAGATAGGTATATTTTTGAAGTTTTCAGTAAATAAGAGGGATAAGATGACTCTCATTGCCTATCAGGGGAGGTGAAACAATGAATAAGACGGATTTGATTACGAAAGTAGCCGAGCTGTCCGATCTGTCCAAGAAGGATGCGACGAAAGCGGTGGACGCCGTATTTGACGCCATTGCCGATGCGCTCCAGAACGGAGATAAGGTGCAACTGGTCGGGTTTGGCAACTTCGAGGTTCGCGAGCGCCAAGCGCGCAAAGGCCGCAACCCGCAAACGGGTGAGGAGATCGATATCGCCGCAAGCAAGATGCCGGCGTTCAAACCGGGCAAATCTCTTAAGGATCTCGTTTCCAATTAAGCATAAAGAGGCTAGGACAGCGTCCGGACCATGGTGTCCGGGCGCTTTCTCGTTTGGCGGACCGCGCCAGGGGGAAAGCGCTTTTTTCTTTACAAGCCGAATCGTCCCTTTTATAATGGATAAGGCTGGACGTAGGCACAATTGGACGCTTTGATCGGCTACTAACGCGAAAGCGGCAATCTCGGAGGAGAGGCCGTTTACGCTAGCAGGAGGGTTAACATGGATTCGAATCAAGGAGATTATATCGTCATTAAAGCGAAGGATCACGGCGTTCAGGTCATCGGACTAACAAGGGGCACGGACACCAAGTTTCATCATACGGAGAAGCTGGACAAGAACGAAATTATGATTGCCCAGTTTACAACTCATACATCTGCGATTAAAATTCGCGGCAAAGCCATTGTCATGACGAAGTACGGGACAATGGAAACTGATCAATAATACGAGCCGGCTCCCCCTGCGACAGGCAGCGAGGGAGCTTTTTCTTCGCGAAAAGGCAGCGTCAGCTTCTCCTATTAGCCAAACCGGAGGCATAGCGCCGCCCTTTTGTTTGTACAATGGGGTATGAGGTGAATTCGGATCGTCCACACTTGAAATATTCATGCAAGAGGGCGGTCCGGAAACTGTGTGCGGGAGGCTTGAATATGATGAAGATCGGCATAACCAGGCTCTATTTGATCGGACTAGTCGTCGCGCTTGCCGCTACGGCCGCTGCAGCTCTGCTGCCGCTTGGCCGGGAGAAGGGAGGCGTGCGCAGCGAGGTTGCCGTTTTTCGTCCCAATTTGGACAACCGATTAAGCAACGCCAACTTGGTTGATGCAATGGTCGGCCTGGAGCTTTCGGGCAAACTCGCAAGGGTGGAATGGAGCCATGCAATATTGACCGTTGAGATGAAGCTCGACGAGGATCAAGGACTGGAGCCGGTAAAACGGGATTTGGAAAAGCTGGTCCGATTGTCTTTCGTGAAGCTGGATAATGTCAACCGATTGTTGATTCGCTTTGTCGATGTAGGCGATGGCAATGCCGGACAAGGTCGTTTGCTGCTTGCCTCCGACGTACGAAAGGGAGACGGTTGGCTGCTTACGGAATTGGGAGGGCTCGGTACAGCCGATTCGCTGCACGACATCCGGTGGCGGGAACGGCTGCGCATCAGCTTTACCTCCGCCTGGACGGAAAAGTTCGGTCCGCTTTCCAGTTATTCGACGGCTCCGCTATAAGGCCCGATCCGAACGGTTTGCTCCGGCTTTCTTCGTTGGGGCAAAAGCGGCCCGGCCGCAGATATGCTCATTTGCAAAGTTGTGCTATAATAATTTAGATTATTGGAGCGGCTTCCCCGCTTCGCTGTTCGGAGGCTTATCCATGAAACCATATACGATCGATGAAATCGCAAAAAAATATGTAGAGTACGACATGATTCAGCTGCATACGGAACTGCCCGCGCTTTCCGCTTTGCGGCTTCGCTTGCTCTATGCTTGCCTGAGCGAGGAGAGCAGTGGAGAAGCACATAGCGAACTGTACACGCTGGCCGTTTCGCTCGTACAGCTTGGACTGGATACACATGATCTCATCGATGTCGAGACCGAAGCGAGAGCGGAGCGTGACATGAGGTCGCGGCAGTTGAAAGTGTTGGCCGGCGATTATTTCAGCTCGCACTACTACCGATTATTATCTCATGCTGGGCAAGTTGAAATGATCGCCAAAATCAGTGAGGCGGTATGCGAGTTCAATCGGCTCAAGATGAACATGTATATGAAAATGAAACATTTTCAGATGACGGCGGAAGACTATTTGCGTCACTCGGTTCAGCTCAAGAACGAGCTGTTCCAGCCGTTCGCTCCTTTGATCGGCGGCGATTTGCAGCGGCTGTGGCCGGAGATGCTGAACGGCATGAGCAAATGCGAAGCCGTTCTGGACGAAATGGAAAGAAGCGAAACGCCCGCCCGGTTCCGCAATAGCTGGGCTTATTGGCATGTCATGCAGCAAGCGACGCCGGAAGAGCGGGAATCGTTGCAAGCGCAGGAGCATGCGCCTGCCTTTGTTCGCGGGTTGCTGGAGAAGTACGGCACGAAGGAACGGTTGGCTGAGTGCTTGCAGGCGGCGGCGGAAGAGGTTAAGGCGGTTGCAGGCAAGCTGCAATCGGACAAGTTGGCGGAGGAGCTGCGGTATGCGCTTGAGCGTTCGCTCGCCTTGGCAAAGCTGGCTCCAGCTGAACGAGTTTAGTGAGGTGAAGGTAAGAAATGACAACAGAAGCCAATTCGAAGCAGCATGTACATGGCGTCTTCGAGAGAATTGCGCCGAAATACGATTTAATGAACGACTTGATCAGCTTTCGCCGACATAAGGCTTGGCGGAAATTTACGATGCGCAAAATGAATGTACAGCGAGGAGAGACAGCGCTCGATTTATGCTGCGGTACCTGCGACTGGACAATTGCTTTGGCGCAAGCGAGCGGCACCGGCGCGGTTACCGGCCTTGATTTCAGCCAAAACATGCTGGACGTAGGTGCGCAGAAAATTAAGGAAACTGGACTGGACAAGCAAATTACGCTTGTACAGGGCAATGCAATGGAGCTGCCTTTCGAAGACAATTCCTTCGATTACGTCACAATCGGCTTCGGGCTTCGGAACGTGCCCGACTACTTGCAAGTGGTGAAGGAAATGGAACGCGTCGTTAAACCGGGAGGCAAAGTCGTCTGTCTCGAGTTGTCCAGGCCGAGCTGGCAGCCATTCAAGTTCTTTTATAATTTATACTTCGAGCATATGATGCCGCTGATCGGCAAACTGGTAGCGAAGCGGTTCCAGGAATACAAATGGTTGCCGGATTCGTTAAAGCAGTTTTTGAACCTGGAGCAACTTAGCGAGCTGTTCCGCAAAGCGAATTTGCAGCAAGTAAATGCGTATCCACTTTTCGGCGGAGTAGCCGCGCTGCACATCGGCACAAAGGAGAAGGACGCGCAATGATTCGCAAACTGAAGATTATACTGGAAATGATTAAATTTGAGCATACCATATTTGCATTGCCTTTCGCGTTCCTAGGCGCCATTCTAGGCGCAATCACGATGGAGCAACGGATGCCGAGCTGGGCCGAGATGGGCTGGATCACGCTCGCGATGTTCGGCGCTCGCAGCGCAGCCATGAGCTTGAACCGGCTGATCGATAAAGCGATCGACCTGCGCAACCCTCGCACTGAGAAGCGCGCGTTGCCGGCCGGGCTGCTGAAGTCGGCCGAGGTGATTCTGTTTGTCATCGTATCTTTTGCTCTTTTATTTATAGCAACGGCCAATCTCGCTCCGATTGCGATGAAGCTGCTGCCGATCGCCGTCGTCATGCTTGTTATTTATTCTTATACGAAACGATTTACATGGCTTTGTCACGTTGTTCTCGGACTTACGATCGGCCTGTCGCCGCTTGGCGCTTGGGTGGCCATTACCGGCTCCTTCAGCCCAGCCGCATGGCTGCTGTTCGGAACGGTTGCATTATGGCTCGCCGGCTTCGATACCGTCTACGCGACGCAGGATTTCGAATACGACCGCAAGGCCGGGCTTCATTCCATTCCGGCGCGGTTCGGCATTGCTAAAGCGCTGTGGATCGCACGTTCGTTCCATATCGTGACGGCGTTCGGATTCCTTGCCTTATTCTGGATGACCGATTTGAGCTGGGCGTATTTAGTCGGAACGATTCTCTCGATCGCTATTCTGTTCTATCAGCATTGGCTGGTCAAGCCGAACGACTTGTCCCGCGTGCAAATCGCCTTCTTTGGCATGAACGGCACGCTCAGCGTCGTCTTGTTCTTGTTCGCGATCTTTGATCTGGCGGTGCTGCACAAATGGTAGGAGAGGAACCGCTGGAGAAGAAGCGCAAACGCTGGGTCGTAGGCATCACCGGAGCAAGCGGCGCGATCTACGGGATCCGCCTGATAGAAGAACTGCTCCGTCAATCTTACATCGTGCATTTAGTCATAACGGAAGCGGGCTGGCGGGTGCTGAAGGAAGAGCTGGGCTTTGAAAGCTCGCGCCGGCAAGCGGCGCTGGAGCAGCGTTTCGGAGAGGCGATGGCAGCAGGACAGCTTGTGTTTCACCCGAATGCCGATATCGGCGCTACGATTGCCAGCGGCTCCTTCCGGGTAGAAGGTATGGTCGTTGCGGCCTGCTCGATGGGCTCGCTAGCTTCGATTGCGAACGGCATATCCGACAATTTGCTGACACGCGCGGCAGACGTCATGCTTAAGGAAGGGCGGCCGCTCATTCTAGTGCCGAGGGAGACGCCGCTGCACGCCATCCATCTCGAGAATATGTTGAAACTGGCCCGGCTTGGTGTCCGCATGATCCCGGCAATGCCGGGATTCTACTACAAACCGCAATCGATGGACGAAATGATCGACTTCCTCGTCGGAAAAGTTTTGGACAGCATGGCTGTCGATCACGCCCTTTACAGAAGATGGGGAGATGACCAGCATGACCAGCAAGACCCGCAACAACGGTAAGGAACGGCTGAATGTCGGGCGAATCGACTATGCGAACGCCTGGCCGCTGTTTCATTATTTGGAGCCTGACGAAGAGGCGGGGATCGAAATTGTATACCGTGTGCCGGCCGTATTGAACCGGATGCTGCAGGAAGGGGATATTCAAGTATCAGGCATTTCATCTTTTGCTTACGGCTTGAATGATAGCCAATACTTGCTGCTCCCGCATCTGTCGGTCGGATCGGAAGGGAACGTCAACTCGATCATACTATTCCTGAAAGAACCGATCGATCGCAAGCCGCCTCAAAAAATTAAAGTAACGACGACTTCCGCTACCTCGGTCAATTTATTGAAGATTATAATGGCCAACTACTATGGACTCGATCCGGTGTACGAGGCGGCCGAGCCGGACCTTGACAGCATGCTGGAGGATGCCGATGGAGCACTGCTCATTGGCGACCAAGCCATCCACGCCTCTTGGAGCAAGCAAGGATTGCATGCAATCGATTTGGGCGGCTTATGGAACAGTTGGACGGGGCTTGCGATGACGTATGCGGTTGTCGCGGTGCGCCGCGATGCAGTAGAGAAGTCGCGTGAAGCGGTCGAAGCGGTCTATCGCTCGATGATCGCAAGCAAACGTAAAAGCGTTAGCCATCTGGGTCCGCTGATCGATAAAGCATGTACGGAGCTCGGCGGTACGGCCGCATATTGGCAAATGTACTTTACGAGCTTGCGGTATGATTTCGATGAGAAGCAGCAAGCCGGGCTAGCACTCTATTTCCGATACGCAAAGGAGCTCGGATTGCTTGAACACGAGGTTGAATTGCGGTTTTATGAACACCAATCTGCCGAATAGGTGAAAGAATGAAACTACTAGACATTTTTGCGAAATTAAAGGGCGATATTAGCCAAATCGAACAGGAGCTGGAGCGGAGCGTCACCTTTGAGGGGGAGCCAATTAGCGAAACATCCCTTCATCTGCTCAAGGCCGGAGGCAAGCGCCTGCGTCCTGTATTCGTGCTGCTGTCCGGCAAATTTGGCCAATACGACCTTGACGTATTGAAAAAAATAGCGGTCCCGCTTGAACTTATACATATGTCTTCCCTTGTACACGACGATGTCATTGACGACGCGGATAAGCGGCGCGGACAGCCGACGGTTAAGTCGAAATGGGATAATCGGATCGCCATGTATACCGGCGATTTTATTTTCGGACGGGCGCTTACGATTGCTGCGGAAATCGGAAACCCGTTTATCCACCAAATGCTGTCTAAGTCGCTTGTCCAAATGAGCATCGGCGAAATGGAGCAAATCCGCGATTTCTTCAATACGGAGCAGACGATTCGGGACTACCTGCTGCGTATTCGCAGAAAAACGGCGCTGCTGATCGCTGTCAGCTGCCAGTTGGGAGCCGCCGCTTCGGGCGCCGATCCGAAGACGGTCAACGCACTGTATCGCTACGGCTACAATGTTGGCATGGTATTCCAGATCCGCGACGATTTGCTGGACTTGTTCGGCACGGAAAAGCAGATCGGCAAGCCGCCGGGCTCCGATATTCGGCAAGGCAACATTACCTTGCCGGTTATCCTCGCTCTGCAGGATGAGAGCGTAAGAGAGCCGCTGCTGCGAGAAATCGCCGCTATTCGGGAGCATAACGGCAACACCGATACCGGAAAGGCCATCCGGCTGATAAAAGGAAGCAAAGGCATTGACCTTGCCGACCAGATGGCTAACCGTTACATCGATAAAGCGATTCATGCGCTGGAAGCTTTGCCGGCCATCCCTGCCAGAAAGAACCTGGCCGACATCGCGCATTTTGTAGGAAAACGCAACTACTAAGCCTAATCTTAAAAGAAGAGATTCGAAGGAGAGAGCGGATATGGAGAAAACGTTTTTGATGATTAAACCGGACGGCGTGCAGCGCGGCTTGATCGGGGAGATCGTAGGTCGATTCGAGAAAAAAGGTTTAAAGCTGGTTGCCGGGAAATTTCTGCAGGTATCGCGCGAGCAAGCCGCCCGTCATTATGCGGAGCACGAAGGAAAGCCCTTCTACGAGCCGCTGCTCGCCTTCATTACGTCGGGTCCGGTATTTGCCATGGTATGGGAAGGCGACCAAGCAGTCGCGCTGACTAGAGCGCTGATCGGCAAAACAAACGCCGTCGACGCGGCACCGGGCACGATTCGCTCCGATTACGCGGTGCACACGAATTTCAATCTGATTCATGGCTCCGATTCGCCGGAAAACGCGGAGAAGGAGATCGCTAATTTCTTCACGCCGGATCAGATCGTTAAATACGAACAAACGATACAGCGCTGGATTTGATCTAAACGCTAAGCCTGGCGCTGCAACTAGAGGAGGCCGTCATGTCGGACGATCGGGATTTCGCTCTCTTTATTGAGCGGATTAAGGGCAAAACGCATATCGATTTATCGCAATATAAGGAAGCCCAAATGAAACGAAGGCTGACGACGCTTCGCCAGAAGCATGGCTTCGGCACATTCGATCTGTACTGGCAGGCGTTGGAGCAGAACCGCGGGCTGCTTAACGAGTTTCTGGACCGGATGACGATAAACGTCTCCGAGTTTTACCGCAACCCCAATCGGTGGGATGTTCTGCAAAAACGATTTTTGCCCGAAATGCTGCAGCAGACGGACGGCAAGCTGAACCTATGGAGTGCGGCTTGCTCAACCGGCGAGGAGCCCTACACGCTCGCGATGATATTATCGGAGCTGGGGGTGTTCGGGAAAACGACCATCCTCGCCACCGATTTGGACACGAACGTGCTTCAGAAAGCAATGGAAGGCATTTATTTGGAACGTTCGCTGCGCGACGTTCCGGCTGCTTGCAAGCAAACGTACTTTAAAGAGCAGGACGGTGCTTTTGCCGTATCCGATAAGCTCAAGGAGCATATTCGCTTCAAGCAGCAAAATTTGCTTTACGATTCGTTCGGCGACTCCTACGATCTCATCGTCTGCCGCAATGTGATGATTTATTTTACCGAAGAAGCGAAGCACTTATTGTATCATAAATTCGCAAAAGCGCTGAAGCCGGGCGGACTGTTGTTCGTCGGCAGCACGGAGCAAATATTTACCCCCGCGCAATACGGTTTTGAAACGGCGGATACTTTCTTTTACCGGCGAGTCAACTGACGATGTATACGGCTATCCGACTTCTCCTATACTAAGGTACATGGACAAGTCATGCACGGGAGGATAGCTATGGATAAACGGAAGGTCATCGCTGCTTACCGGAGCGGTCTTATATCGATCCAGGAATGCGCGCAAATACTCGGCCTCGACAGTAGACAGATGACGCGAATCGTCAACGATTCACTGCTTGCCGCCGAGCCTGCGCGACCGGGCAAACGGATCGTGACGAGGTAAATAGAAAGTGACGCTTTGCGAAAGCGGGCGGCGGCCGATTCCGAACGGCTGCTGCCCGCTTTTTTTTGCGCAAGCTTATGCGTTCAATGCGGATGGATAGGTCTAGCGCGTTTCTTGTCAAAGCGAAAGGTCTGTACTATAATGAGCAAAGATGTTTCATGGGTTCGTTCGGGTCGCAGGGCGGTTCGAGAAAGCAAAACAAGCCGTTTCGTTCGAGTTGACGCTTCATCGCTTTAGTGGGCGAAATAACGAAGAATGAATACGGAATTCGATAGGAGAGTCGGACGTTCGATGAGAGAGTTAACGGTTAATTTAGGGGAACGGTCTTATCCCATCTATATCGGAGAGGGCTTACTGCTCGAGGCCGGCGCATACTTCGTCAAGCATGGCATTAGCAAAAAATCGCCGTTGCTGATTATTACAGACGAGAACGTGGCCGGCAAACATTTGGACACGCTGGCGTCGGTTTTGCGGAATGAGGATTTTACCGTTGCTACAGCCGTCGTTCCGGCTGGCGAGAGCTCGAAATCGCTCTCGATGCTGGAGCAGCTTGTTGCGAAGGCGTTGGAAGCGGGTTTAGACCGCAAGTCGGCGATTGTTGCTCTCGGCGGAGGAGTCGTCGGCGATTTGGCGGGCTTCGTGGCGGCCTCGTACATGCGCGGAATTAAGTTCGTGCAGGTGCCGACAACTATTCTAGCGCATGACAGCAGCGTGGGCGGCAAAGTGGCGGTCAACCATCCGCTTGCAAAAAATATTATCGGCGCTTTCCATCAGCCGGAGATGGTGCTGTACGATCTGGAGACGCTGCAATCGCTGCCGCCTCGGGATGTGCGTTCGGGGTTGTCGGAGGTCGTTAAGCATGGCCTTATTTGGGACGAAGCGTTTGCCCACTGGTGTGGAGAAAATGCGGATCGGCTGCTCGCTCTCGAACCGGATGCGCTCGGTTATGCGCTTCATAAAGGCTGCAGCGTGAAGGCGGCCGTCGTCTCTAAGGACGAGCGGGAAAACGATCTGCGCGCCATTTTGAACCTTGGCCATACAATCGGCCATGCGCTCGAGGCCGTCGCTGGCTACGGAGAGCTTCTGCACGGCGAAGCGATCTCGATCGGCATGATCGGCTCGGCAAAGCTGGGGCTTCGTTACGGAGCGCCTGAAGAGGTCTATACAGTAACAAAAAGCGTGCTTGCGAAATGCGGCCTTCCCGTCAAACTGCCGGCCGAGTTTGATGTAGACGCCATTATGGAAGCGATGATGCACGATAAAAAGTTCAGCGAGAACACCATGGTTTTCGTCGTACCGACGGCCATTGGAACAGTCGAAATCAAAAGAGACGTGCCTGTCGCATGGGTAAGGGAAATTGTCGAGCAATTGAAATTGGAGGCGTAAATAATGAGCGTTAGAGGCGTACGCGGCGCAATTACCGTCGATGTCAACGAACCACAGCCGATTCTGAAGGCGACGATGGAGCTGCTTGGAGAAATCGTAAAAGAGAATGAAATCGTACCAGAAGATATTTGCAGCGTCATGATTACAGTAACGGGCGATTTGGATGCGACCTTTCCGGCGAGCGCCATCCGTCAGTTGAGCGGCTGGGAGCTTGTACCGCTCATGTGTGCGCTGGAAGTGCCGGTAAAGGGCAGCCTGGAGAAATGTATTCGTTTCATGCTGCATATTAATACGGAAAAAAGCCAAGCCGAAATCAAGCATGTTTACTTAGGCGGAGCGCAAGCGCTGCGTCCGGATTTATCTAAATCGTAAGTTGACGAATTCCTAGATCCTATTGTATAGTGATTTTAGTTAAGTTTAAATTCGCGCAGCAATGGGAGCATTCGCTGGCGAACAGCAGTACATGAGAATGATACGGCGGCAGAGCCGTACTTAAAGCGATTAACAAACAAGCAGGTTAGTAGAGTCGAGAAGAGCGGAGCTAGATGAGATGAGCGCAGATTAGCGGCGAGAGCCGGTTAAGGAATGCAGGCTCAGGCTATTATGGCCTATTGTTGCATTCATGCCGGAGGGTGCCATGCTTTGTTTGCTTGCATCGCATAATAGTTTGCTATATGCTACTTCAACGACAACCCCTGCTTCGGCAGGGGTTTTTTTGTTTCTCATTTTGCCCATTAGGAGGCCCTCTATGAATACGGAATTGCAGCAAGTTAAAAAGTTGGCAGGCGAATACAATCTGGTCCCGATCGTCCGCCATGTTATGGCCGATACGGAAACACCAATCCGGCTGTTCCAGCATTTCGCGAAAGAAAAATACGCCTTTCTGCTGGAAAGTGTAGAGGGCGGGGCGAAATGGGCGCGTTATTCGTTTATTGGCACCGATCCGTTTATGCTGCTGTATGGCAAGAATGGCAAAATGGTGCTGGAACATAACGGCAAGGCAGAAGTGCTGAGCGAAAAGCCGGTTGAGCTGCTGAAAGGTCATTTGCGCTCGTATCGCAGCCCTTCGATTCCAGGATTGCCGCCGTTTACGGGCGGGGCGATCGGATATTTCGGCTACGACTTGCTTCAATATTATGAGAAGCTGCCTCAGCATCGAATCGACGATCTGAATATGAACGACTTGCAATTTATGTTTTGCGATCAGGTGATTGTTTTCGACCACTTCAAGCAGCAGCTGCAAATTATCGGCAATGTCCACATTCCGGCTCCCGCAACCGACGCGGCCATCGAGCAGGCATACGCAGAGGCTTCGGCCAAAATCGATGCGACAATCGAGCGGATGCAGCAGCCGATCTCGATTCCGGTGCTGTCCGGGGAATCGGCGGGCTTCGAGCCCGAGCTTGGCGATGTGCAGTCGAATCTGACGAAGGAGCAATTCATTGCCAATGTGGAGCGCTCGAAAGAGTATATTCGAGCCGGCGATATTTTCCAAGTTGTGCTGTCGCAACGGTTCAGTATCGAGACGGACATCGATCCGCTTCACGTTTACCGCGTGCTGCGCACAATGAACCCATCGCCTTATATGTACTATTTGAAGATGGGTGAGGAAGTCATCGTTGGCACTTCACCGGAGGCGCTCGTAAAAGTAAACGGCGATAAGGTGGAAACTCGTCCGATCGCCGGAACGAGACCGCGCGGCAAAACGGAAGAGGAAGATTTGGCGCTGGAGCGGGAGCTGCTGGCTGACGAGAAAGAACGGGCGGAGCACTTGATGCTCGTCGACCTCGGGCGAAACGATATCGGCCGCGTATCCGAGTTCGGTTCGGTCAGCTGTGATTCCTTTATGGAGATCGAACGCTACTCGCATGTGATGCACATCGTCTCCAACGTTTCGGGCAAGCTTGCGCCGGACAAAGATTTCTTCGACGCGTTCCTCTCCTGCCTGCCAGCCGGAACGGTATCCGGCGCGCCGAAATTGAGAGCGATGGAAATTATCGCCGAACTGGAAAACGAAGCACGCGGCGCCTACGCGGGAGCGATCGGCTACCTCGGCTTTGGCGGCTCGCTCGATACATGCATCACGATCCGGACGATCGTGTTCAAGAATGGCAAAGCTTACGTGCAAAGCGGGGCGGGCATCGTCTGGGATTCCGTTCCGGAAAGCGAATATATGGAGACGGTGAACAAGGCTAAGGCAAGCTTAACGGCCATTCGCAAAGCGGAGCAGCTGTTCGGCAAGAAACGGCAAAGCGCTCCAAGCGCGGTCAATACCGATTACTATGTTCATTCGGGAGAGGGGAAAACGAAATGACGCAAGCACAAGCGACTGCGGGCAACGTCACGATGCAATCGGCGCTGGGCCAGCTTATGGGCGGTCAGCATTTGTCCAGAGAGGTAGCTCGTTCGGTTATGGAGCTCATTATGAGCGGCGAAGCGACGCCGGTTCAAATCGCCGGAGTCGTGACGGCGCTGCGCATGAAGGGCGAGACGAAGGACGAAATCACCGGCTTTGCCGAGACCATGCGCGCCTTCGGCAGTCACGTATCGGCAAAGCAGGAAGGGTTGCTCGACACTTGCGGCACTGGCGGCTCCGGCATTCATAAATTCAATATTTCGACCGCCTCCTCGATTATCGCTTCGGCAGCGGGCATTCGGGTCGCGAAGCACGGCAACCGCGCGATGTCCGGCAAAGCGGGCAGCGCGGACGTACTGGAGGCGCTTGGGGTGCAAATTACGCTTACTCCCGAACAAGCGGCCGCTTGCTTGGATCGAATCGGCATCTGCTTCATGTTCGCTCAACTGTATCATCCGTCGCTGAAGCATGCGGCCGTTCCGCGCCGCGAGCTTGGCGTCCGCACCATCTTCAATATGCTGGGGCCGCTTACGAATCCGGCCGGCGCGGACCGTCAGCTGCTTGGCTTGTACGACGCGTCGAAAACCGAAACGATCGCCTCGGTGCTCGGCGAACTGGGCACTCGGCAGGCGCTTGTCGTCAGCAGCAACGACGGACTGGACGAGATCAGCATTTCCGCTCCGACGCGCGTATCCGAACTGCGCGACGGCGAGGTGCGAACGTACGAAATCGCGCCGGAAGAGCTTGGCCTGCGGCGCTATCCGATTGAAGAGGTGCTGGGCGGAGACCCGGCGACAAACGCAGCGCTGATTCGCGCGATCTTCTCGGGCGAACAGCAGGGCGCTTACCGCGCTATTGTGCTTGCCAACGCGGGCGCTTGCATTTATGTTGGAGGAGCGGCTAATTCGCTCCGCGAAGGAGCAGCGATCGCTGCCGAAATGATCGATTCCGGTAAAGCAGAACGACAGCTGCACGCGCTTATTCAAACGACGGGAGAGTTGGCACATGTTTCTTGATAAAATCGTAGCGACTAAACAGGCGGAAGTGGCGGCGCTTGCCGCGTCGTTCCAGCTAGCAGAATATGAGCGCCTTATTGCGGAGCTTCCGGCATGCCGCGGTTTTGAGCGGGCGCTGACGAAGGACCGCAAAAGAGGACTTGGACTAATCGCCGAGGTGAAGAAGGCTTCACCGTCGAAGGGGCTGATCCGCCCTGATTTTCAGCCGGAACAGCTTGCTGCCTCTTATGAGCGGGCCGGCGCGGATTGCATTTCCGTGCTGACAGACCGGGATTATTTCCAAGGAGCAAATGACTACTTGACGGCGATTAAACAGACCGTAGGAGTGCCGCTGCTTCGCAAAGATTTCATTATTGATTACCGCCAGGTGTACGAGGCGAGAGCGATCGGCGCGGATGCGGTATTATTGATTGCAGCTATATTACGGCCCGAAGAGCTGTCCAAGCTGTACGATCACACCAAATCGCTTGGCATGGACGTGCTGGTAGAAGTGCATGATCGCGAAGAGCTGGAACAGGTACTGGAGCTTGATAAGGCGACGCTGATTGGGGTTAACAACCGGGATCTGAAAACATTCGTCACCGATTTACGGACGACTGAGCAGCTGATTGGAATGATGCCCAAGCATGTGACCGTTATAAGCGAGAGCGGAATTGCAGGCCGCGAGGATATGGCCTATTTGGAACAAATCGGCGCACACGGCGTACTGATCGGCGAGCATTTCATGCGCCAGCCCGATGCGGGCGAGGCGATTGACGAGTTAATGGGGCCGGTGGCGGTTCGATGACGGATTGCGGACGGACGCCGCGTATCAAAATATGCGGATTAAGAGACGAGGAAACGATCGCGCAAATGAACGGTTTGGCCTTCGATGAGCTGGGCTTCGTTTTTGCTCCGAGCAAGCGGCAAGTAGCGCCTGCCGAAGCGGGCAAGCTTGCGCAAGCCGTCTCGCGTATTCGGACTGCAGGCGGAGAGAGTCCTCGGACGGTCGGTGTATTCGTAAACGCGCAGCCGGAGGAACTGGCCGAAGCGGTCCGCGCAGCAGGGCTCAACGTTGCACAGCTGCATGGTGCAGAGGACGCGGAATACTGTCTTGCTGTGAAGCGGGAGCTCGCTATTGACGTATGGAAAGTGTTCTCGATCGGCAAAGAGAACGAAGAGGCTTCGGCGGCGGAACGGCTGGCGCCGTTCCGTGGCGCGATTGACGCTGTTCTTGTCGATACAGCCGGCGGCGGTACGGGCCGGACGTTCGACTGGCAGCTGATTGAGACGTATCGCCAAGCAGCCGCCGAAATTGGAGTGCCATTGTACGTTGCCGGTGGGCTGCACCCCGGAAATGTGCGAGAGCTGTTGGACGGCTACCGTCCAGACGGTATCGACGTTTCAAGCGGCGTGGAGACGGACGGAAGAAAAGATATCGATAAAATTAAATTATTTATAGAAAAGGTGATACAACGATGAATCGAGTACCGGACGAGAGCGGACGCTTTGGAAAGTTCGGCGGCCGTTATGTGCCTGAGACGCTGATGAATGCACTTCTGGAGCTGGAAGAAGCTTATCATAAATATACCAAAGATCCCGAGTTTCAAGCGGAAGTCTCTTACTTGCTGAAAAAATATTCGGGGCGGCCTACGTCGCTCTATTTCGCCGAACGGCTGACCGCTCACCTTGGCGGAGCGAAGGTTTACTTGAAGCGTGAGGACTTGAACCATACTGGGGCTCACAAAATCAACAATACGATCGCGCAAGCGCTGTTGGCGAAACGAATGGGCAAGACGAAGGTGATCGCCGAGACCGGAGCGGGCCAGCATGGCGTCGCTTCCGCAACGGTGGCCGCGCTGCTTGGCCTCGAATGCAAAGTATTTATGGGCGAAGAAGATATGAAGCGCCAGCAGCTTAACGTATTCCGCATGCAACTGCTAGGAGCGGAAGTGGTACCCGTGGTATCAGGTACGCGGACGTTGAAGGATGCGTGCAACGAGACGCTGCGCTACTGGGTTAGCCATGTAGACGATACGTATTATATTCTCGGCTCGGCAACCGGACCGCATCCATATCCGATGATGGTGCGTGATTTCCAACGCGTTATTGGCGATGAAGCGCGCAAGCAAATTCTTGAAGAAGAAGGGCGGCTCCCTGATTATGTCGTTGCAGCGGTTGGCGGCGGCAGCAACGCGATCGGCATATTCTACCCATTTGTGGAGGATGCATCTGTGAAGCTGCTCGGCGTGGAAGCGGCCGGCAGAGGCATTGATACGGACGAGCATGCGGCGACGATGACGAAGGGCAGTCACGGCGTATTCCAAGGTTCGCTCAGCTATTTGCTGCAGGATCAATTCGGCCAGGTACAGCCGGCCCATTCGATTTCCGCAGGACTTGATTATCCTGGCATCGGACCGGAGCATGCTTATTTGAAGGATGCCGGTCGTGCCGAATATGTGCCGATTACCGATGCGGAAGCGCTTGAAGCGCTGCAATTGCTGTCCCGTACGGAAGGCATTATTCCGGCACTCGAATCGGCGCATGCAATCGCACAGACGCTAAAGCTTGCTCCGACGCTTGGCAAGGAGCAAATCATTGTGGTGAGCTTGTCCGGCCGCGGCGATAAAGACGTTGAGGCTATTATGGGTTATCTTGGAGGTGAAGCGCATGAATCGCATTGATGCCGCCTTTGCGCGTTTGAAACAGGAAGGAAAGACGGCGCTGATCCCGTTCTTGACGACGGGCGATCCCGATATCGCCACTACCATTTCGATCATTCAGGAGCTGGAGAAAGCGGGCGCTTCGATGATTGAGCTCGGCGTCCCTTATTCCGATCCGCTTGCTGACGGTCCGGTTATCCAGCGTGCTTCGGAGCGGGCGCTCTTGAATCGCGTAACGATTCAAGATTGCATGGATACAGCGGAGCAAGCTCGGGAAGCGGGCGTAACGATTCCGTTCATCTTGTTCACCTACTTTAACCCGGTGCTGCAATTTGGCCTGGAGCCGTTTATAGAGATGGCGAAGAAGAAAGAAATCAGCGGCTTGATTATTCCTGACCTGCCGCTTGAGGAAGACGAAGAGGTGCGCAAGCTGGCAGAAGCGGCCGGCATTCACTTGATTCCGCTCGTCGCGCCGACGTCGAAGGACCGCGTCGTGCGCATTTCCCGCCAAGCGCGCGGCTTTGTCTACTGCGTCTCGTCGCTCGGCGTAACAGGCGTTCGCGCCGAGTTTCACAGCGGCATCGACGATTTTCTCGCAACGGTGCGCGAAGCGACCGATTTGCCGATCGCAGTTGGTTTTGGCATCTCAAGCCGCGAGCAAGTCGAGCGCTTCTCGAAGCAAGCGGACGGCGTTGTCGTCGGCAGCGCCATCGTGCGCCGGATCGAGGAGGCGCTGCCGCTGCTGAACGATCCGCAGCGCCGCCAAGAAGGACTTGAACAAATCGGCCGATTCGTAGCTGAGCTTAACGGCAACGCATAAGCTAGAGAAGGCCTTAAGTAGATTGGCCGATTTGTAACTAATCATAATGGCAACATATAAGCTAGAGAAGAACTATAATAAATCAACCGCATAGTGGTTTAGCTTAACGGTAACCAGAAGCTAGGCATACCGTGCAAGCTGCTAGTCGATCTCAGGCTTGCGGGAAGGCTTTCGGTAACGTGTCAAAAGCCCAAAACGGTTCGAACATCTCGTTCGAATTGTATTGGGCTTTTTGCGTTTCGTTTTTCTATCATTTTTCTCCGCTGGCCGACACCGCTCTTTAAAAGCTTTCCAAGATATGCGACAATAGAAGTTATGTGAGGTTGAATTATTCTAATGAAAGTCATTATCTACTTATATGAAGAGGTGAACGGCTCATGCAGCCAAAAGACAATATTGTGCACCTGCCGGTATACCAACCAGGCAAACCGATTGAAGACGTAAAAAGGGAGCTCGGTTTAAGCGACGTTGTAAAACTGGCTTCTAATGAAAATCCTTTCGGCAGCTCCGAGCTGGCGAAAGCGGCGGCGATCCGCGAGCTTGAGCAAGTGCATTTGTATCCTGACGGAGCAAGTGTGGAACTGACTGCAGTGCTGGCGGACAAGCTGGGCGTGAAGCCGGAGCAGCTGATTTTCGGTACGGGCTCGAGCGATATTATATTGATGCTCGCTCGCGCGTTTTTCGCACCTGGCGACGAAACGGTTATGGCCGATGAGACATTCTCGCAATACAAGCATAACGCGGAGATTGAGAATGCCCGCATCGTCGAAGTGCCGCTTAAGGACGGAAAGCATGATCTTCCCGCCATGCTTGCGCAAATCACGGACAAAACCAAAATCGTTTGGGTCTGCAATCCGAACAATCCAACCGGCACGATCGTTAACGAAGAAGAGCTGACGGCGTTTTTGGATAAGGTACCGGCACATGTGCTGGTCGTTCTGGATGAAGCTTACTGTGAATTTGTCGAACAGGCTGATTTCCCGGACGGCGTCCGATTGCTAGAAAAATACCGCAACTTGGTTGTACTGCGCACATTTTCTAAAATTTATGGCTTGTCTTCGCTGCGAATTGGCTACGGTGTTGGTCATCCCGACGTGATTCGTTACATTAATCAGGTTCGCGAGCCGTTCAATACAACGCGCATGGCGCAAGCAGCCGCGAAAGCATCGCTTTCGGACGAAGACTTCATTGCACATTGCCGCAAAGAAAATCGTGCCGGCATCGACTATATGACGGGCGAGTTCGACCGGCTTGGGCTTCGTTACTTCCCGGCGTACGGCAATTTCATTATGGTCGACGTCGAGCGTCCTTCACCTGAAGTGTTCGATGCTTTACTCCGCAAAGGGATCATTGTCCGCTCACGGTGGACGCACTATCCATCGCATATTCGTGTATCGGTCGGTACGCGTGAGCAGAACGAGAAATTTATCGAAGCACTGAAACAGGTGCTGCGAGAAGCGGCGGTGCGCGGGTAGGCTATGGTGAAAATTGCGATTTTTGGAGTAGGACTGATCGGAGGCTCGTTGGCGTTATGCTTTAAAGGACAGCCGGGTTTGTATGTCGTCGGGTTTTCCAACCGCGAATCTTCGGTCAAAAAATATATCGAGCGAGGCGTCGTCGACGACGCGACGACATCGCTTCGGGAAGCGGCGGAAGGAGCCGACTTCATTTTCCTTTGTGTGCCCGTCGGCATGCTGGAGCAATATGTAGAAGAGCTGGCTAAGCTGCAATTGAAGCCAGGCTGCATCGTTACCGATGTCGGCAGTACGAAAGCATCCGTCGTCGCGTACGGCGCGAAGCTGCGTGAAAAGAATGTGACGTTCATTGGCGGCCATCCAATGGCCGGCTCGGAGAAGTCGGGCGTAGAGGCGGCGAATACGCTGCTGTTTGAAAATGCATTTTACGTGCTGACGCCGGATGAGGATACGAATTCTGCGGACGTGGAGAAGCTTAGCCGTCTGCTTGTTCATACAAGAGCGAATCTCGTCACGGTAGACGCAAAGTCTCACGACGATATCGTCGGCGCGATCAGTCACCTTCCGCATATTATTGCTGTGGCGCTGGTCAATCAGGTGAGAGGCTACAATGAGGGCAACGGCTTGTACGAGTCGCTTGCCGCTGGAGGCTTCCGAGATATTACGCGGATCGCGTCAAGCGATCCAATCGTGTGGCGGGACATTCTAATTAACAATCGCAGCGTGCTGTTGCGGCTGTTAAAGGACTGGAATGAACAGGTAGAACATTTCGTGCGAATTCTGGAGGAAGACGACGGCGAAGCGATCGAGCGAGCTTTCGAGACCGCCGGAGAGTTTAGAAACCGTCTGCCGGAGCGCCGTAAAGGCATGATTCATTCGATTTATGAATGCTACGTCAACGTGCCCGATCATCCGGGTATAATTGGCGCGATCGCGACGGAGCTAGGCAACGCACGGATCAATCTAAGCAATATTCGAATCATTGAGAGCAGGGAAGAGGTTCCCGGTGTTTTGCGACTGTCATTCCGGACGCAAGAGGACCTGGATCAAGCGATCACGCTGCTTAGCCGCACCTATACGGTGCATCGTTAAGAGAATTCTTTGCAGCGTATTAGTTAGATCACTTCATTAATAAAGAAATGGCGGTGTGAAGGAGCTTATCCTTGGCACCGCCATTTCTTTTTATTTGTTGGTTGTTAAGGCAGTAGGCGCAAGCGAAAAGCGCTAAACGTTAAGAGCTATGCTCAGCGTCCACAAAACAGAGTACGCGGGAATGCCGATCGTTCCTCATTTGAGAGTGCGTTGCCATGATTAAATTATTTTAAGAATCAACAACGACTGCTTTTTCTCACCTCTATAGCGAGTTGTGAAGCATCAGCACCAGATAATCTATAGCGCGACTGATATCTCTTTACTTAGCAAAACTTCACCATATGGGGTAGCTTACACGATCAGCCGAATTCCCTCCAGAGCGCCAAATATGTATGATTTTTCGAACATAATCAGCCGGATTTGCTCCAGAGCGTCAAATATGTATGATATTTCGTACATAATTAGCCGAATTTGCTCCAGAGTGCCAAATATATATGATTTTTCGAACATAATCAGCCGATTTTGCTCCAGAGCGTCAAATATGTATGATATTTCGTACATAATTAGCCGGATTTGCTCCAGAGCGCCAAATATATATGATTTTTCGAACATAATTAGCTGAATTTGCTCCAGAGCGCCAAATATGTATGATTTTTCGAACATAATCGATCTATTGGAACCCATCTGAATACATACATGAATCAATAATCATAGCCGCTCTTTGAATTCAACAACGACGCTAAACTTGCTGCGCTTACTAATAAAGTTAAATTTATTTAACTTGCTTTATGTAGAGCAAGTTAAAACGTTTATTAAAGTTGACACCAGTACCGGCATAGACCGGCCCACCGCGTACTGGGAGAACTTCTCGTGATGCGCTCCTGTCTCATGCCATAGCCGCTCCGTTCCGGTACAGCCCGGCTGCTTTACCCCTCGATCATACCCAGATAGCGCACTTCCGCACCGTCCACTTCAGCGTAAAAAATTTGGCCGCTCTTATATATAACTGTGCCGATCGGCAATTTGGTCGCCATGCTATCCTGAAATGGTTTGCCTTCTATATAAGAGTGGGCGATCGTTAACGTTTCGACACCGCCTCTAAGGTCGGTTTCCTTGACCCAGTCGATATTTTCAGCGTTAACGTAGACCGTATCGTTATATTGAAAAAGATCAGTTTGCGGATGTTCGGCAAGTATGTCCTTGGCTGTAGGATTTCCAATCGTGGCGGAAGTCTGGATGCCCCCGCTGCAGCCGGCCAATAAAAGAAGCAGAAACAGCAGCCCACTTAACTGACAGTATCTTCGAGCGGGCAGGGCTAATTTTTTCAAAATGATCCAGCTCCTTCGTTTAAGAATCAATCCCATATAACTATCGACGCAAAGGAAGTGAGTGGGGTTGCAGGAAAAAGTTCGGCGAAAAAATAAAATGAAAACGCTTATTGACAAATTGGAAGCGTATACATATAATAAAAGTACAGTATGGTTTCTCTCCACTCCTATCCAAAATATTCGCACTCTGTGCGGACCACCTTAACGGGTGGTTTTTTTTTGTCTATTTTCACAGACGGATGCGTTTGGCTGTGTTACAATACATAAGGACACCTGGCTTGTTAAAATATGGGTAAATTCTCATTGTCGATTTCAGAAGGAATTTGACCGGATGACTCGAATATGTCGATAAGCAACTCTTTGGCTCGTTATTTCGTCTATAACATATACGATTTCTGAATCATTTCTAAATATGACCGCAACTTTTCGTTTCCGGTTCGGTATAACTTACATAATCGAACTGGGAAGAAGAATACGCAGGTGAGGAGGTTCGCCTGTCATGACTGATTCCCAATTAATTCGCGAGATCAAGGATGGCAACATCGAACTCTACTCCGAGCTGATGCGCCGCTACCAACGAAAGATACTGGCCTTTATTTATCACATGCTGAAAAGCGCGAAGCTGGAACTTTTGGCCGAAGATTTATGCTCGGAAACGTTCTATAAAGCGTATCGCAGCCTCCACTCCTTCCGAGAGGTGGATGCTTCTTTCTCCACGTGGCTTTATACGATTGCGCGCAATACGGTGCTTAGTGAGCTTCGTAAGCAGAAAACGGCTAATTTGCCGCTTGACGAATCGGTCCATATTCCGGCTACATCGCCGGAAGCCGCGCCAGAGCAGCTTGCACTTCGCAACGAACGGATGGCCTTGGTTAGAGAAGCGATCAATAATTTGCCTGAAAAGCAGAGATCTGCACTTATTCTCCGCGAATACGATCAATTGGATTATCAAGAAATCGCCAATATATTAGGGCAGACTGTAAGTTCCGTCAAATCGCTGTTATTCCGGGCGAGAGCGAGCGTAAAGTCGCAGCTGGAGCCTTATTTCGGAGATACGCAATCGATGGAGGAATACGAAGGGATGAAAACGCGATGACTTGCGAAGAGATTCAAGCAAGGTTCAGCGTCTACTTGGATTTAGCCGAAGACGACGGTGAACGGGAGGAGATGGAAGCGCATTTGCTCGAGTGCGAGCAATGCGCCGAACAATTCCGGCTGTGGGAAGAAAGCGAATCGATGATTCATCTTCTTTCAGATTCGGCGGAAAACAGCGAAACGTTCGGTCCGCTCGATCATGTGAATCGGGCCGTCATGGAACGGATATATGCGGAAGATAGCTGGTTGAAGCCTGTCGTCGAGAAGAGCTACCATTTCTCCAAATCGTTCAGGCGCAATCTTGCGATTGTCATCGCTGGCTGTATGGCTGTGTTTGCCTGTGCCCTCATCTTTTTCGTTACCGAAAACAAGGCTAGCACGCCGCCCGAGCAGATGGCTCAGTTGACCGGTCTAATGGATACGGCCAACGTTTCCGGCAGCAGCCTTGTCATCACCGCCGACTACGAGGTCCCGGTAGCTGGCGTTACCGATCCGTTTGTATTACAGGTTGTCCCTTCGTATCCACAATATTGGGCGGCGCTTTCGCTGCTTGGCATCGTGATTACACTGCTTATTTTGAATTGGCTGTCGAGAACTAGAAATTAGCCTAACGGATATCCTATAGAGGAATGAGAGCCCTTCGGGGCTCTTCCTCTTTATAGGGTACGAACGGATATTGGCAATGAATAGCTTCATTAGATTATACAGAGAGGATGGACGGGACATGAAGATTGGATTCGTAAGGCACGGCAAGACGGATTGGAACGAGGCAGGCAGAGCACAAGGGCAAACCGACATACCGCTCAACGAGACGGGCAGAAATCAGGCGATAGCGCTAGCTGACCGATTGAGCGACGATCCGCCGATCTGGGAAGCGGTCGTATCGAGCGATCTGTCTCGTGCGCATGAAACGGCGAAAGTTATTGCGGACAAGCTCGGCATTCCGCTGCTGGAGCCGGACATTCGGCTGCGTGAGCGTTATTTCGGGGAAATCGAAGGCTTAACCCCTCAAGAGAGAGTGGAACGATACGGCGAAAACTGGCGGGAGAGGGATCTCGGCCAAGAATCGGACAGAGATTTGCGAGATCGCGGAATTAAGTTTTTGTCCGATCTGCAGCAAAACGCTCCGAACGGAAATATACTGATCGTTTCACACGGCGGTTTTTTGGCGCAGCTGTACGAAGAGCTTTGTCCAGATCTCGTGAAAAGCCATTTGGATAATGTATCGTACAGTATACTATCGAGTGCCGAAGGAAAATGGGAGCCGCTGCTCTATAATTGCACGCGTCATTTGAACGACGGGCAATTCGGGCAAAGCTCGCAGCCGCTCTAGTCCAATTTATAATAAGGCAGTTCTTCAGGCAGACGGCATGCGACCGCCGCCATCATGCTGCATCCAGATGCACGGCGCCTTCGGTGCCATAACGCGCGCGCATTTTCCGGGGAGAATCTCTCCTCGGAAAATGCGCTTTTTTGCGTTTCGCAAGCAGGGAGCGACGACAGGGAAGGCATCATTTTTACATACATCCCGTTTGAAATGACTTTAATTTCCCCATAATGATATTAACTATCGCTTTAGAAGAACGGCTACGACGGAAAGGAGAGAGGCTATGAATTTCTCAGACATGCTCGGTTATGCGGATATTCAACAGCTCAGCCGGATCGCTTCCGTATACCGCTGTGAGTGCAACGGTCATTCCAAGAACGATTTGATTCAGTCGATTCTCTCGACCGTAAGCCGCAACGACGTATTCGAAGCGCAAATCAGCAGTATGAAACTGGAAGAGCTTCGCTTCCTCAATTCACTGCTTTTCGAGAAGCGCGATTCTTTCAGCTTAGAGGAGCTGATCGCCAGGGTGCAGCAAAGCAAGTTTGGCGAGCCAGAGGCGGAGAAAGTGAAGGCAGAGGCACAACCAAAGGCGAAGCCGTCGCGTTCGCGAAAGAAACAGTCCGAAAAACCGGAGAAAGAAGCCGGGCCGCGGGATATGATTGTACGCTTCAAGCATCAAGGCTGGCTGTTTAACGGATACAGCGGGACGAACCGCTACTTGTTTCAAGTACCTAATGATTTGCGAACCAGGTTTCGGGATACGCTGCAACGGAAATTTGCGGCGGGGTTGACATATACCGACGATCCGCAGGGCTACCGGGAGGAACAGCAGCTGTTGTCCGAAGATATTCGCCAAACGCTTCACTTCATCTACCATAACGAAGCGCAAGTTGCGGCGGACGGTTCGATGTATAAGCGTTTCAGCCAACAGCTGCTCGATCGGATGGCCGTCCGCGAAGAGTTTCCGTCCAAAGGAGAATGGCGTTTCGGCTATGGCCGTCACTTCCACCACTATCCGAATCGTATGTCATTTATCTACGATTACTGCAGCTACATGCATTATATAGCCGAGCAGAACTTAATCTTGTCGCTTACGCCTGAAGGAGAAGCCAGACTGGCAAGCGCCCCACTCGGGGAAACGGAGCAGTTATACAAGTTTTGGCTGAAGCTGTATAAGGGGCCGATCCCTAACCTGCTGGCGCTCGCTCACTGGATTAACAGCCTTGCGGAGCGTTGGGTGACGGTTGAATCGATTCGCAACGTATTAACTCCGTTCATTAAACCCTTCTATTATGACGACGCCAATCGGGTGCTCGATCAGCGAATTATTGCGATGATGGTGCATCTGGGCTTGTTGCGGCTGGGAGAGCATGCGGAGCACGGTCTCGTCATCCGAATGACGAAGGCGGGAAGAGCAGTCGTTGCGGGTGTCAGTCTGGAAGAGAATGATCGGATGTTTCTTTATTAAATGAGCCGCTAATGGGTAATGGCACAGTTTCTTTGCGGAGGGCAGACGCACTTAACGGCGGACAATTGGTTGCATACGATGCAATAGAAGCCGCTTCGATTAAGCTGCGGCGGTAATGGAACGAAGGGTTTTGGGATAGTTGGACCAACTGGAATAGAGCGTGGAAAAGGAATAGGGCAACAACAAATAAAGAAGATTTTAACGCTGCTTTGGGGGTGTATCCGATGGACAAAATGAAAGTGACGTATGAAGCGATGCTTGGGCTGGCTGCCGAAATGGTGCTGGACGAAGCCTTCAAAAAATACCGTACGGAGCAAATATACAAAGCGATCGACCGAGCGCTTGCGTCCGGAGACGAGGATACGTTTTACCGTTTAGCCAAGGAACTCAACGAAATGCGAAAATAATGATAAATGTTCTCCGCTTGAGTAATCGAAGGCGCTTTCGCCAGCCGATTGCTCAAGCGGAATTTTTTTGTCCTTTGCGGATTGGCAAGCCCAAAATTTGCGGTTAACATAGAGAAGATATGTAAACTATAAGGATACGCAAAGGGAGAATCAACGATGAAATTCAGCGACCTATCGGCGGAAGAGTGGGGAGCGCTTCAGCCTTACCTCGACACTTGCCTGCTGCCCGTTACGAGCTTGACCGGAGAGGAACAGCCGCATGAGGCGACCGCGGCGCTTGAGAAGCTCCGAGATGTGATGGATCTGATCGAAATACCGTTTAAGGGGAGAGTGGTAACCTACCCGGCGCTTCATTACATAGAAGAAACGTCAAGAAGACAGACGGTAGCGGGAGTATGCGCCGCGCTAAAGCGGACGGGCTTCAAGCACGTCATTGCGGTTGTGCTCGGAGCGAAGGAAGACTACGAGGGGGCAGGGCCCGATCTGATCGTTTCTATAGGCGAGGCAGGAGTCATTCCGGACGCAAAAGATGTGTCGAAAGCGGTACAATTGCTTTGGAATGCTGGCAATGACAGGTGAAAACGTTTAATATTGCATAAAAAAAACAGCTTTTGGGGAAAACAAATGCCAGATGAGGTCAAATGTGACAAATTGATAACAAATTTATGAACGACTTTTTATAGGTAGACAAATCTCCGGCCATATTCTTGACGCTCCCAAGCACCTAAGCTATTATAGTTATGTCCTAGTTCGTCATGTGTTTTGTCAATGGGCAAAACATGAGAAATGGTTGGCAAAGGGGGTAGAACAGAAGATGAGTAACCACGAACATCACGAGACCGAGCATCGACCGGTTCAGCGTAAAGAGATGTCCCGGCGTCAATTTTTGTCGTATACGCTCGGCGGAACGACTGCATTCATGGTAGGCGGTGCCGTATTGCCGATGGTCCGTTTTGCAGTCGACCCACTGTTGGAGAAGAAAGCCGACAGCACATGGGTTAAAGTAGTAGAAGAAAGCAAAATTACAAATGAACCCCAAGAATTCAAGTTCCAAATTCATCAGGTCGACGGATGGTACGTAAGTGATCCGGAGCTTGCGGCTTGGATCTCCAAAGATGCGAACAATCAGATTTTTGCGCTTTCGCCAGTGTGTAAGCATTTGGGCTGCACAATTGCATGGAATGCGAAAGGCAAAAATGAATACGATTGCCCGTGCCACGACGCTCGTTATTCCCCAGACGGGAAGAACCTTACAGTAGCGCCGAATCCTTTGGACGAATATGACGTCAAGGTTGAAGACGGTTTCGTATACTTGGGTGCAATTAAAGCGAATACACGAGTCTAAGGAGGGCGTATTTTCAGATGTTTAAAACTGTATACAACTGGATTGACGAACGTCTTGATATTACGCCGCTATGGCGCGATGTCGCGGATCACGAAGTGCCTGAGCACGTTAACCCTGCGCATCACTTCTCCGCATTCGTATACTGCTTCGGCGGCTTGACGTTTTTTATTACAGTTATTCAGATCTTGTCCGGCATGTTCTTGACGATGTACTATGTACCGGACATTATCAATGCTTATGCGAGTGTCGACTACTTGAACCATAAGGTCGCATTCGGCGGAATCGTCCGCGGCATGCACCATTTCGGGGCAAGCTTAGTTATCGTTATGATGTTCTTACATACCTTACGCGTCTTCTTCACCGGTTCTTACAAAGCGCCGCGCGAAATGAACTGGGTTGTAGGGATGCTGATTTTCTTCATCATGTTGGGCCTGGGCTTCACGGGTTACCTGCTGCCATGGGACAACAAAGCTTACTTCGCGACTAAAGTAGGTGTCCAAATTGCCGAATCTGTTCCTTATATCGGACCGTATATCGCGCAATTCCTGTATGGCGGCGACATCGTAGGCGCACAAACGCTGACTCGCTTCTTCGCGATTCACGTATTCTTCTTGCCTGGCGCGTTGATCGCCATGCTAGCGGCTCACTTCTTGATGATTCGCCGGCAAGGGATCTCGGGACCACTTTAAGCGAAGGGAGAACTTACTATGGCGCATGGTCATAAATCAAACGAAAAAGTCGTTTATGTCGGCGATTCCAGAGTGAAGCAGGGTAAAGGTACCCAAATTCCTCCCGACTATACGGCATATCCGGGTAAATCGGAAGCGTTCATCCCGAACTTCCTATTGAAGGAATGGATGGTCGGCTGCGTCGTGCTCGTCGGCTTCCTGGTTTGGACGATTGCAGAACCGGCTCCGCTCGGTTATCCGGCAGATCCGACGAACGCGGCGTTCATTCCGATGCCGGACTGGTACTTCTTGTTCCTGTATCAATTTTTGAAATATCCATACGTATCGCAAGATTATATCGTTCTTGGCACAATGGGGATACCGGGGATTCTGTTCGGCGGCTTGTTGCTGGCTCCGTTTCTCGACACGGGTAAAGAGCGTCGGTTCTACCGTCGCCCGATTGCTTCCTCTCTGATGATCCTCTCGCTGATCGCTGTCGTTTACTTGACGGTCATCTCATGGGATCATTACCAGCATCAGCTGGAAATTACGAATACGGTGCCTGAGCATCATATTCGCGAAGAGAAAGCAAGGGAAGCGTTCGAGAAGGGTCAACCGGCGCCAAGCGTTGGTAAGAAGCCGGAGAAAGCCGTTGCACTTGTTGACGCGAACGATCCGGCGATGCAAATCGCTAAGCAAGCACAGTGCGTATCCTGCCACGCTGCCGATCTGAAAGGCAACGGAAATATCCCGGCTTTGACCGGTGTTGGCGATCGCCTTTCCAAGGAAGAACTGGTTGATGTTGTAACTAACGGACGCGGCGGTATGCCTGAATTCGGCACAAAACTGTCGGCCGAAGAAATCGACCAGCTGACAACTTGGCTTGCCAAGCAAAAAGCGGCAAAATAATGCAACTAACGGAAACCTGATCGTATTTATACGATCAGGTTTTTTTCGAAGAGAAATGTAGGCGTCCGGCTTTTGCACAACAGATCGAGGGAGAGGACCGCGGTGACAATTTCATGGTTTTGGAGCAAGCAGGTGCTAATGGACAGAAGGATGCTTTGGCTGCTGTTCGTTGTCAACCTGCTTGGTACGATTTATGGTTATATCTGGTATGGAAATCAAATCGAATATACGCTTGAGCGTCATCCGCTCTGGCAGATTGTATTCGTTCCGGACAGTCCGACTGCCAGTTTGTTTTTTACGATTGCGCTTCTGTATATGCTGTTCCCGCCCCGTTCGGCATCCAAGTTTGCAAGCGGCGCCAGGATGGTAATCGAAGGACTTGCCGTGCTGACCTCGGTCAAATACGGCATATGGGCGGTCGCGATGATCGTCGCCGGCGGCTGGCAAGGCGATCAGTTGAATTGGCAGCATGCGATGCTTAGTGCGTCCCATCTCGGTATGGCTGCGGAAGCGCTGCTTTATGCCAGATTTATGAAGGCCGGGCAATGGGCGGCTGTTGTTGCAGCAATGTGGCTTCTGCTTAACGATACCATTGATTATACCTACGGTGTTTTTCCATGGTTGGCTGAAGTGCTGATGGACGACCTGACCGCCGTTAAATGGTTTACGTACGGTTTGACTCTGTTCAGCTTTATCATCGGCTCTTTAGCGCTGCGGGCCAGAAAACAGACATAGCGATGGACATCCCCTCATAGTATGGTCTATGGGGGGGTGTCCATGTTCATGAAGATACGAATGGCGCTTGCGTTTACAGCATGTATCGTCATGACCTTTTTGGCGATCTCGGCAATGTTTCATCCTGCATCGCAAGCTATGGGAGAAGGCGGGTACGCCGGAAAGCAAAGTTTGCTGCGGTTGGACAAGACCGCCGAGCAATTGTATCAAGCAGCTTATACGAATAACCGGCAGGCCGGCTATAAATATGTACAACAATTGGAGAAGCAGATGGACAGCGTCTCGCTGCGAGACGTCGCCGGACAATCCGAAGGTTGGCGATTACTGGAAGACAGCGTGTCGGCTGTCGAAGCGTCGCTTCATGGCGGCAGAAGCGGGACGAGCTGGATGCTGGAAGCGGCGAGAATTCATTTGACGACCGACGCTCTGATCCGTCCGCAGCATGCGTTATGGCTGCAGTACGAGAAGCTGATGTTGGAAGACCTGCAGCGGGTTAAGCGGGCTTGGAACCGCCAAACCGGTGACGGAGCGGCCGCCGCCAGAGCGGCGATGGACAGCTTTACAGCGCATCTTGCCAAGATTGAAGCGGCCGCAGCGGTGCAGCGGCCTGGTGAGCGGATCGCTCAACTGAAGGAAAGAATGCGATATACGAACGTGCTGCTGGATGCGGGTGTAAGAGGACAATCGAAGCAGGATTGGACCGAGGATTCTATTGCCGATCTGCGCGATTCGCTCGTCCGTCTGTTTGACGACGGGTTAGCTGGGAACGAAGAGCCGGCTTTTTCGCCGGTTGCCGAAGCGAGGCCGATCGCATGGGTGCTACTGCTCGGAGCCGTTATTTCAGGCGTGCTCGCCTACAACGGCTGGAGGCAGTACAAATACCGCCCATATGGAATTAAGAAGCGATAGCTTTCGGCAATGCCGAAGCGGGATGTGTACGCGCCTATTCCTCTTTAAAGCCTTCTCCTAGTACGTCATGTACTTCGCTTATGATCGTAAATGCCTGGGGGTCGATACTGCGAATAATAGATTTCAAGCGGCGAATTTCTTGCCGCTGAACGACGCAGTAGACGACCTCTTTCGCTTGCCCGGAAAAGGCGCCGCGAGCGGGCATAATGGTAACGCCGCGCTCCAGCTCCCTCGTAATCCGTTCCGCCATAACCGTTCCTTGCTCCGTAATAATCGAGAACGCCTTAGCTGCATAAGCGCCGTCTTGAATGAAATCGATTAAGCGGGATGCAACAAAGACGGTCACAAGCGTGTAAAGCACTTTTTCAATCGAAATATACAGCAGCGAAACGGCGATAATAATGACGTCTGTAGCCAAAATAAACTGTCCCATGCTAAATTTTTTGCTGCGTGTTGCGATCCGAGCGATAATATCGACGCCGCCGGTCGTGCCCCCGAAACGGAACACGAGACCGAGTCCGGTGCCGAGCGTCACGCCGGCATAGAGCGCCGCTAAAATATAATCGTTGGAGGTATGGAAGGTGACAAGCCATCCATGGTGAATAAGCCTTTCCAGCAGAGCGAGAGAGCCTGACAAAGAAAGAACGCCTAAAATCGTGTAGGCCATTTCCTTCAGCCCAAGCTTTCGCCATCCAAGCAGGAACAGCGGTATGTTCAGCAGCAGCGTGGATAAGGATAGAGGCCAGCCGGCGGCGTAATTCAGCAGTACGGCGATGCCCGTAACGCCGCCTTCCATTAGTTGATTCGGAATAACAAAGTAATGAAGGCCAAAAGCATAAATAGCGGTGCCGACCATGATTGGCACAATGATTCGCATTTGGGCGACGATTTTACGCAGCATCGGTAACTCCTTTAATCGAAAATTTCGTATCTGTTCCTCTTCTTGTAGTATAGCTCAAAAGCCGCAAAAAACATTGTTTTCGTCGTCACGATACGTTAACATATGAATGATACCCGATATACGCAAGCAGAGGAAGGAAAGGGAACGATGGCTGAAAAAACGTTAGCGGAAATCCAGCGTGAAGTAGACGCCTACATCTCCCAGTTCAAAGAAGGCTATTTCAGCCCCCTTGCGCTGATGGCCAGAATGAGCGAAGAAGTAGGCGAACTGGCGCGGGAAGTTAATCATACGTACGGCGAGAAACGGAAAAAGGCCGACGAAGCCGACAACTCCATCGAAATGGAGCTCGGAGATATATTATTTTTATGCTCGTGCTTCGCAAATTCGTTAGGCATTGATCTGACTGAAGCACACAATAAAGTGATGCAGAAGTTCAATACCCGCGACGCAGATCGCTGGACGAGAAAAAACGCCGAACAGTAGACTGCCTTTATACATATGCTGTACCATCACCCTGTGTACAAGGAGGATGGGCAGATGGACGGCGAGAGCTGCGTGAAGAAGGCGTACGAATTTATACTCCACAGTGATTTTGAGCAAGCGATCGAATGGTTCGAACGGGCGATCGAAGCCGATCCAAGCAATGCGGATTATCATTACAGGTGCGCGGTTTCCTGCGCCCGCAGCGGTAAATGGAGCAAAGCTCACTATTACGCGAAGCTTGCTTTCGAGCTGGATCAGAGTCACTCCGAATATCGATTTTATCTCGATACGGTCGAGGCCAAGCTGCTTGTCGCGTCTGCGGAACAGCTGTTGACCTCCGAGGCGCCGCGACATGCAGACGCCCTTGCCATGCTCCGCCAAGCGGCAGAGCTTGACCCGCTTAGCTTCGAAGCTTACTTCATTATGGCGATGGCTTATGCCGAGACGGGAGACTTCGAAGGCGCAGCGGCTAGCGCTAAGGAAGCGATTCGGCTGGATCCGGGCCATTCGGCTGCCAGGACGCTGTTCGCGGACGTCAGCCGCAAGCGAAGGCGGCGTGACCGATTCATTCGCACACATCGGAAAAGGAACAGGTGAATAAAGATGGATAAAATTAAAGTTGCTGTCATCGGCGCAAGCGGCAGAATGGGCCGCGAGGTCGTCAAAATGGTTTTGGAGGACGAAACGCTGGAGCTTGTCGCTGCCGTGGCGCCTACGGCAGGCGCCGTTGACGTAGGTACGTTCGCTGGTAAACCGAACACTGGCGTGCTGGCCAGCGCTACGCTGGAAGAAGCGCTGAACGGTGCGCGGGCGGACGTACTGGTTGATTTTACAGTACCGGCTGTTGCATATAGCAATACGAAGACGGCGCTTGAGTATGGCGTCCGTCCGATTGTCGGCACGACCGGGTTTACGCCGGAACAAATCGAAGAGTTGGACAAGCTGAGCCGGGAAAAAGGGCTGGGCGCGCTGATCGCTCCAAACTTCTCGATTGGCGCCATTCTGATGATGAAATTCGCGGCTCAGGCTTCAAAATATATGCCTCATGTTGAAATTATCGAATATCACGGCGACCAGAAGCTGGATGCACCGTCCGGCACGTCCATCAAGACAGCCGAGCTGATTGCCGAAGTTCGTAAGGAGCTGCGACAAGGCAATCCGAACGAACATGAGACGATTGAAGGAGCGCGGGGCGGTTATTATAACGGGTTCCGTATACATAGCGTAAGGCTGCCGGGCGTGTTCGCCCAGCAGGAGGTCGTATTCGGCGGCCATGGACAAACGCTTAAAATCCGTCATGACTCTTACGACCGGGCCGGCTACATGCCGGGGGTTAATGTAGCGATTAAAAAAGTGATGAATTACACCGGATTAATCTACGGTTTCGAGCATTTGATGGATTAAAACTAACAGGTATTGCGGGAGAGGGGAAGCAGCTGTGCTTAATATCGCATTTATCGCTCATGATCGCAAAAAAGATGAGATGGTCAACTTTGTCATTGCGTACGAGCATGTTTTTACGCCTCATCGTTTATATTCCACAGGAACGACCGGTACGCGGATTATGGAGCAAACGAAGCTGAACATCCACCGTTTTTGCTCTGGTCCGCTTGGCGGCGACCAACAGATCGGCGCTTTGGTAGCGCAGAATGAAATGGATTTTATCATTTTTTTACGGGATCCGTTAATGGCGCAGCCGCACGAGCCTGACATTATTGCGTTGCTTCGTCTTTGCGACGTTCAAGGCATACCGGTTGCAACGAATATCGCGACAGCTGAGCTGCTCGTCAAAGCTTTGGAGCGCGGCGACTTCGCATGGAGAGAGCTTGTTCACAAATACAAGCCCGGTGAAGGGGAATGACCGATCAACCGCTTGATATTTTAGTTATCGGAGCCCATGCGGACGATGCCGAGATCGGCATGGGCGGAACCATTGCCAAGCATACGGCAGCCGGCTATAAAGTCGGCATTTGCGACTTAACGCAAGCCGAAATGTCGTCCAATGGCACCGTGGAGCTGCGGAAGCGGGAAGCCGCCGAAGCATCCGCGGTGCTTGGTTTATATTACCGCTCCAATTTGATGCTGCCGGATCGGGGGCTGACGCTTACGAAATCGCATATTGACGCGGTTGTGGCGGAAATTAGAAGGACAAGGCCCCGCATCGTATTCGCGCCGTATTGGGTGGACCGTCATCCGGACCATATAGCGGCTAGCCATATTGCCGAAGAGGCGGTTTTTAACGCTAAGCTGCGCCGCTATATGCCGGAGCTGCCTCCGGTGCAGGTAGAGCAATTGATCTACTACTACATAAACGATACGGAGAACGTGTCGCTAGCGGTTGACATTTCCGATTATTACGAAACGAAACGCCAGTCCTTGATGGCGTATCGTTCCCAATTCCAATCCGCCGTCGCAGGAGAAGAGGATCGTGTATCGACGCCTTTGACGGATCGTTATATCGAGAGAGTAGAGGCGAGAGACGCGCTGCTCGGACAATCGAAGTCCTGGTTGTATGCGGAAGCTTTCGCTATAAAAAGGCCTTATCCGGTCGACTTGTTCTAACGAAAGCAACAGGTCATGCGCGGCAATGAGGCAGGATACACTAATAATAACGGCATTGCGCCTATGAATAGAATGAGGCTCGGGGGGTGCGACAGAAATGGCGCGCAAATTGAAAATAGGTATTACTTGCTATCCTTCTTTGGGAGGATCGGGCGTTGTGGCGACCGAGCTAGGCAAATTAATGGCGGAACGCGGCCATGAGATTCATTTTATTACGCATAGCATACCGTTCCGCTTAGGCAGTTTTCGCAAAAATATATTTTTCCACGAAGTGGAAGTGAATGATTATTACGTCTTCCGTTATCCGCCGTATGATTTGGCGCTGGCGAGCAAAATGGCGCAGGTGGCCAAAATGGAGAAGCTGGACCTGCTGCATGTCCATTACGCGGTGCCGCATGCCGTTTGCGCCCATCTGGCCAAGCAAATGGTTGGAGACGACTTGAAAACGGTAACGACGCTTCACGGCACCGATATTACGGTGCTGGCGCAAGACGAGTCGCTGAAAGATTTGATCCGGCTTGCAATTTACAAGAGCGATGCGGTAACGGCTGTTTCGCAGGATTTGATTAATGAAACCCGTCAGCTGCTGGACGTAACGAAGCCGATTGATCTGACCTACAACTTCGTCGACAAACGGGTATATTACCCAAGAGACGCTTCTTCTCTCAGGTCTGATTTCGCGGCTCCGAACGAGAAGATTTTGATGCATATATCCAATTTCCGTCCGGTCAAACGCGTTGGCGACGTTGTCGACATTTTCGAGCAAGTCTCAAGAAAAATACCGGCTAAGCTTCTCCTTGTGGGCGAAGGCCCGGAGCTCACGAAAATTCAATATAAAATTCGGCAGTTGGGACTCGAAGACAAGGTTTGCTTCCTTGGCAAACAAGACGATGTAGCCCAAGTGATTTCGGTTGCTGATCTGCTGCTGCTGCCTTCGGAGAAAGAGAGCTTCGGCTTGGTCGCTCTGGAAGCAATGGCTTGCGGCGTACCGACAATCGGCTCTACGGCAGGCGGTATTCCGGAGCTGATTACACACGGGGAAACCGGTTACTTGTGTCCGATCGGCGATGTGGAAGGAATGGCGGGCTACGCCGTCCGGCTGCTAGAGGATGAAGAGATGCAGCGCCGATTCAAGGAAGCTTGCTTAAAGCGGGCAAGATATGATTTTTGCAACGATGCGATAACAACGCAGTATGAAGAAATTTACTATCGGGTGCTTGGTATTGACGCAAAGCTGCCGGAACCGGTTTGTGATTAATAACCGTTGCTGCGTTGCCTTGACGCGGCGCTTAATGAAAAGGAAGGGGGGCGATGCGCGATGGAGAGTCCAATAAAAATTCCACTGCCGGAACCGATCCAGCGGGGTATGCCCGTTGTCGCGAAGTTGGAGGAGCACGGGTATGAAGCAGTATTCGTCGGCGGCTGCGTGAGAGATGCCGTCATGGGTTTGCCGATTAAGGATATCGATATCGCCACGTCGGCCCGACCGGAGCAAGTGATGGAACTATTTCCGCGCTGCGTGCCTACCGGTTTGCAGCACGGCACTGTAACGGTGCTTGACGGATTAGAAAGCTACGAAATAACGACCTATCGGACGGAATCGGCCTATGAGAATCATCGCCGGCCGTCCGAAGTTCGCTTTATTCAGCAATTGGAAGCCGATCTTGAGCGCCGCGATTTGACGATTAACGCCATGGCAATCCGATCGGACGGCACGCTGGTCGACCCGTTTGGGGGCAGCGAAGACATTGTCTCGGGCATTATACGGGCTGTTGGCGATGCTGACTTACGTTTCACGGAGGATGCGCTGCGCATGCTTCGGGCCATTCGCTTTTCCGCGAGATTCGGATTTGCGATCGAGTCTGGAACGTGGGAAGCGGTCGAAAGGCGAAAGCCGCTGCTCGCCAGCATAGCGATGGAGCGAGTGCAAGCGGAGCTGCTGCAAATGCTGGATAACGGAAATACGGCACAGGCGTTAGAGCTGCTTGCGAAGAGCGGACTGCTTGCGCATGCGGCCCAGACGCTGCCTGCATTCGATGTTTGGTTTGACTCTGGCGCTGACAGCTGTCGGCGTTTTGTTTATTTGGACAATATCGAAGGCGCGCTTGGCCGGCTGGCTGGCTTGATGACCGAGGATGCAGTTATGCAGGATATGGCGCGTACTACGTTGCTATCGCTTAAACTATCCAATGAGCAATCGAGACAAGTATTGAACATCGTTCAATTGCAGCAGAGGGTACTTGCCTTTGCTGAGGGCAACGGGAATAGTCTCGATCATGAAGAAGCTTCGTTATCGGAGGGGACTTCTCCCGCGACTGATTCGGAAAACTGGACAAAGGCTGTTCTGGCTGCAGGGAAAGAAGCTGCGGCACTCTGGCTGAACATCGTTTCCGAAAGGAAAGACCGAAGGTGGGCGCCGCAAACGATTAAGCATTGGCAAGAAAGGCTGCGCACAATGCCTGCGTTTACGTTAAAGGAATTGAATCTTAACGGGCGTCAGTTGGCGGAGGTGCTCGAGCGGAAGCCAGGTCCTTGGACAGGTGACGCGCTCAGCAGGCTTTTGCTTGAGGTTGCGGAGGGGCGATTGCCGAATGAATCGGATGCGCTATTGACGCAAGCCAAGCGATGGATGGACGGAGGGAATTTGGATGAGTAAAGAGCAACTGCTGCGCTGGCTGGAGGAACAGCCCGGGCAATTCGTATCGGGCGAGAAGCTAAGCCAACACCTGCAAATTAGCCGAACCGCGGTTTGGAAACAAATAAAAAAGCTGGAGTCGGAAGGCTACGTGTTCGAAGCATCCCGCAGACTGGGCTATAAGTTCTTATCTGCGCCGGACAAGCTGGACGCCGGCTTGTTGGAACAACGGCTGGAAACCCGCCGTTTTGGACGTTCTTTGCACCTATTTGAGGAAGTCGATTCGACGCAGAACGTCGCCCAGCGGCTTGCGGAAGAAGGGGCTCCGGAAGGGACGCTTGTTATCGCCGAGCAGCAAAACAACGGTCGAGGCCGAATGGGCAGAGGCTGGGTTTCGCCTAAAGGCAAAGGGATATGGATGAGCTTTGTGCTTCGTCCGGTCATTCCAATTCATTTCGCGCCTCAGCTTACGTTGCTGACAGCTGTAGCGCTTTGCCGCAGCCTGCGACGGCTTACGGAGCTGCCAATCGGCATCAAATGGCCGAACGATCTGTTGATCGACGGACGTAAAATTAGCGGCATTTTATTGGAGTCGACGGCAGAGGATGCAAGGCTGCGGCACATTATTGCCGGAGTCGGCATTAGCGTTAATTTGGAGGAATCGGATTATCCCGAGGAAATGCTGAAGAAGGCGACTTCACTGCGCATTGCCTCCGGCGGCAAGCTGGAACGAGAAACGGTTATAGCCGATTTTCATCTAGAGTTCGAGAGATTGTATGATGTATACGCTGCAGAAGGCTTTGAACCTATCGTAACGCTGTGGGAGGCGCTGTCTGTGTCGCTGGGCAAGCCTGCGCGTCTCACGACGCCGCAAGGCGTGATTGAAGGCGTACCGGTCGGATTGGACAATTCCGGCGCAATTAAAGTGCAGAAGCCGGACGGCAGCGTCGTTCTCGTCTTTTCAGCGGAAATGGGCGAGGTAAGTTAGACGGGATTCCGTTTACGATATGCTAGCAGCGTGTTTGCACATGACTGCCTATGTATTGTTTTTCCGTTAACGAGAATGCAGTCTAATCAAGACCCATTAGACTGCATTCCGTTTACGAGAGAGTAATCTAATATCGAACCCTTAGATGACTCTCCGTTTACGAGACGACAGCAGCATGTTTACACATGGCTGCCATCGTCCGTTTACGAGATGTTAGCAGCATGTTTTCACACACTGCTAACATCCGTTTACGAATTCAAATTTTTTTGCTACTATAAAAGCAGCAGGCGGTATCCGAGAGGAACTGCACCGCTAAAGGGCAATATGGATTCAAAAGATTGGCAAGCCATACTGGCAACACTCTGCTCTGAGCCGAAGGGACCGAGACAGAAGGAAGCAAGCATATGACAATCGTTTCCTTTTACGTTTTGGGGACCTTTTTAGCGGCGGCTAAAAGGTTTTTTTGTGTTTATCCTAAATAATCGAAGGGGATGAAGCAAGATGAGGAAACGTTTAACGATAACAGCAATGAAAAAAATGAAGCAGCAGAACGATCCGATCTCCGTGGTGACGGCATACGACTATCCGTCTGCTATTCTGTCAGAAGAGGCTGGGGTTGACGCCATTTTGGTCGGCGATTCGCTGGGGAACGTCGTACTAGGCTATGATACGACGATTCCGGTTACTTTGGACGATATTATTTATCATACGAAAGCAGTCGCAAGAGGCGCGCGTAATACGTTCATCGTTTCCGATATGCCGTTTATGACCTACGGCGTCGGACGCGAATCGACGATGCGAAACGCCGCTCGCATCATGCAGGAAGGCGGCGCGCATGCGCTCAAGCTGGAAGGCGGCGCGGAAATCGCTGATGATGTCCGCGCATTGGTGGAGGCCGGTGTTCCGGTTATGGGGCATCTCGGCTTGACGCCGCAATCGGTTCATCAATTGGGCGGATTTAAAGTGCAGGGCAAGCAGCCGCTCGAAGCGGAGAAATTGATGGAGGATGCGAAAGCGCTGGAACAGGCAGGAGCTTTCGCTATTGTTCTCGAGCTCATTACCGAGCCGCTGGCTCAGGCGATCAGCAGCCAGCTGTCGATCCCGACGATCGGCATTGGAGCCGGAAGAGGCTGCGACGGACAAGTGCTCGTCTATCATGATTTGCTTCAATATTCTTCGCCTAACATCCCGAAAAAGATGGTCAAGGCTTACGCCGACGTTGGATCTGTTATTCGCGGCGCCTTGCAGTCTTATGTGCAGGAAGTAAAATCTAGAGCGTTTCCTGCCGAAGAGCATTCCTTCGGCGTAATCAAGCCAGATACGGGTTCGGATAACGAGCGTACAAATTTGGATACGCTGGATCAGCTTTACGGAGGCAAACAAGAAGCTGCGGCAGACAAAGAAAAGAACCGAGAGGAGTCCGCTAGTCGTGATTTTGTGTCGAACCATTCCTGAATTGCATGAAGCTTTGAAGCAGCAACAATCGAAAAACGCCGGTTCCGGCACAGTTGGTTTCGTTCCTACAATGGGATATTTGCATGAAGGGCATGCCAGCTTAATGCGGCGCTCCGCAAGCGAAAACGATATATCCGTACTTTCCATATTCGTCAATCCGATGCAATTCGGTCCGAATGAAGATTTCGATCGTTACCCGCGCGATGAAGAGCGGGACTTGGCGCTAGCCGGTCAAAACGGCATCGATATCGTATTTATGCCTTCTGTTAAAGAAATGTATCCGAAAGCGCCGTTAACTACCGTCTTTGTCAGCCAAGTGACGAGCAGGCTTTGCGGCGCTTCCCGGCCCGGCCATTTCGACGGCGTCGGCCTAGTTGTCAGCAAGCTATTCCATTTGGTGCAGCCGGACAAAGCCTATTTCGGCATGAAGGACGCCCAACAGGTGGCTGTTATTCAGCAAATGACCGACGATTTGAACTTTCCGGTCGAGATCGTGCCTTGCCCGATCGTACGGGAGCCTGACGGTCTCGCGTTAAGCTCCAGAAACGTCTATCTGACGGCCGAGCAGCGCGAGCAAGCGGTTATGCTGTCCCGATCGCTGGCAGAAGCGAAACAGCATTTTGCGAAGGCTGGCATCACTGCGGCAGACATCGTCGAGCAAACGAAACAAATGATCGAAAGCGCCGAGCTGGCCGAAATCGATTATGTCGAGCTGCTGCACTATCCAAGCTTGGATCTGCCTGATCCGGCAGCTGTGCTGCAGCCCGAACGGGATACCTATATACTGGCGCTTGCGGTCAAATTCGGTTCGACCCGATTGATCGACAACCAACTGTTTGGTTATATCGGAGGGGATTATCATGTATAGAACGATGATGAAATCAAAGCTTCACCGCGCGACGGTGACGGAAGCAAACCTGAACTATGTCGGAAGCATCACGATCGACGAAGATTTGATGGATGCGGCCGATTTGCTGGAAAACGAAAAAGTGCAAGTGGTCAACAACAATAATGGCGCAAGGCTGGAAACGTATGTCATTACGGGTCCGCGCGGGTCCGGCGTCATTTGCTTAAACGGCGCAGCCGCACGCCAAGTGCAGCCCGGGGATACCGTAATTATTATCTCGTACGCGACAATGACGGATGAAGAAGCTCGTTCGCATAAACCCGTCGTAACGATTTTAGACAGCGACAATCGTCCGCTGCAGAGCTTAAATGAGGAAATACACGCAACGATTTTGTAATATGCGGCAGCTGCTGGCGTTCCAGCGCTATGTAACGGTTGGCACAGGGTATGAAAAGCATCGCCAAAACAAAGAATGAGCATAACACTCCTTAATTCATAAGCGAAGGCGGGATGCGGTCATGTTTCAACATATGTTTTCGGCAATGAACGACATGCTGGACCAACTGATTCAAGCTTATCCGCAAGCAACTGGCACCAAAAAACAGCAATGCGAAGAACAAATCGTACTGCTCAAACAAATGAGCGACACTTTGGTCGAACACTGGATCGAATTTGAAGAAAAGTTTTCGGCGTTCATGGAGATGGAACAGCAGCTTCCGGGCAATCAAGGGGCGCACGGCTTTGCTGTAAAAGCGAAGCAAGGGTCGTCCGAGGCTTCGGCCGCTGCCGCTCAATCGATGACGCAAATTCAAACGGCAGTTACCGACGAGCAATTGTATGAAGCCGAATTAAGCATGGAAGTTTCGGCGGAGCTGGCCGAGCTGATTGCCAAAGGACAAGGCTATTATAATTTATTTATGTTTTCCCATGCGGCATCGCAATTTCAAATGGCTGTCAGTCAGCTCCCCGAATGCAATCTTGCCCGGTTATTTCTAGCTATGACGTACATGCATCTTCAAAATTGGAGCGAGGCGCAGCGCCATTTTCAATTGTTAGTTGCGCTTACGGACTATCCGAAGTGGCGTGCTTTAGGCTATAATGCCCTTGGGTGCATTCAAGCGGTGCACATGAATTTGGAGCATGCCGAGCAGTTTTTTATGAAAGCCTACGAAGCGTGCCCAAGCTTCAAGGATTCGCTGGCCAATTTGAAATGTTGCCAAGAAACGCCGCAGCAATTGTCATTATTTTTCGGTAGTACCGAGCTTTGCTGCTTGTGAGGAGATCGGGATTATTGATGAAATACGCAGTTTTGGATTTGGAAACGACGGGACATAGCGTCAGCGACGAAATTTTGCAAGTCGGCTTAGTTATTTTAAACGACGAGCTTGAGGTCGAGCAGACGTTTAACTCCTTTGTTAAACCTACAATAGAAATACCCGCTTTTATTACACAGCTGACAAGCATCGACGCGGATACGGTGGCGGACGCCCCGGCTATCGACGAAGTGCTGATGCAGCTCATTCCGCTGCTGGACGATTGTGTGCTTGTTGCGCACAACGTCGGCTTTGACGCCGGTTTTTTGAACCAAGCGCTCGATCGCAGCGGCTACCATGCCTTTACCGGACGAAAGCTCGATACCATCGAGCTTCTCCGCGTTTTATATCCTTCCATTACCAGTTACCAGCTAGGCGTTGTATCGGATTATTTCGGCATTACGCATGATCAACATCACCGCGCGGATAGCGACGCGATGGCTACGGCGCATCTGTTCGCGGAATCGGTCCGTAAGCTAAGAAAGCTGCCGCTGCTCACTTTGCAGCGGCTATCCTTTCTTATCGACAATGGAAGCGATCTGAGCTGGTTTATCGGTTCAACGCTCCAGCAAGTCGAACAACAAGCCGTCTTCGAAACGAACGACTACGATTATTTCAATCAGTTCGCTTTGAAAGCGGGCGAATGGACGGACGAACAGCCTGCGCGCCAAGAAACTTCTGACGAATCGCTGCAAAATATGACGTTTGATCAATACTTGGATAGCGTGAAAACGAAATTTATGGAGAAGTTCCCGAATTATGAGGAGAGGGAAGCGCAGACGACGATGTTCAGGGAAGTGTTCGATGCCATGAACAGCGACAGGCACTTGCTGATCGAAGCGGGGACAGGTACTGGGAAATCGTTAGGTTATCTAATTCCCTCGCTTTTTTACGGTGTGCAGCACGATCAGAAAATCATCGTCAGTACGCATACGATAAATTTACAAGAACAGCTTCGCAGCCGCGATTTGCCGCTATTGAAGGATGTACTGCCGTTTGAATTTCGTGCATCCGTTTTCAAAGGTAGAGGCAATTATTTATGCCTGCGCAAATTTGAGAATAAAATTAATACAAGAGATATGGTTTCGCCGATCGACGACGCCATTACCGCCTCGCAAATGGTGGTCTGGCTGGGAGAAACGGAGACGGGCGATCAAGAAGAGCTGAATTTGGGCAGCAAAGGCGTTGATTTCTGGTCGACGGTTGCTTCCGATGCGGACTCTTGCTTGAATCGGGCTTGCCCATGGTTTAAGCGCTGCTACTATCATCGCGCCAAGCATGAAGCCAATATCGCCGATGTGTGCATAACGAACCACTCGATGCTTTTTACGGACATCAGAGCCGATCACCGGCTGCTCCCGTCCTACAGCCATTTGGTTATCGATGAAGCGCATCATGTTGAAGAGGTAGCGAGCAAGCATCTCGGCATGCAATTGGGCTATAATTCGCTTATTCATCCGTTCAATCATCTGTTTAAAGATCATCGCAGCGGTTTGCTGCCGACGCTTCGGCATAAAGTGCAGAACGAGGGAGAAGATCGCGCACAAGCTTGGGCGGAGACGATTGATACTGTTATTCCAGCTTTCTCGGATGTGAAGGAGCATTGGGATAAGCTGTTCGAAATGTTGTACAGCTTTGTCGGTCAAAGTTCGGATAGCAATGGGGCGGAAGCGGGTCAAACCGTTTGTCGGCTAAAGGCGGAGCAGCTTCCGGCGGGATGGGACGATGCATTAACTGTTCAGACCAACATTACGACAGAGCTGAGCAAAATGATTAAGTCTCTAGAGAAGATGTCCTCAGAGATCAAAGACAAGCTGGATGAGTTTTCAATACAGGCACTGCTTACCGATCTGAATGGAGCAGTTCGCGACTTGACCCGCGTTCGCGACGATTTGAAACATTTTATGAAGATCGGGGAGTCAAACGACGTATTTTGGATCGAAGCGAGCACCACTTATCGCTATCGTTCCGTTCACTTATACGCGGTTCCGGTCGATGTCAGCAGTCAGCTGCAGCAATATTTTTTCAATTTAAAAGACAGCGTCGTCTTGACGAGCGCAACTTTATCGGTGCAAAAATCGTTCGTTTATGCGGAGGAGCAGCTTGGACTAACCGGATTCGAGGAAAATCATCGATTGCGAACCGTACAGCTTCCTTCTCCGTTTAATTACCGTGAACAAGCGCTTGTTATGATTCCGCGCAACTTTCCGACGCTAAAAGGCGCTGCAACTGAGCCTCATTTTGTGACGATGCTTGTACAATCAATCGCAGAGACGGCAAAAGAGACGCGCGGGCGAATGCTTGTACTCTTTACGTCCTACCGAATGCTGAAGCAAACGTACGAGCCGTTGAAGGAGGCACTTGCAGGAGCAGGCATTCAGGTGCTTGGGCAAGGGATCGACAGCGGCAACCGGACGAAGCTGACCCGTCGATTTACCCAACAGCCGGAATCGGTGCTGCTCGGGACGAGCAGCTTCTGGGAAGGGGTCGACATTCCGGGCGATGCGTTGACTTGCCTTGCAATCGTAAGGCTGCCATTCCAACCGCCGAATCATCCGCTGATCGAAGCTAAGTCCGAACTGCTGCAAAAGCAAAACCAAAATCCGTTTATGAAGCTGTCTGTTCCGCAAGCGGTCATCCGGTTCAAGCAAGGCTTTGGAAGGCTTGTGCGCACGGCTAAGGATAAAGGAATCGTTATTTTGTACGATACGCGCGTCATTGAATCGTATTACGGCAAACATTTTCTTTATTCGCTGCCCGGTCCGAAAATCGAAACGATGCATACCGATCAGATGGTGCCGAGAATACGGGAATGGTTAAATGAAAGCGCCGTTAAGGAAGGGGAGCCTTTGTGAAGCAGACGAAAATTTCCGAAGCCGTAGTCAAACGGCTGCCGATTTATTTGCAAGTGCTAAACGAATTGTATTACCGCGAAATTCAGACTGTATCGTCACAGGAGCTAGGCATAAAGCTCGATCTCAATCCGGCGCAGATCCGCAAGGATCTTGCCTACTTCGGCGATTTCGGACGCAAGGGCATTGGTTACGACGTCACTTATTTGATCGAGAAAATCCGGCAAATCTTAAAGCTTGATCAGAAAATTAACGTTGCGCTCGTCGGCGCCGGTAATCTGGGCCATGCCCTGTGCAACTACAACAAGTATTCTAACGACAATATGAAAATAACAGCTGTCTTTGACGTGCATCCTTCCAAGATCGGCACACAAATCAATCATTTGACCGTGCTGCCGATCGAGGCGCTCGCTGAGACGGTCAAGGAATTGAATATTCGTCTTGGCATCATTACCGTGCCGGCTTTCGAGGCGCAAAACGTCGCCAATCAGATCGTTGAGGCAGGAATTGAAGGCATTTTGAATTTCGCTCCGGCTATATTGCGCGTGCCGGACGAGATTCGCATCCATCATGTCGATTTTACGAGGGAACTGTTAAGTCTGGCCTACTATTTGGAAAGAGAGAGGGAAGCGGACAATGAGTCAAATTTGGATTAAAAACGGGCTGTTCATTACGATGGACGATGCAAAGCCGACAGTAAGAGGGCATATGGTCGTAACGGACGACCGGATTACATATATCGGTGAAGCGGAGCCGCAAGGTTTGAGTGAATCGGTTGAAACGCTGGACGGCAGCAAGTTGGCCTTCATGCCGGGATTGATCAATACGCATGGCCATGCTGCTATGTCGTTGCTGCGCGGATTCTCCGATGATCAGAACCTGCAAGTGTGGCTGGAACAAAAAATGTGGCCGATGGAAGGGAAATACGTCGATCAAGATACTCGTGCAGGCAGCGCGCTGGCCATCATCGAAATGTTGAAAACCGGCACGACCGCATTCGTCGATATGTACGACCGAATGGACCAAGTGGCGCAAATGACCGAGCAATCGGGTATTCGGGGCTGCTTGACGCGCGGTGTTATCGGTCTCTGCTCCGAAGAGCTGCAGAAGGAGAAGCTGGCTGATGCGATTCAATTCGCTCGCGATTGGAATGGCAAAGCGAACGGCCGTATTACGACGATGATTTCGCCGCACGCTCCTTATACTTGTCCGCCAGATTATATCGAGAAATTCGTACAGGCTGCGCATGATTACCAGCTTCCGCTTCATACGCATATGTCCGAAACGATCGCTGAGGTGGAGCAAAACGTTCGAGATTACGGCATTCGTCCGACCTTTCATCTCGACAAGCTCGGCTTCTTCTCCCGTCCGGCTCTGGTCGCGCACGCAGTTCATTTGCATGACGAAGAAATTGCTTTGCTGGCGGAACGCGGCGTAGCCGTGTCTCATAATCCGGTCAGCAATTTGAAGCTGGCAAGCGGCGTAGCAAGAGTGCCTGACATGCTGAAGGCAGGGGTTACCGTCTCGCTTGGCACAGACAGCGCAGCGAGCAACAACAATCTCGATCTGTTCCAGGAAATCAATCTGGCAGCTTTGCTGCACAAAGGCGTTTCCGGCGATCCGACAGTCGTACCGGCCCTGGAAGCATTGCGTATGGGTACCGTGTATGGTGCTCGCGCGATTGGCCAGGAAGGACAAATCGGCACGTTGGCCGAAGGCATGAAAGCTGATTTTATCGCTATCGATTTGGAACAGCCGCATTTCTATCCGCAAACCGATATCGTGTCGCATCTCGTTTATGCCGCATCCGGCAAAGACGTGCAGCATGTATGGGTCGACGGCCGTCAAGTGGTGAAGCATAAAACCTGCACGTTTATGGATGAGGAAAAGATCCGTTACGAGGCAGCGGCTAGCTTCGAGCGGCTGCTGAAAAGCTAGTATGAGAGCCAAGGAGAAAAAGAGGGCGCCGTTTATGACGCCAAAGCGTTGGGCGGCCGTTATTGGCGTTTTGCTGGCCGCATTGATCGGCGCTTCCTTGATTTATTATCAAATGATTCATGCAGGCTCATGGTCAGAGGAGCGGCAAGCTCAGCAGCAGGCCGCCAATGCAGCCGGACTGACGGAAATCGGCAAGACGACGAAGTATGTATGGGATAAGCCTTACTGGATCGTTGAAGGCAAGAACGAAGCGGGCGAGGACCTTTACGTCTTTATTGAACTGTCGAAGGAAGAGACGGCAGAAGGTTCCGTTGCTTCGGCGGAGCCGCGTATTATCAAAGCGACGGAAGCATACGGCAAAGAAAATCTGATTGCTTCGTTTTCCGCACAAAAACCGGATGCAGATATTAAGCGAATTCAGCCGGGAACGTTAAACGGAGAACTTGTCTGGGAAGTTTACTATTCGCGCAAAGAAGACATGACAAAGTATTATTACGATTTTTACAAGTTTGGCGACGGTACATTTATTGACCAGTATAAGCTGCCGGCTAAGCACGCTGGCTAAGCTTCCTGTTTTTACACCCCCTTCTGGCGGTTCAGATATGATATACTTTCGTATAGCAAAGTTGATATACGCGAGTATAGATATCGAATACTGGGAGGGGGATTTTTATTATGAAAATTCGGATTGTTCCCGTTCTGATTACAGCGGCCGCAGCTGCCGTTTTATTATTTGGAAGCTGGTTCATTTATAATCGCATGGTTATTGAGAAGCCTTTAAATAAGGCGATTCAGAATATAGCAGGCATATCGTCGGCAGACGAGCCCGTACTGGGGCAAGGACGCGTATCGCTGCGCTTGACGCTCGGCGAAAACGCTGATTTGAAACAAGTTTATGAACAGATTAACGAGCAAGGTAAAGATGTAATCGGTAAAAAAGAGCTTGATCTGCAAATCGCCAATGCTCACTCGAACGATCGTCTTGATAAGCTATGGTCGGGCGCATTGTTTGATATCGCACAAGCGATGGAGACCAAAAGCTACTCCAATATTCCCAAGACAATGAACGGAATTGCCAAGCAAAATGAAGGCGTTCAGGCTGTAACCGATATGGACGATCACAATGTCTATATTACACTTAAAGACGGCAAACACTACAAACATGTCGTACTGCCGCGGACGCCGGTTATGCTGGAGGTGAGTGCCCGTGCGTAAATATATTTTGGAGATAGCGATCGGCGTCGTGCCGGTCACTCTCGTCTTTTTAGCTTTTCTCGGCGTAAATATCGTTCCGGTGCTGCTTATTGCCTTTTTGGCGGCGGGATTTGCTTTCGCTTACAAAGGCAGAGGGAAAATGACGGCTATGCAAGGCGCACGCAAAAAATCGGAGTTGACGAGCAGTCCGTTAAGCTTCGAGCAAATCGGCGGACAGGAGCGGGCGAAAACCGAGCTAATCGAAGCGCTTGATTTTCTCGTTCGACATGAAGAGATCAAGAAGCTTGGCATTCGTCCGATGAAAGGCATTTTGCTTACCGGCCCTCCGGGAACGGGTAAAACGTTGATGGCGAAGGCCGCCGCTCATTATACCGATTCAATTTATTTGGCTGCTTCGGGCAGTGAATTTGTAGAAATGTATGTCGGCGTCGGCGCCGGCCGGATTCGCGACTTGTTTAAGGAAGCGCGGCAAAAGGCAAAAAAAGCGGATAAAAGCAGCGCCGTGATTTTTATCGACGAGATCGATGTCATCGGCGGCAAACGCGACGGCGGGCAGCATCGCGAGTATGATCAGACGCTGAACCAGCTGCTGACCGAGATGGACGGTATCCATTCCGATGAATCGCCGCGTATTTTACTGATTGCGGCTACAAACCGGAAGGAGATGCTGGACAGCGCGCTGCTCCGTCCGGGTCGTTTCGATCGTCATATCGGCGTCGAGCTGCCGGACAAGAAAGGGCGCTTGCATATTCTTAAGCTGCATGCAGCTAACAAGCCGCTCAATCCCGAGGTGGATCTGGAGCGAATCGCATCCGAATCGTTTGGTTTCTCCGGTGCGCAGCTGGAGAGCGTCATGAACGAAGGGGCGATCTATGCCATGCGGGACAACAGCGAGCTTATTCATGAGCAGCATCTCGCCAGTGCTATCGACAAAGTGATGATGGGCGAGAAGACCGACCGGGAAGCGACAAAGGAGGAGCGCGAGCGCGTAGCGCTGCATGAGCTGGGCCATGCGATCGCCGCCGAGCTCGTCCGTCCGGGCAGCGTGTCGCAAGTGGCGCTTTCACCGCGGGGGCAAGCGCTTGGTTATGTGCGGCATAATCCGCAGCAGGACAAATATTTGTATACGAAAGACTTTTTGGACGGTCAGATAATTATTGCGCTCGGCGGCGCGGCTGCAGAGGAAATGTTTTACGGCGGCCGCAGTACTGGATCGAGAGGCGATTTCGATCAAGCGATGAACATTGTCCGGACGCTTGTTGAATCCGGTTTGACCGAGCTTGGCATTATCGACGCGAATATGATGACGCCGGATAGCTGGGCGAAGGTAAACCGGTCCATTCTGGATGAGCTGATGGCCAAGACGAAACTGATGCTCGAGGAGAAACGGCAAGTATTTGTCGAGGCGCTTGATGTCGTCATTCGAGAGGAAACGATCGGCGGCGACGATTTCCGCGCGCTGCTTGGAAAATTGTCGAAAACCGCCTAACGGGTTGTCTATGCACTATGATTTTGCTCACAATGGGCAAAATGTTGCGAAATTGTTGCGATAGTTATAAACAAATGATGGCAGACCCATTGTCTGCCTTCTTTTTTTTCTGAAAATCGGTATAATTGAAGAGAAGTGTATATATAAAAAGAAATGCCGCTCTTCCGCCGAGAAGGCGTAAGGAGAGGACAAGGAGAGAAACATGTCGATTAAAAAAATCGGAGTTATCGGCGCTGGCACAATGGGCCAAGGCATCGCCGAAATGCTCGCCTCGAATGGTTTGGATGTCTATGTAATTGAACGTTCCGAAGAACGTCTGACATACGGAAAAACGATGATTGAGCTGAGCTTAGACAAACAGATCGAGAAGTGGGCGCTGACTCAATCGGAGAAAAAACAAATTTTAAGCCGCATTCATATGTCGGTAAGCTACGATTGCTTAGCCGGTTGCGAGCTCGTTATCGAGACGATAACAGAAGATCTGGATGCGAAAAAAGCGGTATTCGAGCAATTGGACCTCATTTGTTCGCCGGATGTCATTTTGGCCAGCAATACGTCGACGCTGAGCTTAACCGAGCTTGCGAGCGTCACCGCTCATCCAGAGCGGGTTATCGGGCTGCACTTTATTTACCCTGTTTTTAAAATCGATCTCGTCGAAATCGTTCGCGGCTTGAAAACGTCGGAAGAGACTTTTTCCGCGACAAAAGATTTCGTAGAAAATACAATTTACAAAAAAGGCATCATGGTTTTCGAATCGCCGGGTTTTGTAACCTCGCGGCTTATTTGCTTGCTTATTAATGAGGCGCTGCATGTACTTGAGGAAGGCGTCGCTTCCGTGGAAGATATCGACAGCTCGATGCGCATCGGTTACTCGTTCCAGCACGGACCTTTCGAAATGGCCGACCGCTTCGGACTCGACTCGGTTCTGGCAGCGCTTGACCGGATGTTCCGCGAATACGGCGAACTGAAGTACAGACCTTCGATCGTACTGAAAAAAATGGTGCGGGCCGGCCATTTGGGCGTTAAATCGGGCGTTGGCTTTTTCAAATACGATAAGGATGGAGACCGGATCTCATGAAAGTACTCGTCATCAATGCAGGCAGTTCATCTTTAAAGTACCAGCTGTACAATATGGTCGACGAGTCCGTACTCGCTAGCGGAAGGGTGGAGCGAATCGGCATGGATTCCTCCATCGTTACGCATGAGGCGGAGGGAAAACCGGAAGTACGCAGCGTGAGTGAAATTCTGGACCATGTAACCGCCGTCAAGAAGGTATTGGAAATGCTCACTCATCCAGAGCATGGAGCGGTTGCTTCGATGAGCGAAATTGAAGCGGTCGGACACCGGATCGTGCATGGCGGAGAATCGTTTAAAAGCTCGGTCGTTGTAACACCGGAAGTGAAGCTGGAAATTCGCAACCTGTTCGATTTGGCTCCACTGCATAATCCGGCTCACATGATGGGCATTATGGCGGTGGAAACCAATATGCCGAATATCCCGCAAGCTGTCGTATTTGATACCGCTTTTCATCAAACGATGCCTGATACTTCTTATCTTTATCCAATTCCGAGAGTGCTGTACCGCAGACATAAAGTACGCCGTTACGGCTTTCACGGCACGTCCCATCAATATGTTAGCGAACAAGCGGCTTCCTATTTGGGCAAACCGTTGGAATCGCTTAAGATGGTTTCCTGCCACATTGGCAACGGCGCTAGCTGTACAGCCATTCTGGACGGCAAATCCTTCGATACAAGCATGGGCATGACGCCGCTTGAAGGATTGATGATGGGCACGCGCAGCGGTGATATCGATCCGGCGATCGTACCTTTTGTCATGAATAAAGAGGAGCTGACGCTGACTGAGGTCAACTCCATGCTGAACAAGCACAGCGGCATGATGGCTATTTCCGGCATTAGCAGCGACATGAGGGAAGTGTCGGAGGCGATGGAGGAAGGCGACCGCAACGCGAAGCTGGCGTTCGATATGTATGCGTATCGAGTGCGCAAATATGTCGGAGCCTATGCCGCAGCCATGAATGGCATCGATACCCTTGTGTTCACGGCGGGCGTCGGCGAAAACTCGTCGCTGCTGCGCAAGGCGGTATGCGAAGGATTGACGTTCCTCGGACTGGAATTGGACGAGAGCCGCAATGCGGTACGGAGCAAGGAACCGAGACTAATTTCTACCGATGAGTCGCGGGTAAAGGTACTTGTCGTGCCGACGAACGAAGAATTGATTATAGCGAGAGATACGTATAGGCTCATTACAGCAGCAGCCCAATAATAAGGGAGGGTATACGTGCAAGTGAGCAACGACGATATATGGAAAGCGTACTCGCGCGGAATGGCGGACGTGCTGGGCCAGGGCGGCGTATTCGTGCCAGCCGTCCTGCTTCGCACTTATCGCGAACTGGGGATTTCTGATTCCGAGGCGATGCTGCTGCTTCAATTGATGCTGTTCCGTGATACGGAAGGCAACGAATTCCCGACGCCTGACCAGTTGGCTGAGCGTCTGGGAGCGAGCGTGAGAACAGTCGAGCAGACGATTGAGAGGCTGATGAAGGCCGGATTATTATCGATCGACAGCCGAATTGACGGGGTTACAGGCGTACAGTCGGAAATGTACAACTGGACAGGCTGGCTGCTGCTAGCAGCCGAGCTGTCGGCCCAGGAGAAACGGGATACGAAGCGGACAGCGAGGAAGCAGCCAGCAAAGCTGGCGGCCGATCCGACGAACCTGTTCACCGTCTTCGAGCAGGAGTTCGGCCGGCTGCTGTCGCCGATCGAGCTGGAGACGATTGCAAACTGGCTGGACGAGGATAAGTACTCGGACGAGCTGATCCGCTTCGCGTTGAAAGAAGCGGTTTTTTCCGGCAAGCTTAATTTCAAATATATCGACCGCATTTTGCTCGAATGGAGTCGCAACCGTGTGACGAATGTCGACGAGGCGCGTGCGCATTCGCAAAAATTTAGAGGACCGCGCGGGTAATGATAGGTTAACAGCGTTTGCGGCGGTTCAGGCAAGAAAGACTTAACATCAACGATTGGCAGCATGGAGGCGACTAAGCCGGACTGCCAATCGTTTTTTTATGGAACTGAATGTGATTATCCAAATGGATATTGTGGTTGGATTGGAGGGAAAGGGGATATGAAGCAAACAAGCACAGTCAAACGTTGGCTGCGCGTTTCTGTTGTATTAAATGCAATGCTTGCGCTATCGTTAGCTTATGTGATGTATTTGGGCGACTTCAACGGGAAACTGCTGGCTAATCAATCACAAGCGCTTGTAGAATTAGAGGGACTGATTGGTCATCAGCAAAAGAATGGATGGAATGAGCCGCAACTGGTCATTATGAAACTGGACGAAATTCGACTTGCGATATTTCCAACCGATGCAAATGGAACTTTAACCGGTCAATTGAGAAGCAGATCGGATCGCAACGATCTTGGCAGCTTATATTCGGCCTTATACCGTTATCCAAGCAATGAGCTATATAAACTTGCGACAGTCACAGAGGAGGATAAGTTGCAGCTAGACAAACTTCGCGATCATTTGAGTGGAGCGGGTTTCCAGCTTAATGCGTCTATTGGCGGCGACTGGTCCTCTTACATAACAGGCGTCAGACAGTTAACGAAGAGAATTCATGCAGAAGAGTGGAACTAAAAAAGGGTCAGACGTATGCATTGCACTCGCACATTGCATAACGTCTGACCCTTCTTGTATAATTCTGTCTTTACTTGCCGTTCTTCAGCAGCTCCCAGCGGTACACATATTCGAACAGAAATTCGAACGACTCCAAGTGGCGTTTCGCTTCAAAAGCGTTGGCGCCCCAAGCGTAAATACCGTGATTGCGCAGCAAAATGCCGGGAATGCGCTTATCGAGGCGCGCCGTAACTTCCGGTACGATACGCGGGATTTCCGCGTAATTGGATACGATCGGAATGTCAATATGAGCATTTTCTTCCCAAATATTAAGCCCTTTTATCAGTTCGACAGCCGTGACGGGAACGGAGCCTCGCTCCCAAAACCATTCGGAAACAATGCTATTGTAGACGGAATGGATATGGAAGATGGCGCCTGCGCCTGTCAGCTTATAAATTTCTGTATGAATTAGCGTTTCAGCGGAAGGCCGGAGCGCAGTCGCTTCGCATGGTTTGCCGTCCTGATCGACGATCAGGTAGTCCTCCGGCGTATGCACCGTTTTGTCTTTGCCGCTCGCCGTCACCGCGAATTGGAAGCTCTGCTCGCTGAAATCGCCGACACGCACCGATAGATTGCCGCTCGTGCCCGGGAACCAGCCGCGTGAAGCAAACAAATCCTTCGCATCCCGCAGATCGGCGAAAGCCTTTTGTTTTTGCTCCAGAGTAACGTCTTGATATGCCATCGTTATATATCGCCCTTTCTATCCTACAAAAATGGGGCGGACAGCCGTCAGCCCACCCCTAGCATTCTTTTCATTCTAAGCCGATTAAACTTAGCTTTTGCTTTGTTCTAAGCCGCTGATCACATTATGGAAATCGCTGAATTCCCGATGAGGCAGGCCAAGCTCTTTGCATTTATCCGTTAGAATCGAACGAGAAAAAACAAGATCTGCAAGCTTCGCGCCTTCGAAATCAGTAACGCTGTCGCCGATAAGGATGCGTTCGTATTCATTAGCAGGGAAGCGGCGCATAATGGTCGTTTTGCACATGCCGCAATCGTTCTGGCAATGCTCGTCGCAAGGATGAGGCCAAGTAATTTCAATTGCATCGCCGCTAAAGTCGCTTCCGTTGCAGTAAATATGATCTTCCGGTATGCCGAACCCGGCAAGAATCGGATAGACGAAAAAGTCGATGCCGCCGCTCGTGACGTAAAATTCGATATCCTGTTCCTTGCAGTAAGCAAGGAGGTCGGCAAAGCCTTCGCGAATTCGCGCATTGCTGATACCGTAATCGACAACCTCCTGCTGCATGGATGAAGGGAGGAGCCGGAACATGTGACCGACGCCTTCCTGAATCGAAATTTGCTGCGAAACAATCTTCTCGACGATTTGCTCCCAGCCGGGAGGATTGAAATGGCGGATGATCGCGACGATATTGTCGTTAACCGTAATTGTGCCGTCAAAATCGCAGAAGATGATGCGTTTCTTAGTTGTGTTGGATGCTGTCATTCTTTAATCCCCCAAGCGTCAATTGCAGCTTGCAGCGGTTCGCCGCCCGGCGCCGCCGCAGCTTCGCGAAGACTAATACCGCTCAACGTCGCATCGATCGCGATACGGAACGCTCGTCCGCCTGCTGCCGTTCCCATCGGATGACCGTGAATGCCGCCGCCGGCATTTACGACAACGTCTGTGCCAAAGTCGTTCAAAATAAGCGGTACAAGTCCCGGATGAATGCCCGCCGACGGAACGGGGAAACTAGCCGGCAGCTTGTCCGACGGTGCGAGCAGCACCTCTTTGACCGCCATATTCTCTTCCTTCGGCATGACAACCGAGCCGTATGGCGAAGGGAAGAGAACGAGATCAGCGCCTGCGAGGCGCATCAGCTTGCCGAACAGGACGGATGCTCCGATTCCGTAATACGGCGATTGATAATAGGCGCCTCCCAATGCGGGATGAGCGGCGATCGGCACGTTAATAGAACGGTCCGAGCTCAATTCGTGCAGGACGTCATAGCCATAAGCGAGGACGTTGAACAACAAGGCGTTGGCTCCTGCCGCAACTGCTTTACGGGCCTGGCTTGCCAGCTGAGAAGTCGGGCCGGTCAGATTAACGGCGTACAGCAGTTTCTGGCCGGTTTCACGGCTCGCGCGCTCAGCCGCGTTCATGCACACCTCGACGCGCTTCTCAAGCGGCGTGAGCGGGTTCTCGAACAAGATCTCATCGTCCTTGATCAAATCGACGCCGCCAAGCGCTTGTTTGTAAAATTGATCCTCCAAGCCGGCCAGATCATGGCCAATGACCGATTTGAAAATGCTCATTAGGAGCGGGCGGTCATGAACGCCAAGCAGTTCTCTGACGCCCTTCATGCCGAATGCGGGACCTGGAAAGGCGGAGCCGAAGTCATCCGATACATCGAGGTCGATCAGCTTGATTCGCCCGTCCATCGACAGCTTGCCGAAGATCGTGACCAGCAACGCCGGAATATCGCGGCTAAAATTAATGTCCGGATAGCCGATACGAATGTCGGCGTAGCGCTCGCCCGTTGGCGAAACATGCTCTTCAACGGAAAGAACTTTTCCCAAGTGTTTCTCCATTTCCGCTTTGCGCGCTTCTGGAAGATCAGTCCAACTGCCGACGGTCAGGCCAACGGCAATGGACAGCGCCTTTTTCTGAAAATCGGCTTTATCGTCATAGCTGCGGTAAGTGGCAATGCACATGCTGCTCATTTCGATGTGCTCCTTTCGAAATCAGCACCGATTTCGGCGGCGCGCTCGGAGGAGCGCAGCATCGCTTGCACGACAATATCGCTAAATCCGCCTTCCGTGAGCTTCTCTATTGCGGCTTGCGTCGTACCGTTCGGGGACGTCACTTTCCGCCTCAGATCTTGCGGCGTCTCTCCGGTCAAACGAACCATTTCGGCCGCGCCGAGCACCGTTTGGACGACCAAATCTTTCGCCGACGCCGAATCGAGACCAAGCTTTTCAGCGGCGGTCAACATTGCTTCCATGAAATAATAGACATAGGCCGGTCCGCTGCCGGATACGCCCGTAATCGAATCTTGAAGCGATTCGTCAACGATCGCGTTAATGCCGACCGATTGGAAAATAGCTTCCGCAATCGCGCGCTGCTCTGGCGATACGGCATCTGAATAACTGATGCCTGTGGCGCCTAGTCCGATCGTACTTGACGTGTTAGGCATTGTCCGGACAATCGGCAATTTCCGGTCGAGCAATCGTTCGATCGAAGAGATGGAAAGTCCGGCAATGAGCGAAATAATGAGCTGATTGTCGGAGACGAGAGGGCGGATCGATTCGATAGCCGCCGCCGCGTCCTTCGGTTTCATAGCGAGGAAAATAACGTCTGCACGCTGCAAAAATTGCTCGTTTGTTAAGTCCGCACCATTCAAAATCGTATGCACGCCGTACCGTTCAGAAAGCTCGGCCAGCCTCTCACGGTTGGAGCGGTTAATCATCGAGACTTGACTCGGAGCGGTTAGCTCCTTGTTCAAAATGCCTCTTGCCAGCGCTTCGGCCAGCGAGCCTGCTCCATAAAAGCAAAGCTGCAGCGACGCGATGCCGGCAGCCGGATTAGTCGATAGAACCATAGTTTTGCAAACCTCCAACTCACATAATTGATACTATTATTATGGCCTTTTATTGGCCTTGTCTTTAGCCGCGGATTTGACCGCTGCCGTAAATCCGAAATTTCGTCGACGTCAAAGCAGGAAGTCCCATTGGCCCCCGAGCATGCAGCTTCTGTGTGCTAATGCCGATTTCCGCGCCGAAGCCGAATTCGAAGCCGTCAGTGAAGCGAGTGGAGGCATTATGGTAAACAGCTGCCGCGTCTACCTCCTGAAGGAAGCGGGCGGCGTTGTCTGCATTTTCCGTGACGATGCATTCTGAGTGCTTCGTTCCGAAACGGGAGATATGGGCTAGCGCTTCATCGAGATCGTCGACGATGCGAATGTTCATAATATAATCGTTGTACTCTGTCGCGTAATCTTCATCCGAAGCGGATTTGGCTTGCGGCAAAAGGGCGGTCGTCCGCTCGCAGCCGCGAAGCTCAACATTGGCTGCTGTGAATCGTTCCGCGAATCGTACGAGAGAGCTCTCGGCAAATGTCCGGTGAACAAGCACCGTTTCGATCGAGTTGCAGACTGATGGGCGCTGAACTTTAGCGTTGAATGCAATATCCGAAGCCATCTCGAATTGCGCGCTCTCGTCTACATAAGTATGGCAGATCCCGGCGCCGGTCTCAATGACGGGCACGGTCGCATTTTCAACGACATTGCGGATGAGCGATGCGCCGCCGCGTGGAATGATGACATCAAGCAAGCCGTTCAGCTTCAGCATTTCATTAACCGAAGCGCGGTCGGAATCTTCAATCAGTTGAATCGCATCGGCTGGCAGTGCTGTTTTCTCAAGCGCTGCCCGAAGCACGCTGACAATTTGCCGGTTCGATTCGAGCGCTGCCGAGCCGCCGCGCAGTACAACGCAGTTGCCGGTCTTGAGGCAAAGGCCGACAGCGTCTACCGTAACGTTAGGTCTTGCTTCATAGATCATGCCGATTACGCCAAGCGGTACCCGGCTCTTCTCGACGCGAAGGCCGTTCGGACGCTCGAACTGCTCCAGCAATTCGCCAACTGGATCTGGCAAAGCGACAACTTCGCGCAAGCCTTCTGCAATCGCTACAATCCGTTTCTCGTCGAGCGCGAGCCGATCCAGCATCGATGACGCGGTGCCTTGCTGGCGGCCGCGTTCCAGATCGAGCGCATTCGCTTCGATAATGGACTGTTGATTTTCAATTAGCGCGTTGGCCATGGTATTCAACGCTTCATTTTTTTGCGCAGTAGTCATTTTGTTCATAATAGCTGCCGCCGCTTGAGCGAGCTTTGCTTTTTGCACAACTTCGCTTGACATAGTGGAACCCTCCTAAAATAAATTGATATTCGTAAAGTTTAACCGGAAGTAGATTCCGTTGGTTTCTATCTAAGCGATACCCATTCGTCCCGATGAATGACTTCGATCCGATTGACGTCGATTCGGCGGCTAACCTCTTCGCTTCCGAGACCAGCGGCGGCTTGTGCCTGCCATGCCGTATAGTTAACGACGCCCCGGCCAACCGGCGCGCCTTCCAGCGAGACGACTTCGACGACGTCGCCGGGGTGGAAGTCTCCCTCGATTCCGCGAACGCCTGCCGGAAGCAAGCTTTTACCGCCGCTTAACAGCGCGTCTTCGGCACCTTTGTCGACGATAATGCGGCCTTTCGGCATTGAATGGAACCCAAGCCATTGCTTTTTCATCGGCAGGCTATCCAGTTTCGTATCGAAATAAGTGCCTTTGCCGTTGCCGGACAACGCCAGCTGCAAATCTCCAGGCTGCTGCACGCTGCCGATAAAGGCATGAACGCCGCCGCGCATCGCAATGCGGGCCGCTTCGATTTTGGAACGCATGCCGCCCGTGCCGACGGAAGAACCGGAGCCTCCAGCAACGCTCATAATGTCCTCGGAAATTTGATCGACCCGTTCGATCTTGATCGCCTCGGGATTTTTCCGAGGATCTTCCGTATATAAGCCGTCCATATCGGTAATGATAACGAGCTGCTCCGCCTTCGTCATCGCGGCTACCAGCGAGGAGAGGTGATCATTGTCGCCAAATTTCAATTCGTCGGTGGAGACGGTATCATTCTCATTAATGATCGGGATCGTGCGCAAGCGAAGCAGCTCCTCGATCGTCATTAAAGCGTTCTGTATTCGTTTTCGATTGGAGAAATCGGATCGGGTGAGCAGGATTTGCGCTGCTACAATTCCGTACCCGCTAAGCGCTTCTTGATAAGCCTGCATTAACAGCGCTTGACCGACGGCAGCTGCGGCTTGCTTCTCATGCAGCGCCTTTGGCCGGGCCGTATAGCCAATTTGCCGAAAGCCCGCCGCTACAGCGCCGGAAGTGACCAGTATGACATTAGCGCCTTTGTTATGTAGAGCAGCCAGCTCGGAGGCAAAAAAAGCGATTCGTTCGCGATTCAAGCCGCCTTCGTCCGACGTTAGCGAGCTGCTCCCAATTTTGACAACAATACGTTCTGAAACCATCGTCTCATCCCATTTCCTGACAAAATAAAAAGACTTCCGTCCATAAAGGACGAAAGTCTGAACTTCCGCGGTACCACCTTTGTTGACCTGTCGCAACTTCGCCGTAAAATGGCGCATCAATGCCGCAGATCCTGCTTCATGCCTCGTAACAGGAGGCGCTGTCCGGCTCTTCGCCGGCCGTTCGGGGGCTGGTTCGGCGAGGGATCGAGGAAGATTCTTGCAGCCTAAGGAATCTACTCTCTGTTCACGATCTGTCAAGCTTACTATTCCCGTCATCACGTTATATGTTCGATTACATTCTAGCATAGCACGAACCGAAAGGGCTGTAAAGCAATGCCGCCCCCGGCTTCAGCGGAAAAACAGCCGTTTCCGCGCATAGTTGTCATTGCGCCCGCGGGCCTCTAAAACAGTCCGAGCTTGCCGATGCGGTCAACTGCTTCTATAAGCCGTTCTTCACTTGTCAACAGGCCGAGTCGGACGTACCCTTCACCATGCGAGCCAAAGCCGACGCCCGGTGCGACGACTACATCCGCTTCCTGAAGCACAAGATCGGCGAACGACTCAGACGTGTGTCCATTAGGAACAGGCAGCCAGCAAAAGAAGGAGCCGCCGGGACGATCTGCTTTCCACCCGATGCGTTCGAGAGCGCCGAACAGCGCTTCGCGTCTGCGTTCGTACAGCGCATTCAACTCAACAACGGACTGCTGCGGTCCTGCGAGCGCTTCTGCTGCAGCCTCTTGAATACCGCCGAACAGGCTGCAGTAGTAGTGATCTTGAATAAGATTGATGAGTGATACAATTTCAGGATTACCGATAGCGAAGCCTACGCGCCAGCCCGCCATATTATAGGATTTCGAAAGCGTATAAAACTCTACGCCAACTTCCTTGGCGCCAGGCGTTTGCAGAAAGCTGATCGGCTTCTTGCCGTCGAAACCAAGCGCGCCATATGCAAAGTCGCTGGCAACGGCAATGCCGGAACGTCTGGCGAAATCGACCGTCTCAGCGTAAAACTCGGCGCTTGCTACCGCGCCAGTCGGATTGTTCGGGTAGTTAAGAAACATCAGCTTCGCTTTTCGGCGCGTTTCTTCATCGATCGCTGCATAATCGGGCAAATAACCGCGTTCTGCCTTCAGCGGCATGAAATGCATGTCCGCGCCTGCAAGAGCGACGCCGGACCAATAATCGGGATAACCAGGATCGGGCACGAGGCAGACATCGCCCGGATTAAGCAAGCATTGGCTAATTTCGATCAGACCGGTTTTGCCACCAAATAAAATGGCCACTTCGGTCGTCGGATCGAGATCGACGTTGTAATCCTCTTTATACCGTTTGGCGACAGCTTCCTTTAAAAAAGGAAAGCCGCTGAACGGCGGATAACGGTGATACAACGGATTGGCGGCCGCTTCTTGCATTTTGGAGACGATATTCGCGGGGGTTGGCTGATCGGGATTGCCTTGTCCGAGATTAATGACGTCGCGTCCTTTTGCAGCCTGCGCATTCGCTTTCGCTACCAACTTGGCGAAAAATTGCGTCGGCAGACCGGTAAGACGGTCTGCCGGTTGAATAAATCCGGTTTGCGTTTCCATCTATCTCACACTCCATCATAATGCTTTCCAAATAACATTGCATTAAATGTAGCATGATAAAACCTTTTATGTCGAGTATATTAGTCGGTATGGAAACGGCTTACGTCTCAGGAACGCCGATTTTTTTGACAAACGGTGCAATATCGGCTTTAAACAGCAGCAAATACGGACGCCGTTGTTCGTCGAAAACAAGCAGCGTCGGCGCTTTACCGTCGCATGTGAATAAGAAAACGTCCTGCGTCTTGACGGATACGCCGTCCGTTTTTATCGTTGCCGGCTTATCGAGAGGGATACGGTAAATGTAGCTGCAGCTGTCGTCGTTTGTTAATTGAGGAGCGAGTCCGGTAACGGAACCGATCCAATCGCGAGCGAATTTCTGATACTGTTTGTCGTTCGTTTCGGATTTAACGACTTTGCCTGCCTTGACGTCGAATACTTGCACCGGCTTGGACTCCTCGGACGGCCGCTTTGCCGAAGCGTCGACCTTCGGGGATAGGATGGTAAGGCCGAGCGTAAAGCACATGATTATCGCAATAATTGCCGCAAAACGGCTGTGTCTGTTATACAAGGCGATTCACTCCTTCTCGAGCTATGCTCTAGATTGTACTTGCAACAAAGAGTTCCGTCATAAGCACTCGGAGCTATCGTTCCCATCTTGACAGCGAACGATGAGAGGGTATCATTAGTAAAAAAGATCTGCATCGCAAAAAGGAGAGCTTGGCTCATGACACAACCCCGACAATTGCGCGTCGCGTTATTGCAAATGCATATAGAAGCTGGATACCCGGAACAAAACTTCTCGAAGCTGGCCGCCATGCTGGAGGAAGCGGCCGCACATCCGCAAAAACCGGATGTGCTTGTTTTTCCGGAAATGTGGAATACCGGTTATGCGTTAACGGAGATTAACGAATTGGCCGATCGTGAAGGAGAAAGGACGAGAGCGTTTGTCGCCGATTTTGCCCGGAAGCATCGGATCAACGTGATAGCAGGATCGATTGCGGAAAGTAAAGAGGGCGGCGTGTTCAATACGATTTACGCCTTCGACCGGGAAGGGAATCCAATCGGACAATATTCCAAAATTCATTTGTTCCGCTTAATGGACGAGGAGAAATATTTGGCTGCAGGAGACAAGCCGGGATCGGCCGTCATCGAGGGCGAGCAAGCCGGCATGATGATTTGCTATGACATCCGCTTCCCTGAACTTGCTCGCAAGCTGGCGCTGGACGGAGCCAAGCTGCTGTTCGTGCCGGCTGAATGGCCGCATCCGCGGCTGCATCATTGGCGCACGCTGCTGATGGCGAGAGCAATCGAGAATCAAATGTACGTTATTGCGTGCAACCGGTCGGGAACGAGCGGCAACACGAGCTTTTTCGGACACTCAATGGTGATCGATCCTTGGGGCGAAATCGTCGCCGAGGCGGGAGAGGAAGAAACGATTCTTTATGCCGATATCGATCTGTCGCTTGTTGATTCGGTTCGCGGCAAAATCCCAGTATTCGAGGATCGCAGACCTTCCTTATATAAGTAGAGACAATGAGCCGCTATCGATAGCGGCTCATTGTTTCGTTCATCGTGCGGATAAAAGCATCTGCCGCTTTCGAGAGATAGCGGCCTTTGCGGCTCGCGATTACGAGTGTGCGGTAAGGATTGCCGTCCAGCGGCAAATAAGCTGGAGCAAGCAGAGCGCCTTCAGGACGGGTCAGCAGCTTCGGAACGAAGGCAATGCCCATTCCGCCCGCAACGAGTGATTGAATCGTCTCCATATTGCTGCTCTCGAACACAATGTTCGGCGTAAAGCCGGAACGCTGGCAAAGCTCAACTGTTATCTGCCGGAAGCCTTGTCCTTTTTTCAGACCGACAAACGGCTCGTTCGCCAGCTCACTTACCTTAACCGGTCTATCCAATGAAGCTAGCCGATGACCGGGCGGAACGGCGATGCATATTTCTTCTTCCATTAAAGGCTCCCAGGCAAGAGAAGCATCGATAAGCGGCAGCGACAATAAGCTGATGTCCGTTCCGCCGCTGGCGGTCAGTTGCTCGAGCCGAGCCGACGTCTCCTCAACGAGGACGACTTCGATTTGCGGGAAGCGCTCACCGAATACGGGCAACACAAGCGGTAGGATATGAGAGCCGGTAATCGGCATCGTGCCGACGACGAGTCTGCCTCTTCGCATTTGCGCCATGTCGTCCATTTCCTGCACCAATTGCTCGACGGCGTCTAGAATGGTCTGTGCTTTCGTAATAAACACTTCGCCAGCCTGCGTCAATTCCACCGAATTCGTTGTTCGCCGGAAGAGCAGCACGCCAAGCTCCTGCTCCAGTTTGGAGAGCTGCTGGCTGAGCGAGGGCTGCGCGATATGCAGTTTTTCGGCCGCTCGCGAGAAGTTTTTTTCGATAGCGATTTGCTTCACGTATTGTAATTGTCGAAGTTCCATAAAATTATTTCTCCTCTATTGAAAGGCGTATTCTCACTGGTACATAGCTTATTCTCATTCATACGTATTATTTGCTTCTCTATAGTTATGACCTATAAACATTATAGATATTATATCTTAGATCAATCAAGAAAGAAATGCTATGCTAGGTTCAACTTATTAAAGACTATTATTGATTGATAAGACGATGGGGTGAATCGAAATGACGAAAAGAACACTGTTTGAGAAAATTTGGGACAATCACGTCATTCATCAAGAAGAAGGCAAGCAAAGCATTATTTATATCGACCTTCAATTGGTGCATGAAGTAACATCGCCGCAAGCGTTTGAAGGACTTCGTCTGTCGGGCCGCAAAGTGCGCCGTCCGGATCTGACTTTTGCAACGATGGACCACAACGTACCGACGAAAGACCGCTACAATATTAAAGACCCGATCTCCAAGCAACAAATCGATACGCTGACGCAAAACTGTAAAGACTTCGGCGTTAAGTTGTTCGATCTGGACAACATCGACCAAGGCGTCGTACACGTTATGGGTCCTGAAATCGGTTTGACGCATCCGGGCAAAACGATCGTTTGCGGTGACAGCCATACTTCGACGCACGGCGCATTCGGCGCTCTTGCCTTCGGTATCGGTACGTCGGAAGTAGAACACGTCATGGCAACGCAATGCTTGCAGCAGGCGAAAGCGAAAACGATGGAAGTTCGCTTCATCGGCAGCCGCAAACCTGGCGTTACTGCAAAAGACTTGATTCTCGGCGTTATTGCGCAATACGGTACTGACTTTGCTACAGGCTACGTTATTGAGTACACGGGCGAAGCGATCCGCACGCTGACGATGGAAGAGCGTATGACCGTCTGCAACATGTCGATCGAAGGCGGCGCTCGTGCCGGCCTGATCGCGCCGGATGAAACGACTTTCAATTATTTGAAAGGCCGCGAATACTCGCCTGCTGATTACGACGCAGCCGTTGAAGAGTGGAAAAAGCTGACGACGGATGAAGGCGCCGAGTACGACACGATTGTAACGTTCGACGTTGATTCCCTTATTCCACAAGTAACTTGGGGCACAAGCCCAGGCATGGGTACGAACATTACGTCGAAAGTACCGTTCCCGCAAGATCTGCCGACTGAAAACGAACGCAAAGCGGCTGAAAAAGCGCTTGAGTATATGGATCTGAAACCAGGCACACCAATGTCTGAAATCGAAATCGACTATGTCTTTATCGGTTCCTGCACCAACGGCCGGATCGAAGACCTTCGCGCTGCTGCGGAAATCGCACGCGGCTACAAAGTTAGTGACCGCGTAACGGCAATCGTCGTACCAGGCTCCGGACGTGTTAAAATCCAAGCCGAGAAGGAAGGTCTCGACAAAGTGTTTGTTGAGGCAGGTTTCGAATGGCGTGAAGCGGGTTGCTCGATGTGCCTCGCGATGAACCCGGACGTACTGCAGCCAGGCCAACGCTGCGCATCGACATCGAACCGTAACTTCGAAGGCCGTCAAGGCCGCGGCGGACGTACGCATCTCGTATCGCCTGCAATGGCGGTGGCAGCGGCAATTAATGGCCGTTTCACTGACGTACGCGACTGGGAAATCAAATCCGAAGTGTTGAACTAATTGAACGTGTGAGAGGGGTATTACCGATATGGAAGCTTTTAAACAATTAACGGGCATCGTAGCCCCGGTTGACCGCGTCAATGTCGACACGGACGCCATCATTCCTAAACAATTTCTGAAACGGATCGAGCGCAGCGGCTTCGGCCAGTTCCTGTTCTTTGAATGGCGCTTTTTCGAGAACGGTGAAATCAATCCCGATTTCGAACCGAACAAATCGCGTTATCAAGGCGCTTCCGTCCTGATTTCGCGCGCCAACTTCGGCTGCGGTTCGTCCCGTGAGCACGCGCCTTGGGCGATTCTCGACTACGGGTTCAAAGTAGTCATCGCGCCGTCGTTCGCCGATATCTTCTACAACAACTGCTTCAAAAACAGCATTCTGCCAATCAAACTGAGTGAAGAGCAGGTCGAAGATTTGTTCCAACGCACAGCGAAGCATGAAGGCTACAAGCTGAATGTTGATTTGGAAAGCAAGACAATTACGGACGAGTATGGCCTTGAAATCAGCTTCGAACTGGAAGAGTTCCGCCGTCAATTCCTGTTGCTTGGACTGGATGACATCGGCTTGACGTTACAGCATGAAGACAAGATTACGGCATATGAGCAACAGCATGCCGCTAAACTAGGCAGAGCATAAACAAGCGTCAAAGCGAGAGGCGGTTTCCGGAAAAAAGGAGACCGCCTCTTTTTTCATAGTACGAGCCGGAATTTTTATCGGATTAATATGGCTTCGTACGCAACTTTTTCCGACACCTTGCGTCTATAGATTGTCTGGTTAAGTCGAATGCGCACATTCGATGCGGGCAATTTCAGTCATCGAGGTGGAGAATGAAGAAATTTGTACCTATTCTGTTGTTTATGTCGGTTTTGTTCACGCTGTTCTCGGGTGTCGGACAAGCTGCCTCGGCTAGCATCGTTCCAAAGCTTTATTTGAACGATCAACTGCTTCAGCCGAAGGTCGCTCCGCAATTGATCCAGAACAAGTACACGATTGTACCGATCCGGCTTGTATCCGAGAGCATCGGCTACAAAGTCCAATGGTCGGAGGCCGAGAAGAAGGTCACTATACATAGCGAAACGGACGAAATCATCCTTAACATCAACGACAACATCGCGCTCGTAAACAACAATAAAGTACAAATGGACACGCCTGCGGTCGTGCTGAGCGGCAATACGCTTGTTCCGCTGCGATTTGTCGGGGAGCAGCTCGGCATTCAAGTCAAGTGGGACAACAATACGAAGTCGGTCTATCTGTATAAGACGGAGCCGCAGCCGCCTGTCGAACCACAACCGCCTGTCGAAACGACGCCGCCGGTTGAACCACCTGTCGTGCAGCCGCCAGTTGTAACAGAGCCTACCGGCAAGCTGACGGATATTTATGACGACGGTTTCGGAGGCATCGTCATCAATTACGAAGGCACAGTTACGGCGAACAAGCCGTTCAAGCTCGACAATCCGAAGCGGATCGTGATCGACATTCCGAACGTTTCGTTCTCGGACAAGCTCGCTCAGCAGTTTGTCGGAGCGGAAGGCAAGCTGCCGTTTACGACAAGCGCTTACCTGCAATCGGTGCGCTACTCCGTCTTCAGTAACAATCCGGTAACGTCTAGGATCGTGCTGGACTTGTACTCGGACGCCGATGCGGAGCTAACCGCGGGCACGAACGAGCTGCGTATTCATATGACCGAGCCGCAGCCGCCGATCGATCCGGGGACGCCGACGAATCCGCCAACCACGCCGCCGACGAATCCGACGAACAAAGTATTCAACGTCGTTATTGACGCGGGCCATGGCGGTACCGATCCGGGAGCAAAGAGCATTATTCAAGGCAAATGGGAGAAAGAATTCAATTTGTCGCTTACATTGAAAGTAAAAGCACTGCTCGATAACGAGAAAAACATTAATCCGCTGTTGACCCGTTCGGGAGATACGTATCCAACGCTTTCCGATCGCGTCACGTTTGCGAAAAACAACAAAGCTGATTTGTTTATCTCGATCCACGCGAACAGCAATACGAACTCAACGGTAACGGGAACGGAAACCTATTATTATCGCGACGCCAGTAAGCCGCTTGCGGATATCGTTCACAAGCATTTGGCCAAATCAACTGGGTTGAAGGACAGAGGCGTGAAGAAGAACAGCTTCCACGTTATCCGTGAGACGACGATGCCGGCCATCTTGCTGGAGGCGGGCTTCCTATCCAATGCTAGCGATTCGGCTATATTGTACAGCGACAGCGCGCAAAACCAAATGGCTGCCGCCATCGTTGCAGGCATCAAGGAGTATTTGAAACTACCTTAGAAAGCGGGGGGATTTACAATGCGTAAATCGACGGCATGGCTTCTGCCCGTCCTGTTTGTCATGACGCTGCTGACAGCATGCGGCCAATCCGGCAAGCTGAACGGCACGGGAGGATCAGCCGGGGGAGAAGTGACGGACCCTCCGCCGACTATAAGTATAGCCCCAACGGAAAGTCCAAAACCGCATCGCTCTATCGATGTCTACTACACCGACACGGAGCTGACGGACTACTTAAAGCGGCAGATCGACGTGACATACGATAACGATCAGGAACTTCTTGAGCAAGCGATTGCCGCTCTTCAACAAAGAGGAGACAACGATGTTCCTTCCCCTTGGGAGAAGATGGAGTTTAAATCGGTCAAGCTGGAGGACGGCGTTGTGACGCTTGACATCCATATGCCAGACGAAGCACGATCAGGTTCGGCGGGTGAAGTGACCGCTCTGGAGACGTTATCGCGAACATTGTTCCAATTTGATTTCGTCCAATCTTATAATTTGCTGGTAGACGGCTCCCAAGTGGACAGTCTTATGGGGCATGTAGAGCTTGAATATCCAACAATCCGCGGCGCCGAATAATTCGGTTGCCGCCTGTTTTGCCTAATTGAAACTATTTTAGGAGGAACTTATCGATGCCTACTTCTGATGCACGCAAAAAAATTATTGCCGGCGCTCTTGCGCTAACGCTTCTATCTTCCGGCACCGCGACTCTGCTTCCCGTATCTTCCGTTTATGCGGCTGTGGGGAACACGACGTTTACCGACGTAAGCGCAGGTCATTGGGCGGAGAAGCACATCGCCAAACTGTCTCTGCAAGGCATCGTAAACGGTTATTCCTTGGCTAACGGCACATCCGAATTCCGACCGGCGAAAAGCATTACACAAGAGGAAGCGGTCGTTATGGCGCTTCGTTTCGCTGGCTTAGAGAAGCAGGCTTCTGTATCGGACGTTATTGCTTTCCCGGAAAGCTTTAAAGTGGGCGGGTATTTCAAACCGTTCATTAAACTGGCGTTCGATAAAGGTTTCTTGGATCAAAGCGAAGAGTTTGGTATCGCTGAGGGTAACGGAGGCAAGGGCTGGGGCGGCTTACCGGCTACCCGCGAGTGGGTAACGAAGCTGCTCGTTAGAGCAATTGGCGAGGATGCGACAGCTAAGCAACTGAGCCTGACAGCATCCTCATTCGCAGACGACTCGCAGATTGCTTCTAATTACAGAGGTTATGTAAATGCTGCTGTATCGCTCGGACTTGTGAAGGGCGTGACGGCAGACAAGTTCGATCCTAAGGCACCGGTTAACCGGATGAGCCTCGCTGCTTTGATTAGCCGCGCCGAGCCGCTTTATCCGGTACAATACGAAGGACAAGCTACCGGCATCGTGACAAAGAAGACCGATTCTTCCATTACGATTTTCGCGGACGGTACCGAGAAAACGTATACGATCGCGAGCAATTCCATGTTCTATCGCCATGACAGCGAAACGGCAGTCACTGCCGCGAGCGTGCAGCTCTATACCGACATTACGATCATCGGCGCGCTGGGCCAAGCGCAGTACGTTGAGATTTTAGGCGATACGCAGAAGGTCGAGACGATTAAGGCGAAGTTCGAGCGCAACGTACAAGGTAGCAAGTACTTCTACGTATGGATCAACGAAGAGCCGGTTAAAATCAACTACGACACAACGACAGCATTTACGGATTTGTCGGGTAACCCAATCGATATATCGGCTGTCAAACGAGACAGCACGGTTACGATTTTGCAGGATAAGTTCCGCTCCACTCCAGTGGCGATGAAGGTCGTCGTTGAGCAGCAGATGGGCGCCGGCAAAGTAAACGGTCAATTGCTGAACGTCGACAAGACGGTCGTCACGTACCTCAATTCGAAAAAAGAGCTTGTCTCCAAATTTTTGGCCGATAATGTGGAAATTACAGTTCCAGGCATCGAAGCGCCTACCGTCGACGATTTGCTGAAAGAAGTGGACAATGTTGAGTTGACGCTGAATGACGAGGAGAAGGTAACGAAAATCACAGTTGTCAACCGCAACGTGAAGACGCTTGTAGGCGCGACTGTCGACAATTATAATCCAACTCGCCGCGTTTTAACTGTCTACGATTCGTCTGGCAAGAACGGCGTATTGTTGAACATTACCGAACGTACGAAAATCGATTATAACGGCACGCCTGTCAAAGTGACAGACTTGCCGGGTTATATGACGAAAGATCGTAAGCTGTCTGTTACTTATTCAGGTGATATGGCGGTCTCGATTTCCTTTATCTATAAACAAACAGGTAAAGTACTTTCCGTGAACACGAATAGCAATACCATTACGCTTGAACTTACTGGAGGCTCCAAAGTCACGCTGCCTTATGATTCTCCGGTTGTAGAAATTCCAGGCCAAACCTACGCTTATATTACCGATATTGCGGAAGGCTCTACGGTTACAGCTGTATTGAATGCATCGCAAGATAAAATCAGCACGCTGCAGGTTCATAAAACGCTGCAATATGAGATTAAATCGATTAGCACAACTGCAAAACGCGTCAATGCGTTAAGCTCGAACGGCGTGTTGACCGAGTTGTATTTGGCAAACATTAGCTTGTCAGATGAAACCGGCAAGAAAATTTCGTTCGAGAACTTGGCCATTGGCATGTATCTCAACGTTTCTTACGCCGGTAAGCAGCTGCAATCCGCTCAAACGCTCGAATTCACGTATGGTAAAGTGCAAAGCGTGACCAGCAGCGGCATCGCCGTTACGCTCGGCGACGGCACAACGAAGAACGTCGCGTTCACAACGAACTACCGCGTATTGAAGGGCTCGCAGAAAGGAAATTATTCGCTTATTCAAAACGGGGATTACGTAGAGACGTATCGTGATGAGACCAATGCGCTTGTCGTGACGATTGCTGTTGCGGAGACGAGAACGTACACCGATTATACAAGCTACGATTCGACGCTTTGGGTATTGAAGAAATCTTCGACGGATAATGCCAATTTCTATGTCGTAGCAGGCGACACAAAGGTAACGCATAAAGGAGCGACGATTTCCATCTTTACGCTGAAAGCGGGAGATCAGCTGCAAGTTTTAGCGGTTCGCAATCGAGCGTTTGAAATTGTGAAACTTTAAAAAAATCGTAAGGTTATGTGACTAAACTGCCCCTTTGGGCAGTTTTTTCTTTTTTTAATCGTTAATATAGTTGCGCGGCGTGACAAATTTCGCTACACTTTGAACGATAGTGTTTAAGAATATAGTTTTGATTAGACGGATAATGGCTGGGCTTTGATGAACAAGGAGCGAAGAACGATGAATGCGAAACAAAAAATGCGCCATATACTGGATACATTAGCTGATATGTTCCCGGACGCGCATTGCGAATTGCATCACCGCAATCCGTTCGAGCTGACCATCGCCGTCCTGCTGTCTGCTCAATGCACGGATGAAACGGTAAACAAGGTAACGGCGACGCTGTTTGAGAAATACAAGCGCCCGGAAGATTATCTAGCCGTTCCTCTGGAAGAGCTTGAGCAGGATATTCGGCGGATCGGCTTGTTCCGGAGCAAGGCTTCCAATATTCAGAAGCTGTGCCGCATTCTGATTGATCGGTACGACGGTGACGTGCCTTCCACGCATGAGCAGCTGACTGAGCTGCCTGGCGTGGGGAGGAAAACGGCGAACGTGGTCGTCTCGAACGCTTTCGGAGTGCCGGCCATTGCGGTGGATACCCATGTGGATCGCGTATCGAAACGACTTGCCTTTGCTAAACCGGACGATTCGGTGCTGGAGGTCGAGAAGAAGCTGATGAAGCTTGTTCCGCGTGAAGAATGGACGTTGACCCACCACCGGCTTATTTTTTTCGGACGCTACCATTGCAAGGCTCAAAACCCGCAATGTCCGATTTGCCCGCTGCTCGATTTGTGCAAAGAAGGGCAAAAACGTATGAAGCCGGGAATATTGAACAAAACTAGTAAAAAGACGATTAAACCGAAAAAAGCAAATGAAGGATGATGAAGATGAAGTGCATTTCCGTGTATACGAACAATTTTGAACTGTTTTCTGATATTTACGAGCAGGTGCTGGAATCTCCTCCTCAAGAGAATGAAGACATCTTGGTTGAGGGCATAACGGTTAGCGGTTCCGGAGACGTGCCTGAGCAATACATCGAGCGCATGCGTCAAAAACCGGAAGTTGTCGTGATGAGGGAAAAAGAACGCAACATTATGATTTTGCAGCATGGCAATGTGTTTGAAATTGTCCTGCCTGCAACGGAAGAGGAAGCTGTATAGACGATGACGGAAACGACGCTAACGAGCATGGCGGATGCGATCGCCTTTGCGGCCCGTGAAATGACCGCAACAGGGGATGCGCTTCATGCGAAGCAGGCGCTCGAGCTGAACGGTAAGCTGACCGAGGGTCGGCTTACCGTTGCTTTCTGCGGGCATTTCTCCGCCGGCAAATCAACCTTAATCAATACGTTATGCGGCGCGCGGCTGCTGCCTTCAAGTCCGATCCCGACAAGCGCGAATGTCGTGTCCATCCGGGGCGGTGAAAGGGCGGAAGCAAGCGTCGTCAAGGAAGAGAATGGACAAACGGAAACGGTAGATATTCCGTTGGATGAATTAGATGCGTATTGCAAGAACGGCGAACAGATCGTATCGGTAGCTATTTCATACCCCACCGAACGGTTGGGCGATCATACGGTGCTGCTCGATACGCCGGGAATCGATTCGACGGACGATGCGCATCGCATGGCCACCGAGTCTGCGCTTCATTTGGCTGATGTTGTTTTTTATGTCATGGATTATAATCATGTCCAATCCGAGATCAATTTCGCTTTTGCGAAGCAATTGAAGGATTGGGGCAAGCCCTTATACTTTATTGTTAATCAGATCGATAAGCATCGCGAGAGTGAACTTTCGTTCGAGTCCTATCGAAAAAGCGTAGCGGAAGCGTTCCAAGCTTGGCATCTCGAGCCAGCGGGGATCGTCTATTTGTCGTTGCGTGAGCCGGATCATCCGCATAGCGAGCGGGAGGAACTGGAGCGGCTGCTCAGCGAGTTGGCGAAGCTTCGTGAGCCGCTTGCGGCGTACAGCGTCGACGCGTCGCTGCGCCATTTGCTGGCGGAGCACGGCAAGCTGCTGGAGCAAGGCGAGGAGCCGGAGCGCGAGCGGCTATTGGCCGAGGCTGGCGGCGAAGAAGCGGCCGCGCAGGTGCAGGCGGAACTGAACCGGCTGAGTGGCGAACGCGAGCGGCTGCTGGGCGAATCCGAACGGGTGCGCGCCGAGCTGCGCAGAGAGGCACAGGCGCTAATCGACAACGCGATTATTACGCCCGCCGCGCTCAGAGATAAGGCACACGTCTTTCTGGAAAGCCGCAAGCCGGGCTTTAAAGCGGGGCTGCTCTTCGCCGGTGCGAAGACGGCAGCCGAGCAAGAGCGAAGGCTAGAAACGTTCCGCAGCGAATTTGCGGGACAGATCGACGCTGCCATCGATTGGCATTTGAAAGATTTGCTGCGGAAAGCGGCGGAGCGGCTAGGCTATCCTACCGAGCCTTTAGAGCGTGAGCTGGCGGCCGATTCATTCAGTTGGTCGCCGGATTCCGTGTGGCTGATCGAGCGAGTGAATACAGGCGCTGTATTCGGCAACGAATATACGATGACTTATTCACGCGAGCTGGAAACACAAGTGAAAGCAATTTACCGCAAGCGGTCGTTTGAAGTTATCGATCAGCTTGCGGAGCATACGGCGGCGGCTAGCGAGGCCGCAGGCCAAGCGGCCGAAAGCGAGCTTGAGGAGCTTGCTGAGCAGGCGAAGGCGCTGACGATGCTGACGGCGATGCGAGACAGACTTGCGGCGCATGAGGCGAAGCTGGAAGCGGCGCTGCCGTCGAAAGCGCCTCGTCCGTCGCTTCCCGAGCCTCGTCCGGCGGCGAAAAGCGGATCGGCTGCCGGCACGGCGGCAGGTTCGCAGCCGTCTCCAGCCGGAGAACGGCCGGTTGCCCGGCAAGCGACGGCAACGAGCAGCGCAGCGAAAGCGGCTGCGCAGGCAGGAGCCGCTCTAGCGGGCGGCGCGGCACTGGCACAGCAGCACGGCGCCGCAGACAGGCTGCAGCGCGCGGCGGAGCTGCTAGCGCCGCATCCGCTGCTAGCGGCGGCCGCGCAGGCGATGCGCGACAAAGCAGGCCGCTTGCAGCACAGCCGATTCACTATCGCGCTGTTCGGCGCGTTCAGCGCGGGCAAGTCTTCGCTTGCCAATGCGCTGATCGGCGAATCGGCACTGCCGGTATCGCCGAATCCGACGACGGCGGCGATCAATCGGCTAGTGCCTCCGACAGCGGAGCAGCCACACGGCACCGCCTCTGTCGTCATGAAATCGCGTGAAGCGATTCTTGAAGATCTGCGCTACTCGCTCGCATTACTTGGCGAGGACGCCTCGGAAGCGGCTTTGCCCGATGCTGCGGCTATTCTGAAGGCGATTGACAAGCTGACGCCGGAATCCATTCATGCGGGCGGGCGTCCGCATTTCAGCTTCCTGCGGGCGGCCAGAGCCGGATGGGAACTTCATGAGGCCCAGCTCGGCAAGCGAATGTCCGTGTCGCAGGAGGAATACGAGCGATATGTCGCGGAAGAGTCCCGTTCCTGCTTCGTGAGCGAAATCGAGCTTCATTACGATTGCGCTCTGACAAGACAGGGGATCGTTCTCGTAGACACTCCTGGCGCCGATTCGGTAAATGCGCGCCATACTGGGGTTGCGTTTAATTACATTAAAAACGCAGATGCGGTCTTATTTGTCACCTATTACAACCATGCGTTCTCACAAGCAGATCGGCAATTCCTGATGCAATTGGGACGGGTTAAGGACCAGTTCGAGCTGGATAAAATGTTCTTCCTTGTCAACGCTGCCGATTTGGCGGCAGATGAGAACGAACTGGCGGGCGTACTGAAACATGTAGAGGTCAATCTGTTGCAGCACGGCATCCGCAATCCTCGATTGTTCCCTGTATCGAGTCTGCAGGCACTGGATGCGAAGCAAGCCGGCGACGAGGCGCTTCTAACGCAATCGGGCGTAGAGGCGTTCGAGAAAAGCTTCCTTGGTTTCGTCCAAAACGATTTGGGACGGCTTGCCGTCGAGGCGGCAGAACAGGAAATCGGCCGCGCGACCAAAGCGGTGGACGGCTGGCTGAAAAGCGCGACGGGTGATGCCGCGTCCCGGCGAGCTGAAAGCGAAGAACTGGCGCGTCTATATGAGCAGGCGAAGCAGGAGCTCGCGGCTTTCGCCGGAGGCACCGCGCCTGCCCAGCAGGAGCAGGAGCTGAACGAGCTGCTCTATTATGTCGTACAGCGGCTTCAACTGCGGTTCGGCGAGTTCTACAACTATGCGTTTAATCCATCGACGCTGCAGGACGACGGCCGCGATTTGCGCCGGATGATCTGGACCTCCTGGCTTGAGCTGCAGCGGCTTGTGCGGACGGAGCTGTCTCAAGAGCTGCAGGCGACATCGCTGCGCATGGAGCGGATGCTGAACGCCTTGCTGCAGAAGCAATTCGACAGCTGCGCAGAACGGCTGGAGGAAGCGATCGGCGGCTATGATAGCCGTCCGTACGAAGCGGCGCAGCTTCCTACGCCGTCGGCCGAAGTTGACTGGCAGGCAGATGGGATTGACGCGAAATGGCTGTCGAGCCGTTTCAAATCGCCTCGTCAGTTTTTCGAAGGAGAAGGCAAGGCGACGCTGCGCAAAGAGCTAGAGGCGGTCATTTGGCCGTCCTTGCAGGACTGGATGAAGCGGCACGGAGCGGCTTGGACGAAGCTATACGATGATCTATGGCAGCAATCGGCGGTTTCCGCTGGCGAGAGGCTTGCGGCCGATTTGGCTGCCTTCGTGGAAGGCAAGCAAAGCTCGTTGGCCGACCAGGCGGACGTTGGTGCGCTGCAGCGACTGCGAGAACAGCTAACCGATCTCCAATCGTCAACGATTGCCTAACCATTCATATCAATAATCGCTTGATGCTTCCGTTACCTTTCAAAGGATAACGGAAGCATTTTTTGTTTTCATGTGTGCTCAGATGCAAAAATGGAGGAATACACGTACGTGAGGGATGATTTGGGACCATTTGGGAGGATACCCCCGTTCACGGCTGTAATTCGCCATTTTCGGCTCTAACAATCCATTATTCGGATTTATCTCCTGTTTGCTACCCCGTATTGATGCTGATAAGATTCACTCATACTTAACAATTAGAGACGGGGAGATGGAACGAATTGGACGTCTTTAGGCAATTAAAGCGATTTTATTGGGTGGAACGAAGATTTCTGCTCGCCTCGATTGTCAGCTTAATGTTCGCGACGGCGCTAGGGCTTGTATATCCGAACATGCTGCGCATTCTGATTGACGATGTTATTTTGAAAGAGCAATTCGGGCAAGTGCCGATGATCGCGTTAACCGTAGTCGGCGTCGTGATATTAAAAGGTTCGATGCAGTTTTTGCACGGTTTTTTCGGAGCCAGACTCGGCAACCGGGTAGCTTCCAGGCTTCGCAATGCATGCTACGACAAATTACAAGCGCTTTCCTTCCAATATTATGATAAAGCGAAGACCGGCGATCTCATGTCACGGTTGACGGCCGACTTGGAAGCCATCCGCAACTTTATCGGTTTCGGCTTTGCGCAAATTTTGAACGTCGGACTGATGATCGTCTTCGGCGCAGCGATGATGATGTCGATTCATTGGCAGCTGACACTGATTACGCTCGTTACAATTCCATTGCTCGCCTATACGGCGATTCGCTTCGAAAACCGCATTCATCCGGCATTTCGGGAAATGCGAAAAGCGCTTAGCAACTTGACGACGGCCGTACAGGAAAATATTACGGGCGTCAGAACGGTCAAATCGTTCGCCCGCGAGCCGCATGAGGTGAGCAAATTCGCCGTCCGCAACGAAGCTTATCAGACGAATCAGGTCGGAGCTGCGGCAATCTGGGCCAGGTATTTTCCACTGATGGAGCTTGCTGCCAACCTAAGCGTCGTTATCCTGCTCATCGTCGGCGGAGCACTCGTTATTCGCAAGGAGCTGCAGCTCGGCGAACTGGTTGCCTTCTTCAGCTTGATCTGGTACATTATCGGACCGATGTGGGGCATTGGCTTTCATATCAACAACTATACGCAATCGAAAGCGTCAGGCGAACGGGTGCTTGGCCTGCTCAACGAGCATGTCCACGTCAAAAATATCGAGCAACCGATTGAGCTGGATGCGAAAATGGTGAAGGGGCATGTCCGCTTCGATCACGTGACGTTTAATTACCCGGACAAGTCGCCGGCGCTGACCGATCTGTCGATCGACGCTCCGGCAGGCTCGGTTATCGGCTTGCTTGGCGCAACCGGCTCGGGCAAATCGACCGTTATTCAACTGCTAATGCGCGCTTATAACGTAAAGAATGGCACGGTTACGCTGGACGGCATCGATATCCGCAATATCGACGTCGTCAGCCTGCGCAGCCAGATCGCGCCGGTGTTCCAGGAAACGTTCCTGTTCTCCGCCTCTATTCGGGACAATATCGCTTACGGCGTGCGCGATGTAACGAACGAACAAATTGAGCGGGCGGCCAAGCTGGCGAAAGCGCATGATTTCATTATGGAGCTGCCGCTCGGCTACGATACCATCGTCGGCGAACGGGGAATGGGCTTATCCGGCGGCCAGAAGCAGCGAATCGCGATTGCTCGCGCGCTGATCAAGAACCCGCGCATCCTTATTCTTGACGACGCGACAAGCGCCGTTGATATGGAGACAGAGCATGAAATACAAGCCGGCTTCAAGGAACTGATGGCGGGTAGGACTACTTTCATCATCGCTCACCGCATCTCTTCGCTGCGGCATGCCGACGAAATAATCGTGCTTGATGAAGGCAAGGTTGTACAGCGGGGCAAGCATGAAGAGCTAGTCTCGCTGAGCGGTCCGTACCGTGATACTTACAATATTCAATACGCCGACCGACCGCTCGCCGATCTGCAATCGGAAGCGGCCGACGAGGAGCGGAAAAGGAGCATCGTCCAATGAGCGGCAGTACGAACAAGAACGTGAACGATAAACGGCAGCGATTTATCTATCAGGATGACGAAGCGATCGAGAAACCGTTTAACTGGGCGCAGATACGAAGACTGTTTGTCTATATGAGCCCGTACAAAAAGCAGCTTACACCGGTCATTATTATGATGATACTGGGTACGTTGACAAGACTGGCTATTCCGGCGCTCGTCATTTTGGCTATTGACGAAGCGATCAACCCGGCTCACGGAGAGCCGAGCCTTACGAAGCTTTATATGTTCGGCGGCATCATGCTTGCGCTCTTTGTCATTCAGTGGGCGGCCAATGCTTATCGGATCAAATATACGAATATCATCGGCCAGAAGGTCATTTACGATTTACGCCATCATTTATTCCAGCATATTCAGAAGCTTAGCTTCCGCTTCTATGACAAGAGGCCGGCTGGCTCGGTACTTGTTCGGGTGACGAACGACGTCAATGCGCTGCAGGATCTGTTCACGAATGGCGTCGTCAACCTGCTGATGGACTGTGTACAGCTCGTAGGCATCGTTGCGATTTTGCTGATTTGGAACTTCAAGCTGGGCCTTGCCGTTATGGTGACGGTACCGCTTATGTTCATCGTGTCGACGGCGCTTCGCAAGCGCATCCGGTTCGCTTGGCAGACGGTGCGAATGAAGCAGTCGCGCATCAACGCCCATTTAAACGAAAGTATTCAAGGTATGAAGGTAACGCAAGCTTACGTGCAAGAGAAGGACAATATGCAATTTTTCGAGCATATGAACAGCGACAACCTGAAGTCGTGGAACCGGGCTTCGACATTGAACCAATCTTTCGGTCCGATTATTGAGATCACTTCTGCAATCGGGACGTTCATTCTGTTCATGTACGGCTCGTATCTCATTCAGAATAATTTGATAACGGTAGGTGTGCTGGTCGGCTTTGCCAACTATATCGGAAACTTCTGGGACCCGATCAACCGGCTCGGCCAAATGTATTCGCAGCTGCTAATTGCCATGGCTTCATCGGAGCGAATATTCGAATTTATCGACGAAGACCCGACGGTTTCCGAGCAACAGGATGCGAAGCCGCTTGCCAATATTCGGGGCGACGTGAAGTTCGACAATATCGTGTTCGAGTATGAGAAGGGGCGTCCAGCGCTGAAAGGGGTCAGCATCGACGTGAAAGCGGGCCAGTCGATCGCGCTTGTCGGCCATACCGGCTCCGGCAAAAGCACCATTATCAACCTGCTCTGCCGCTTCTACGATCCTGTTGAAGGCCGAGTGCTCGTGGATGGCCGGGATATTCGAGACGTCACCATCGACAGCTTGCGTTCGCAGGTCGGCATCGTGCTGCAGGATACGTTTATTTTCTCGGGTACAATCCGGGACAACATCCGTTACGGCAAGTTGGACGCGACAGACGAAGAGATCGTTGAGGCGGCGAAGGCGGTCAATGCGCATGAATTCATTGTGAATTTGCCGGACGGCTACGATACGGAAGTCGAGGAGCGGGGCAGCGTGCTGTCGATGGGGCAGCGGCAGTTGCTCAGCTTCGCAAGAGCGCTTCTGTCTGATCCGCGTGTACTCATTCTAGACGAAGCGACCGCAAGCATCGATACGGAGACGGAGCTGAAAATTCAAGGTGCGCTCAAGACGCTGCTCGCCGGCCGGACCTCGTTCATGATCGCCCACAGGCTGTCGACGATTCGTAACGCGGACGAAATTATTGTGCTTGATCATGGACGTATCGTCGAGCAAGGAAGCCATGAAGAGCTGATTGCGAAGGGCGGCGTCTATAATGGCCTGATCGAAGCGCAGTACCGCTTCCTATCCGCTTAGCTCTTGCAATTTGAATGAAGAACCTCCACAATGGAAGAAAATGAATCCGGACTTTCGGTTTGCGGCAATCCTTTATTCCGCAGCCGAAGGTCCGGCTTACTTCCTGGGAGGTTTTTTTGATGGTTTACGGATCGCCATTGTCGCCGCAGGCGCGGAAAATGCTGTTGCTCGGCTCGGGAGAGCTGGGCAAGGAAGTGGTCATCGAGGCGCAGCGCCTCGGCGTAGAGACAATCGCGGTCGATCGCTATGCGAACGCGCCGGCCATGCAAGTCGCCCATCGCAGCTACGTGACGGATATGCTGGACGGCGATTCGATCAGAAGCATTATTGAGGAAGAACGCCCGGATTATATCGTTCCGGAAATCGAGGCAATCGCGACCGAGACGCTGCTCGAGCTGGAGAGCGAAGGGTTCGGCGTCATTCCGACCGCAAGAGCGGCGCGGCTGACGATGGACCGCGAGGGCATTCGCCGGCTGGCCGCCGAGACGCTTGGACTGCCGACTGCGCCGTACCGGTTCGCCGATTCGTTGGACGAGCTGAAGGCGGCAACGAAGGAACTTGGTTTCCCTTGCGTTATTAAGCCGATCATGAGCTCCTCGGGCAAAGGCCAAAGTGTTTGCCGGTCCGAAGAAGAAATCGAGACCTGTTGGAATTATGCGATGGAGGGCGGTCGGGCGAAAAAGCAGCGGATTATTGTAGAAGGCTTTATTACATTCGAATCCGAAATCACGCTGCTCACCGTGCGCTCTGTTTCGGGGACAAGCTTCTGTGCGCCGATCGGCCATGTGCAGAAGGACGGCGATTATATCGAATCGTGGCAGCCGCATGCGATGTCGACCAAACAAATCGAGGAAGCCGAAGCGATCGCGAAACGCATCACCGACGAGTTGGGCGGCTATGGCTTATACGGCGTTGAGCTATTTCTGACGAAAGACGGCGTGCTGTTCAGTGAAGTGTCGCCTCGCCCGCACGATACCGGCATGGTGACGATGGCCACGCAGGACTTGTCCGAATTTGCGCTGCACGTCCGAGCGATTCTGGGCTTCCCAATTCCTTCGATTCGCTTGCTTTCGCCAGGCGCTTCGCATACACTAAAAGCCGACCGCGACTGTGGAGATTTCCGGATCGGCGGGGTGGAGACGGCGCTCGAGCTTCCGTTTACGCAGGTGCGCGTTTTCGGCAAGCCGGAGACGAAGAAGGGACGGCGGATGGCCGTCACCTTGAGCTCAGCCGCGGACGTCGAGCAGGCACGGCGAACGGCTGCCGAAGCAGCGAAAGCTTTAACGGTTGAATATATCGATTAGTCTCAGCCAGTTCTGCAGCACAGCGGAAATTCGGCAGATGAAAAGCCAAAGGCAACCGGCACAGACCGGAAGTCTTTGGCTTTTGCCTTCTCCGTTACTTCGATTTGCGCCAATAGACGCCGGTATCGTCGATAGGATAAATAGGATCGGTGATGCCAAGAGCAGCTCTAAAGTCATGAACAGCGGCAGAGCAGTAACCGATCGAGTAATCGTCGATGATGATGAAGCCGCCGATGGATACTTTTGCATAGAGGCTTCGGAGACTGTCCATCGTCGAGCTGTACATATCGCCATCTAATCGAGCAACGGCAATTTGTTTGATCGGCGCGACGGGGAGCGTATCCTTGAACCAACCTTTTAGAAACGACACTTGATTGTCGAGCAGATCGTATTTTTTGAAATTATCCATCACTTCCGGAAGCGAGACTCGCAGGAATGGCTGTAAATGGAAGGTTGACGTTGCATCGATGGGATAATTGGGGTCAGGCTCTGGCAGCCCTTGGAAAGAATCGGCGACGTACACTTTCCGGTCGCCCACGCCGTGCGCTCTCAGGAAACCGCGCATAAAAATGCAGGCGCCGCCGCGCCAAACGCCGGTCTCGATGAAATCGCCGGGAATATTTTCTTCGAGCACGGTATCCATCGCAGCATGTAGCTGATTCATTCTAACCCGGCCGATCATGCTGTGGGCGATATTCGGCCAGTCGAGGCCGAGCTTGCGATTATGAGGGGTAGCGAGACCGCCTTCGTGCTCGAGCCAAATTTCGAACAGTATCGTTTTTTTCAGCAGCTCCAAATAATGCTCCGCCGCTTCGTTATGCGCCATGTGCCGACTTCCTCTCTATTGCTCTATTTCTGATTAATATACGGACCAAGAGGGCGGTTTGCGTGTGCGGACGTCGCCGAACGTTTGCCCTTTATTTGGGTAAAAATGAAGCCAAGTACTGATTTTTGGTTTGAGTTGATAAAACGGAGTAAAGCTTATAAATAACGATTTCCGGCAAAACTGATCGATACGGATCGCTATTCTATCGCATTAACGCGATCAGAATCGACGGACGACTGAAATTATCATCCCTCTCAGCCCTTGCCTAGCTTGCGATTGCGCCGATTGTTCGGCAAAACCAGTGATCCGGTATCTTTACTAATCGGGATCATTTGCATTAAAATACATGAAGATGTGGAAACGTGACTGTAGATAAGGAGGGCCAGGCCCTATGGCAGAGCAAGTAGATCTTTTCACGAACACGACGGCCGCTGACCGGCATTATGAGGCCGATGACATACAAGTGCTTGAAGGATTAACGGCCGTACGCAAAAGGCCGGGCATGTATATTGGCAGTACAAGCAGTTCCGGCTTGCATCACCTCGTCTGGGAAATCGTCGATAACGCGGTGGACGAGCATCTTGCCAAATTTTGCAGCGCTATCGACGTGACTTTGCATAAAAACGGCTCGATAACGGTGCACGACAACGGTCGCGGCATTCCGACGGGCATGCACAAAACCGGCATTCCGACGCCGCAGGTTGTTTATACAATTTTGCACGCAGGCGGCAAGTTTGGCGGAGGCGGCTACAAAAAGTCAGGCGGTTTGCACGGCGTCGGCGCCTCGGTAACGAACGCGTTATCCGAGTGGCTGGAAGTCGAAATTTTTCGTGACGGAAAAATACATAAAATGCGTTTCGAATATTGGGTAGATGAGAAAGGGAAGGAGCATGTCGGCGAGCCGGTCACCGGCCTCGAAGTAATCGGGGCGACCAACCGGACGGGCACGAAAGTGACGTTCAAGCCGGATGGACGCGTGTTCCAGAACGGTACCAATCTCAATTACGACACGCTGGCCGAGCGTTTGCAGGAGATCGCCTTCCTCAACTCAGGCTTGAAAGTAACGATCAAGGACGACCGCAGCGGCAAGCAGGACGTGTTTCATTACGAAGGCGGAGCGCGCCAATTCGTCGAGTATTTGAACGACGATAAGACGGTGCTGCACGACGTTATCCATTTTGCAGGCGAGCGCGACGATATCGAGGTGGAAGTGGCGCTGCAGTATAATGACGGCTACACGGAAACGATCGCTTCGTTCGTTAACTCCATTCCGACTAGGGGCGGCGGCACGCACGAAACCGGCTTTAAGACGGCTTATACGCGCGTAATGAACGATTATGCGCGCAAAGCCGGCTTGCTGAAGGAAAAGGACAAAAATCTGGAAGGCAACGATTTGCGGGAAGGCATGATGTCCGTCATCAACATAAAAATGTCGGAGGTCGAATTTGTCGGCCAGACGAAGGACCAGCTCGGCAGTGCATCCGCTCGCAGCGCGGTCGACGCGGTCGTAACCGAGAAAATGCAAGTGTTTCTCGAAGAGAATCCGCAAGTGGCGCAGCTGCTGCTGAAGAAGGCGGTGCAAGCGTCCAGAGCGCGCGAGGCGGCTCGTAAGGCGCGAGAAGAAATTCGCAGCGGCAAGAAGAGGAGCGAAAGCTCCAATTTGAACGGCAAACTGACGCCTGCGCAATCGAAAGACTTCTCGCGGAACGAGTTGTTCATCGTCGAAGGCGATTCGGCGGGCGGCTCGGCTAAGCAGGGGCGCGATTCCAAGTATCAGGCGATTTTGCCGCTTAAGGGCAAGCCGATGAACCCCGAAAAAGCGAAGCTGCTCGATATTTTGAAAAACGACGAGTATAAAGCGATTATTTCCGCCATCGGAGCGGGGGTCGGGCCGGAGTTCGACGTCGAAGAAAGCAATTACAGCAAAATTATTATTATGACCGACGCCGACACGGACGGCGCGCACATTCAGGTGCTGCTGCTGACGTTCTTCTATCGGTACATGAAGCCGTTGATCGACACAGGCCGCATCTATATCGCGCAGCCTCCGCTTTATAAAATATCGAAAAAATCGGGCAAGCTGGAAACGATTCGTTACGCCTGGACCGACGAACAGCTGCAAAACTATTTGAAGGAATTCGGCAAAGCGTTTGAACTGCAGCGTTATAAAGGGCTGGGCGAGATGAACCCTGATCAGCTGTGGGAAACGACGATGAATCCGGAGTCGCGGACGCTGCTGCAAGTGCAGATCGACGATACGGCTAAAGCGGAACGTCGCGTATCTGCGCTCATGGGCGACAAGGTCGACCCGCGCAAGCGCTGGATTCTCGAAAATGTCGATTTTACCGAGTACGAGGAATAGGAGGCTGTCGGCATGGGCATGCTCGAACAATTTTTACCGGCGTATCTGGAGGAGGTCGTAGGAGACCGTTTCGGACGCTATTCTAAATATATTATTCAAGACCGGGCGATCCCCGACGTTCGCGACGGCTTAAAGCCGGTGCAGCGCCGGATACTGTACGCCATGTACGACTCCAGCAATACGCCGGACAAGCCGTACCGGAAGTCGGCGAAGACGGTCGGCGACGTAATGGGCAACTATCATCCGCATGGCGACTCGTCCATTTACGACGGGATGGTCCGGATGGCGCAGTTTTGGAAAATGGGCCATACGCTAATCGACGGACACGGCAACTGGGGCTCGATGGATGACGATCCGCCGGCGGCTATGCGTTACACCGAAGCGCGGCTGTCTACGATCGCCATGGAGCTGTTGCGGGACATCGACAAGCGGACCGTACAGTTCAAAGATAACTTCGACAATACGACGAAGGAGCCGGTCGTGCTTCCTTCCCGTTATCCGAATTTGCTCGTCAACGGCGTGTCTGGCATCTCCGCCGGTTTCGCGACGGAAATTCCGCCGCATAACCTTCGCGAGGTTATCGACGGCTGCATCGCGCTGATGGCGCGTCCCGACATGCCGATTGAAGAGTTAATGACGATCATTAAGGCGCCGGATTTTCCGACGGGCGGCATCATTATGGGCGAAGAGGGCATCCGTGATGCGTATGCGACCGGCAAAGGCCGTATTTATATCCGTTCTAAGGTACAAATCGAAGATATGCGCGGCGGACGCCAGCAAATTACGGTGACGGAAATTCCATATCAAGTTGTCAAATCACGGCTCGTTACGGCGATTGAAAATATTAGGCTTGAGAAAAAAATCGAAGGCATTGCCGAGGTGCGCGATGAAAGCGGACGCAACGGCCTTCGTATCGTTGTTGAACTGAAGAAGGAAGCCGATGCGAACGGTATTTTAGCTTATCTGCTGAAAAAGACCGATTTGCAGGTGACTTATAACTTCAATATGGTCGCGATTGTCAATAAAGCTCCTCAACAGCTGGGCATCAAGCCGATATTACACGCATATATCGAGCACCAGAAGGAAGTTGTCACGTACCGGACGAAGTACGAGCTGGAAAAGGCGGAAGACCGGGCTCATGTCGTCGAAGGCTTGGTTAAAGCACTCAATTTGCTGGATGAAGTTATCGCCACGATTAAAGCGTCAAAAAACCGCGCTGACGCGCAATCCAACTTGGTCGAGAAATTCGGCTTCAGCGAACGTCAAGCCGATGCGATTCTGACGCTCCAATTGTATCGTCTGACTAATCTAGAAATTACTTCGCTGGAGAAGGAACTGAAAGAGGTTCAGAAGCGAATCGCTTACTTCCGTTCCATTCTGGACAGCGAGAAGAAGCTGCTTGGCGTGATTAAGGACGAATTGGTTGAAATTCGCGACAAATATGCCATTGATCGTCGTTGCGAAATTCGCGGCGAGGTCGAAGAGCTGAAAGTAAATCTGGAAGTGATGGTAACGGCCGAAGACGTACTTGTGACACTTAGCAACGAAGGTTACATGAAGAGAACCAGCATGCTCAGCTTTACCCGTTCCGGCGGGGAACTGGAAAGCGCCGGCGTGAAAGACGGCGATGCCGTGACTGATTTGTTCGAGGTGAACACGCTCGACAATTTGCTGTTGTTCACACGCAAAGGCCAGTATTATATGCTGCCTGTCCATCAAATTCCGGAATTTAAATGGAAGGACAACGGTACTGCGATTGTCAACATCGTGCCGATTCCGAAGGACGATGCAGTTGTCAGCATTATTCCAGTGAAATCGTTCGATTTGCCAGGCGTATCGCTCGTCTTTGTGACGAAGCGGGGGCAAGTGAAGCGGACAGAGCTGAAGGATTATATGACGTCCCGCTCGACGGCCGTAGCAGCGTGCAAAGTATCGGATGGGGACGAGGTTATTCGTGTGTCGCTAAGCGATGCGACGAAACAACTGCTGCTTGTATCGAAGCTGGGCATGAGCATTCGGTTTGCGGAAAGCGAAGTGAATACGATGGGGCGCGTCGCCGGCGGGGTGCGCGGCATGCAGTTGAAGGATGACGACGAGATCGTATCCGCCGATTGGGTGGCCGACGACGAAGGCGAGCTGATGGTCGTTACCGATATCGGCTATGCGAAACGAACACTGCTGCTCGATTACCCGCTGCAAGGCAGAGGCGGTAAAGGCGTACAGACGTTTGAGTTCAAAGAGGGCAAGCGTGTGAAGCCGAACGGTTCGGTTCTCGCCGCGGCTTTATACGTGACGAAAGCGGTCGATCTGGTCGCTTTGACAGCCAGCGGGGCTCAGCTTCCGTTCAGCTCGGAGAAGGCGCCGATCGAGGATCGCAAATCGATAGGCAAACAGGTAGCGGCTGTCGAGAAAAACGACGCGATCACAAGGCTGATCATTCGTTCAGAGCTTACTGTTAATCAAAAGGCCGATTAGGCGGATCGAAACGCTCGATCAGACTAATTAGCGCATCAAGCATGACCCACAATGGAACCGGCTCATCCGGGCGGTCCAACCATTGCGGGTCTTTTATTATGCCGTAAGCTTTTATTTTCCGCAAAATTTCCGTCTTCCGCTCTTCCATAGGGGTCACTCCTTCGGCTCTTGTTGCTCATAACGTTATCCTTTGTCAGCTGTTGCAAGTGACAAAATGGGATATCGCCTATGCTCATTGTATGTCTAGCTTTGTCAAAACGTTCGGATTGTTAGCGATTAATAGCTCAAATTATTAATTGGGTTAACCTTTAATTCGACATGTTGCAATGGTATAATTAGGAACAAAGGAGAAAATTGGACAGAAAGCGGGTGTATTATGGTTTCTGAAGAATTTACTCGATTGTGGACAAAGCTGACGCGAGATTGGAAGATGAGTCTGGAGGAACAACTGGCGCCGTTAACGGAAGGTCAGCTCAATGTATTGGAGCTGATGCTGCAGCACGAGCCGATGAAGCCTTCCGATTTGCTGCAATACTTGTCGACAACCCCTGCCGCCATCACGACGCTGCTGGATCGGATGGAGCGAAACGAGCTCGTTATTCGAACAAGAGACGATAACGACCGGCGTATCGTATGGGTTTCCGTATCGGACAAAGGGCGGTCAGAAGCCGAACGCGGCAGCGCCATTCGCGCCACGCTGATCGGAGAATCGCTCGACCGCATCTCCTCACATAACCAGCAACTGCTTGTCTATTTGCTCGGCAAAGTGGCGAACGCCTGACGACCGAGGAGCATGGAAACGACCGACCGACATCCTTGCCGGAGTCGGGTTTTAAGTAGATAAGCGTCGCGCTCAAGGCGTGGCATGGACCGCCAGGCTCCCTAAGGGAGTGGAATTTTGGATAAGCGGCCGCGCTCTGAGCGCGAAATCGACCGACCGACTCCCTGTGGGAGCCGGGTTTTAAGTGGATAAGCGCTGCGCTCTGAGCGCGGAAATGACCGACTGACTCCCTGAAGGGAGCTGGGTTTTAAGTGGATAAGCGCCGCGCTCTGAGCGCGGCGCTTTGTTATGCGGCGAGGCACGGTACTTGAGGCGAGGGACAGTGCAATTATATCGCTATGTAGGTGCATCACCCGGCCGATTTGGGCATCGAAGCAATAGTTGGAGGCAAATGCCGGCAGCAGCTATTGCAGTATTAGATTTGTGCTGCCACTGTGTGCAGTGCAAGAAGCGGAAAATGAGCCGACTCATTTCCAGGAAGATGTTGGCGGTGTAGCTACAGCATCAACAGCATCAACAGCATCAACAGCATCAACGGCTTGCCGTATATTTTCAATCCACTCCGACATCATCTTCATGCTTGCTTTAGTGAATAACTGCCAAAATGCAGTTATTTACTCAAATGACGCTCTGCAAGAGGGCAATAACTGCATTTTGGCAGTTATTTGACGTTCAAGGCGCCCAAATGCCTTGATCTCAAATAAATAACTGCGATATGGCAGTTATTCCCTTAAATGATGCTCGTGCAAGGAGAAATAACTGCATTTTGGCAGTTATTTGCAGTTTTTCACCGCCGAATGCTGCCGACCCCGACCCCGACCCCGACCCCGACCCCGACCCCGACCCCGACCCCGACCCCGACCCCGACCCCGACCCCGACCCGGAGACGTGCAATATGGCTAAGTCGCATATTGTGCTGCATTTGGGCGGCAATGCTGTTCGTGAGCCGATCGAAATGCATTGATCGCGCTAAGCGAACGAATGACGAAGGCAAGGCAAACAATCATAGCGAGATCTAGAAAAGAACTATAGTAAGATTTAGAGCTAAGCTAGAGCAGATCTAGAGCAAATATAGAGCAAATATAGAGAGGAAACAGAGTAGAAGCATAGCAAGTCTAGAGCAGGTCTAGAGTAGATCTAGAGTGAAACAAAAGTAGATCTAGAGCAAATCAAGAGCAAATCAAGAGTAGATCTAGAGTAGATCTAGAGTAGATCTAGAGTAGAGTAGCGCCAGAGCCTGGGTATGCCTGCTGTTAGTTAGGTTGATCTGGCTTGAAATAAAAAAAGAAACCCGACCGATTCAAGCGGGTTTCTTACGAATCTTAAAGAGACCATAAATACGGGTCTCGTTTTTCTATGAATGAGAACCACAAAATCCCTAAGCGAAGCTCACCTTGGCCTTGGCGCTACCTCATCGATTCCAATCTGTTGCGAAGGAGCGCCAGATGAGTTTTAAGCGACTTGTAATCTGCTGCCGTTAACAGACTGTCCGAGCTGTCTTTAATCGTTTGTTCGACAGGAAGGATGCGGTAACGATAATTGCGGTCTGGCTGATAGCGGTGGACCCATGTCGGGATTGACGTAATTTCTTTGAGCTCGACAGTGCCGTTTGTTGCGTTTTTCCGGATATGAACTTTGAAAATGACGCCGTAATCTTTCGTATTGTCCCTTTGATTAGAAATAAAGTTTCCAAGAGAATAAATAATGAGTCCTTGGCGGGTACCGCCCTTACCATCTGTCGCTTGCAACACTTCATAAGGCTGTATGACATGAGGGTGGGAGCCGGCAATAATATCAGCCCCTTCGGCGATCAGCTTACGAGAGAGCCGTTTTTGCTCCTCATTCGGCTGCGTTTGATACTCTGTCCCGAAATGCAAGGCGATTGTAACGAGGTCGGCTCCGGCTTCCTTCGTCTTTTTGATGTCGGCAATGATTTTATTCTCGTCAATCATATTGACCATATAAGGCTTGCCTTCCGGTATCGGGATGCCGTTCGTACCGTACGTGTATGCAAGAATGCCCATCTTAATGCCATTACGCTCGACGATAACATTGGCATCGGCTTCTTCCCGCGAAGCTGCAGAGCCTTTAATAGCAAATGAATATTGCTTTAAATGCTCTAGCGTCCTTAACAAGCCTTTCTCGCCTTTATCCAGTACATGATTGTTGGCGTTCGTCAAAATATTGACGCCAGCGTCGTCAAGCGCATCCAACAGTTCAATAGGAGCGTTGAAGCTTGGATAGCCGGTGTAGCCATAGGATGCGCCGGCTATCGGCGTCTCTAGATTGGCCATCACCCAGTCTCCCTGTTCAAAAAGCGGAGTGACCTGCTTGAAATACTCGCTGAAATCGTATCGTTTCTTGACTTTATCGTAAGCGCCGGGTATTTGCGGCTTATGCATCATGATGTCTCCGACGGCAATCAGTGTTGCTTCCTGGTAAACGGGGGTCGGCTCCGGCGTCGGCGCAGGCGGCGGCGAAGCCGTTGGTGACGGAGGCAAAGGGGGGGCCTTTGCCTCGTCTGAGGGGAGACCGTCGGGCTCCGGCGTTGCGAACGCGGAGGTCTGGACCGAACGGCTCCCGGATCCGTCTTCCGTAAGCATGGTGATTACGATAAACAGCAGTCCTGCCGTCGACAACAGTAATAAAACAAAGTTGAAGACGGTATGTTTGCTGCGTTTTCGTCGCATCAGAGATCTTTCCTCCTTATTGTATAAACCAATCGATCGCTTCCATCAGCTCCTGTTCGCTCCATCGGCTCCAAGCGGGCGAACCCGCTGGAACGGAGCGGAACAGCAGCTGTTCCTTGGTCACTGGATGTGGCATCGATACGGAGGTTGACCATAAAGCGATATCGGTAATGGATGGAGTGGGAGGCGCACCGTATTTGCGATCGGCGATAATCGAACAGCCGATATGCGCCATCTGCGCCCGAATTTGATGCGGCCGTCCGGTGAGCAACGATACCGCAATAAGCGTGAAACCGCCTTTTTGAGCAATAACGTGGTAATCAAGAATCGCTTCTTTTGCTTCAGCAGCAGGCTGGTTGAAAACAGTGACCTGATTTTTTTTCGCATCTTTGCGAATATAATGCTGCAAACGTCCTTGCGGAGCGTTAGGCGAGCCGTGTACGACGCAAGCGTACGTTTTTCCGAAAGAGCGGCTGCGTACCGCTTCCGATAGCCGGGACGCGCCTTTCGATGTTTTTGCGAATACCATCGCTCCGCCTACCGGCCGGTCGAGCCGGTGCACAAGTCCGAGAAAAACGTTGCCGGGCTTGTTATAGCGAATTTTCAAATCCTGCTTGAGGAGCGTAAGCATATCGGGATCGCCCGTTTCATCCTCCTGAGAAGGAATACCCGGAGGCTTGACGACAACGATCATATGATTGTCCTCATAGAGCACCGGGATGGCCGATAAACGATCCTCAGTCATTAGACGGACTCCCAACGGCCAAGAATGCCGCATGGCAGGTGCAGCCCGGTAGCGGTAATAGGCAGCCCGATTTCGCCGCAATTAATTTCGCCGCCATATTTGCGCTGCATCGTCATATGGAGCAAATTATGCAGTACGGAAGGCGATAAGCCCGTCGTATAAGAGTTGAGAAGCAGGAACAACGGGTTGTCCGACAAAATGGTAGTGCAAAGCTCGAGGAACGGATAAAGATTTTCTTCCAGCTTCCACGTTTCGCCATTCGTACCGCGGCCGTAAGAAGGCGGGTCCATTATAATCGCATCGTATTGCCGTCCGCGGCGCTGCTCGCGTTGTACGAATTTGAAAACATCATCAATAATGTATCGAATCGGCGCGTTTTCTAGACCCGAGAGCTGAGCGTTTTCCTTTGCCCATTGGACCATCCCTTTCGCTGCATCAACGTGAACGACTTCTGCGCCGGCAGCCGCCGCCGCTACTGTAGCTCCGCCGGAATAGGCGAATAGGTTGAGGACGCGAATCGGCCGTCCTGCCGAACGGATTTTATCCATCATCCAGCTCCAGTTGACTGCTTGCTCCGGGAAAAGCCCCGTATGCTTGAAGTTGGTCGGTTTAATATGAAATTTCAGCTCGCCGTATGCGATTGTCCATCGCTCTGGAAGCGTAGATTTGAACTGCCATTGACCGCCTCCCGATGTGCTGCGGTGGTAATGACCGTCGGCTTGTTTCCACTGGCCCGTTTCTTTGGCGAGCGGCCAAATGATTTGCGGATCCGGTCTGCGGAGAACGTAAGGTCCCCAACGCTCCAGCTTGTCTCCGGCTCCAGTGTCCAAAAGCTCGTAATCGGTCCATTTATCTGCTACGTACATGGTAAGAAACCCTTCCTTAACGACAAATTTGTATTATAATGATGTCACCCGAATATTATATCGAAGCCAGCATGCCGAAGCAATCGAAAAGGGCGAAGTTGCTAGCGGGAGAAGCGGGAAACACGCAATAGAAGCCGAAAGATGACACAATGAGCAGGTGTGCGGGTAAGGCATAGCAGGAAGTCGAGAAGCGCAAGGAATGGCAGCAGTAGAGAATTCAATGCCTAGAGAAGCGCTTTAATTGTGAAAAGAGACAGATGCAAAGGGCAGTGGCATCAAAAATCGCTTTTCCTGGCGAAAAGGCAAAACCGCCGTTGCCCGCAGCGGGACAACGGCTATTCGGACTCTCGGATGGCGGTCAGCATTTTGTCGATCGACTGTTTTCGCCGGTCGGTGTCCATGCCATTCAGCAGACGGACAATTTCGAGCGTCTCGGCCGACATTGCCGTGTCGCCATTGCGAGCGCTTCCGTCTATAATGTAATCGGTCGTCACGTTGAAAAAGTCGGCCAGTCTCAGCAGCGTGTCATACACGGGCTGGCGGTTGTTGATTTCATAATGACTGTAGGCGGAACGAGTAATCCCGATTGTTCGCGCAACGGCTTCCTGGGACAAGCTTCTGCCGATCCGAAGCTCTCTCAGGCGATCTCCCATCGTCATGAGCAGTGGCTCCTCACCTAAAGATATTCACCCACTAATAGTAATTTATGATACGAAATGTATCATGTCAAGTATTTCCTATAAATCATAAAGAAAGTTGGCTGATAATAGATTATGGTCATTATGTTTGAATGTGTTTGCGGGAACAAAACGGGTATGTTTGCCACGGGAGATCGCGACGATAGCGGAAAGGAATATATTGAGCTGGAAGACGACGATCGGCTGACCTTTACCGTATCCGAGTCGGGGGTTCTGTTCAAATGCAAGTTTTGCGGATATACCTATCGATTAGATCGGTTGACTTGACTTCGAGTGAGAGAGAACGCTGCGTGGCAGAGGATTCTTTCACTCGCTGTTAAAGCCCGATTCCTTTATTTTCTATAAGTTTGCGGTAAAAATCGGACTTTAAAGGCGAACACTATCGTTTCTCCAGAGCCAAACAAGAAACTAAAAGGGCATAGATTTCACGCTCGCGAACCTTTCAGCGACGAGCGGAAACTAAGCCCTTTTTTTAATTACAGAAAATTAAGCCGTTTTATCGAAAAATGAGATTTGCTTCTTCAGCGAGCCGGACTGCTGTCGGAGAAAATCAGAAGCGGCAGCAATTTCCTGCATCAGCGCCGTTTGTTCCTGCGTCGAGGCGAAAACGCCCTTCGCTCCCGTCTGAATGGAGGCGGAAACGGCGGCCATTTGCTTCGCTTCCCGCAGCGTAAGCTGCACTTGTTCAACCTGCCCCTCAAGCATTTGAGCAATATGCTCGAAAGTTCCGTATACATCGCTCGCTGTCTCGCTCATCTGCCCGAGCGCTTCGGACACGGCAGCTCCGCTCTGCGATTCTCGTCGCGCCGCTTCCGCCTGTTGCGCGATTTGCCGCGACGTTTCTTGTATTTCCGTCTGTATGCCTGCAATTAATCCTTTAATAGATGATACGGCGCCCGCGCTTTGTTCGGCCAGCTTTTTCACTTCGCCGGCTACGACTGCAAAACCGCTGCCGTGCTCGCCAGCATGAGCCGCTTCAATCGATGCGTTCAGGGCAAGCAGATGCGTTTGCTCAGCAATTTCCCCGACTAGGGCGGAAATACCGTTAATTTGCTCTGCTTGTTCATTCAGATTGCGCATCCGGTCGGCAGATCGGCCGCTCGTCTCGACCATGCCATAGATTCCGTCGACCAGCGACTGGATAACGGCCGCATTGCCGCGAATCGTCTCGACCATACCGGCTGTCAGCTCGCGCGCCTGTCCGGCCTGCCGTTCGATCTCGTTTGCCGTTTCCGTCATCCGGTGGACCGAGTGGAACATCGTGTCGGTGGAGCTGGACTGCGATTCAGCGCCTTCAGCAATCTGCTCTGCCGTCTCCGTGATGGATTCGATATGCCGGGCAGCATGGGAGATAGCCGTATTCAGCTCTGCCGTATGGCGGTCGGTCTCCTGATAGGAGTCGCTGATGCCATTCACAACTGCTCCTAGATGCGACATCATATTGCGGAAGGAAAGGCCTAGTGCCCTGAGCTCGTCATCGGACTCGCTTGGCACAACGACGGCGTTCAAATTGCCGGAGGCGGCTTGCTCTGCAGCGGCCGTCATTTGAATAAGCGGTTTAATGAGCCATTTCGCTGCAATCCAACCGAGAAAAGCCGTCCAGAATATGCCCAGGGAAAGGGTAATGATCGTAAAAATCCATTCCGGTATGTAGTTCTTCGTAAAGTCGTTGATTACGAAAATAAAAAAGGCGCTTGTGCCGTAAGTGACGGCGGATACGATGGTAATGCCGAGTACGATTTTTTTGACGAGACTAAATTTGAATTTGGACATGGGCGGCACCTTCCTGACTGTAAGATATTGGGCTAATCCCATCGTAGCATGATTGAGAGAAAGCTGTAATTCGGGGAAAGCCCTGAACGGCAGGGGGAGAAGCCCTGATTTTGCGAAAGCGTATTCACAAATAAGACGGAAGCTCCAAAATGATACGATTGGGCGAATTGGGGAAAAGTAACGTTTGAGTCCAGCTAAGAAGGAGAGAGAGCGACAATGAAGACCTACCGCAACGCCGCGCGCATAATAATCGCCGCAGCCGCCGGCTTGCTGCTGTTAACCGGCTACGCAGCCGCCTCGAACGGAGCGTTCCATTTCGGTTTCAAGAAAAGCGTACAGGGCCGCCTGCCGTCAATCAACGAAGAAGGCTTCAAAGATATCGTTATGAAGCATGGCGCGATTTTTCTAGGCGATACCGCCCAGAAGGAGCTTTATTTAACGTTCGACAACGGCTACGAGAACGGGTATACGGCGAAAATGCTTGATGTGCTGAAGGAGAAGAAGGTGCCGGCCGTATTTTTCGTGACGGGCCATTATGTGAAGGATCAGCCTGAGCTTGTTCGTCGAATGGCGGCGGAAGGGCATCTGGTAGGCAATCATTCCTGGAGTCACCCGGATATGACGCAGCTCTCGTCAGAGCAAATTCGAACGGAGCTGGAAAAGGTAAAGGAGCAGGTGGTGCAACTGACGGGTAGGCCGGATATGACTTATTTGCGTCCGCCTAGAGGCATTTTTAACGATCATGTGCTTGCCGTTAGCAAGCAGTCGGGTTATACCAACGTATTCTGGTCGGTTGCTTATAAGGACTGGGACGTAAATAGCCAAAAAGGCCCCTCATATGCATACGAGCAGGTCATTAAACAGCTTCATCCCGGGGCAGTTATACTGCTGCACACCGTGTCGAAGGATAATGCCGAAGCGCTCGGAAGCATTATTGAGGAGGCCAGAAGGCAAGGCTATACGTTTAAAAGCTTAGATGAAATGGCGATTAAAAAATACGACGGCGAATCTTAGTTCTTGGCAGCTGAAGCTTGCCGGTAATCAAGTTCAAGCACCCATCCGAAAGGATCGGCGACGGAGCCGCGCTGAATGCCAGTCAAAGTATCGTACAGCTTGGCCGACAATTCGCCGGTTTGGCCGTTATTGATGACGAGAGGCTTTCCTTCCCACAGCAGTTCGCCGATTGGCGTAATAACGGCCGCTGTACCGGTTCCGAACGCTTCAATCAGCGTTCCGTTCGCGTGAGCTTCCACCAGCTCATCGATGGACAGCTGACGCTCTTCAAGCGGAATGTTCCAATGTTTGATCACTTGAATGATTGAATCGCGCGTAATGCCGTCCAAAATGCTGCCGTTCAAAGCCGGCGTCACGATCGTTCCGTTCAAATTGAAGAACACGTTCATGCTGCCGACTTCCTCGATATATTTGCGATGGACGCCGTCCAGCCATAGCACTTGAGAGCTTCCTTGCGCGGAAGCTTTCTCTTGCGCTTTCAAGCCCGCCGCATAATTGCCGGCGGTTTTTGCGTTGCCTACGCCGCCTTTAACCGCGCGGACATATTCCGATTCAACGGCAATTTTAACGGGGTGGATGCCTTCCGCATAATAAGAGCCGACAGGCGACATGATGATCATAAATTTATACTGCAGCGATGGAGCGACGCCAAGCGCAGCTTCCGTTGCAATAATAAAAGGACGGATGTAGAGCGACGTGTCTTCTTCGGAAGGAACCCACTCGCGGTCGACCAAAATGAGCTGCTTCAAAGCCTCAAGCGCCAGTTCCTCGTCCAGCTCCGGTATGCTCAGGCGCTCGTTGGAACGGTTAAGACGGGCGAAGTTGCGGTCCGGACGGAACAAGCGGATGATGTCATCTGCCGTTCTATATGCTTTTAGACCTTCAAATACCGTTTGTCCATAATGAAAAACTTTGGCAGCCGGATCTAGCGTAATGGGCTGATAAGGGACGATACGGGCGTCGTGCCACCCTTTCGCGTCATCGTAGTCCATAATGAACATGTGGTCGGTGTAATATTTGCCGAAGCCAAGCTCGGAAGCTTTTGGCTGCGTTTTTTTAATTGCGGAACGTTCGATGCGAATTGATTGTGTCATGTCGAAAAACAGCTCCCTATATAGGATTGGTTATTTGAATCGTACCACTTATGAAGGTATATTAATAGTATCTGTTTTATCGGATCACCATACTTTCAAGGTATACAGGGGAGGCCTTTATGGATATTCGTCAATTAAGGTATTTTTTGGCGATCGCGAAGGAAGGTCAAATTACGAAAGCGGCCAAAATATTAAATATGGAGCAGCCTCCGTTAAGCCGGCAGCTGAAGCTGATGGAGCAGGAGTTAAACGTCACGCTGTTTGACAGGAGCGGCAGAGGACTGACGCTGACCCATGCGGGTGAGCTGCTGCGCGATAAGGCCGAGCTACTGCTTCATCAATTTGGAGAAACGTTAAAGGAAGTGAAGGAGCTGGACGCAGGGATACAAGGGATGCTTGCGATCGGTTCGGTCGTTTCCTGTATTTCCTTGCTTCCGCCTACGATTGAGCGGTTTAGGCAGTTGCATCCGAAGGTGACGTTCAAAATCGCGGAGGGCGATCACTATTTGCTTGGACGCGAGCTGGAGCTGCGAAGCATCGAATTGATATTAGCCCGGTTGCCGTTCGAAACGGCCGACATGAAGCCGCTATCGATTTTACCATTGCCGTCGGATCCTTATGTTGCTGTGTTACCATCCAGTTGGGTTGCCGAACCTCAGCAAACGTCGATGAAAATGAAAGAGCTTGCCGGGATGCCTTTTCTGACTTTGAAAACGGACAAGACGACCGGTATGCATCATCAAGTAATGGTGGAAGCGAGGGCGCACGGCTTCGAGCCCAATGTCATTTGTGAATGCTCCAGCGTTGCCGTCATTATGGCGCTCGTTGCTGCGGGAATCGGAGCAACTGTTTTTCCAAAATCGGTTATGGCGTCGTTTCCGCTGCCAACGATCCGCATGCTGACGATCGAAGACGCCGACATTCAATCGGAAGTCGGAATCGTATGGCTGAAAGATCGCTATTTGTCCAAGAGCGCCAGGCAGTTTATCGAGCTGTTTGAAGCTGCTGAGTCTCCTCGGCATGCATGAACATCCCGGCTTATCAAATACTACCTCTAACAAATAAAGGGAGGTAAAACGATGAAGCCTACATGGCCGAACCGAATTGGAGGCATTACGGTTTGCCTTGTGTTGCTTTTCAGCGGCACGATTAATGCGACTCCGACCGCGTCTGCGTCACAGGAAGGATCGCCGCGTGAAATGGAGGTGAAGCCCGTCGTCGTTCCGCTGAATGCCATCGCGTTGCAAGTGAAATGGCCGCAGTCGCTAGACGATGATGAAGCCGCCAAGAGCTGGCGCTTCGACGGCGGGCTTGAAGTAAGGCAGCCGCCGCTCCGAATGACCGGCAGCGCTTCGACGTATCTCGTTCCAACTACCGTTCAAGAAGCTGGAAAAACCTATCGGCTATCGTATCCGGGAGGAGAGCCGGTCTCGTTCACTTCGAATGCCGAGCCGGTTGCGTTTTGGTCAGTCAAGCAAACGGCCTACGATACAGTTGAGCTTATTTCCGACTTGGAAGAAGGCGTGACCGATTATCATAATGTAGTCCAAAAGTATGCAGGAAAGCGGAACGGTCTCGATTTTACGCTTGCAGAGAACAACAAGCGGGGGGAGCGTCCTTTTGCTATTATTCCGTCGCTGAGAGGGCTGTCGATTACGTTAACGCCAGCGAAGGGCGAGTCGGTTAAAGCTTATTATGTGCCTTTCACGCAAGCAACGGATGGACGGCAGGCGCCGAAGTTTCGTCTACCCGAAGGTCAGGAGCTGACGCCTGGCATGAAATATAGGGTTTTCGCCGATTGGGCGACTATTCGAAAAGCAGAACTGAGGGGCAAAAGCATAAAACCGCTTGCCGTCGTTGCGGCGCGGCCGATCGACGAACGAACGTTGGTACTTCATCTAAAGCTTGACCCAAAGGACGAAGCGACCGCTTCCAGAGAATTAAGACTGACAGATCCCGCAGGCGCGATGATAAAAGCCCGTTACCGCCCCCATTCAAGGTACGGCCCAATCGTTTTGTTTGACCTGGCCCCTGGCGCCCGCATGGAGCCGAATATCAGCTACAAGCTCACGCAGCTCGGCAAGTGGGCCAGCTTTCATAGCATTGCGCCGGTGCGGCTGTCTGACGCTGCGGAAATGGGGGAGGACGGGTGACAGGGGGACAATGAGGCGTACTGTCGCTTTTAACGTGATAGTGGACTGATGTAGATAAGGGAGCACTGATCTAGCGCTGCTGCCTTTTTGTATAGCTAGTTTGTTCAGTTATTGTGGGCAGTGGCTTAGGAGCGGGAGAACTGAACAAGAACGGAATGGAACGGGGCGGGGCGGGCCAAGCCGCCGCTCTTTCTATTCTAACAAACTGCTGCAACTCCAATAAGTTGTGTACAGCCGGCACTCTGTCGCTCGTTTCATCAGGTGGAGGTAGGTAACCTATTTACGTGAAGTCTCCCGTAAGTTGGAAAAATAGCCTTAAGGGGAGCACATGGAGCACAAATCGTCGCTGTAAGCCGGAAAACCGTCTTACGGCGAGCAGTTACCGTGCTGTAAGACTCGAAAAAGACTTACAGAGAAGAAAATGAGCCTGCGACCGTGCTGTAAGGCTCGAAAGCGCCTTACAGAGGAGAAAACGAGCCTGCGACTGTGCTGTAAGGCTCGAAAGCGCCTTACAGAGAAGAAAATGAGCCTGCGACCGTGCTGTAAGGCTCGAAAGCGCCTTACAGAGGAGAAAACGAGCCTGCGACTGTGCTGTAAGGCTCGAAAGCGCCTTACAGAGGAGAAAATGAGCCTGCGACCGTGCTGTAATGCTCGAAAGCGCCTTACAGAGGAGAAAACGAGCCTGCGACTGTGCTGTAAGGCTCG
>NZ_JBHVSK010000008.1:0-109011 GCF_042885235.1 Paenibacillus sp. NPDC058071
TGGCGGATATCTCCCATGACACACCTCGACCTTTTTTGTTAGTTTTATTGTATCAGGTCGCTGTTACAGCGTGTCTACTTTTTAGTCTACATCCACTTTCCACCCTGTAAGGCGCTTTCGAGCCTTACAGAGACTGCTTCGGCTCACTTTCCACTCTGTAAGGCGCTTTGGAGCCTTACGGAGGCTACTTCGGCTCACTTTCCACTCTGTAAGGCGCTTTCGAGCCTTACAGAGGTTACTTCGGTCCACTTTCCGCTCTGTAAGGCGCTTTCGAGCCTTACAGCGACTGCTTCGGACCACTTTCCACTCTGTAAGGCGCTTTGGAGCCTTACAGCGACTGCTTCGGCTCACTTTCCGCTCTGTAAGGCGCTTTGGAGCCTTACAGAGGTTACTTCGGACCACTTTCCGCTCTGTAAGGCGCTTTGGAGCCTTACAGAGGTTACTTCGACCTACTTTCCACTCTGTAAGGCGCTTTGGAGCCTTACAGAGGTTACTTCGGTCCACTTTCCGCTCTGTAAAGCGCTTTCGAGCCTTACGGAAGCTACTTCGGCTCGCTTTTGGTGTTTTCGCGCCTATCCGATGTCTACCCATCCGTTCCTCTCTATGCAACATGCGCGTCTACGGACGCACAGTAACACTCCTACTACGCAAAAGAAACAAGGCTCCCCTATTCAAAGCACCATTAACGCAGCAGCATTGAAATATGAGCCGTAATGCGAGACAATAACAGATGGAGCCATACCTTACGGACAAAACTCCGCAGTGGCTTCTGAGTATTCCAATAAAGGTTGTAATGACAGGCAAGGAAAGGGGTTATTCCGTGGCATTGAATCGCAGACTGCTGACGGACGACGATTTCGAAGAAGCGGTGCGCCGCGAGCTTCGCGTTCGTGTCTTTCAGGACGATTTCATCGTAAGCAGCGGCGGGATCGTCATCCGATTCGAGGACGGCATGGTTGCCGTGCAGACTAGCGTTAGCGACGTCGCTTACTACGACCGGCAGCGATGCGAATTTTTCGAAATTCGCAAGTCTTAATCCGCCCTCTTTTCCGCTTTTCTATTATTGTATAAATCATGCAAGGAGCTTGCTGAACATGACGAATGCACAAACAGCACCGTCCAAAATATTAATTCTAACCGCCGTCGCCGCCGAAAAAGAAGCAGTGCTGCGCGGTTTGCAAGGCGATACTCGCTTCGACGTGCAGGAAGCTGGCGTCGGCCCAGTTGAAGCGGCCATCGGCGCAGCCTTGGCATTGGAGCAAGCTGGACCTGGTGCTTATCAGCTTGTTATCAGCGCCGGCATTGCCGGCGGCTTCACAGGCGTTGCCCCGGTCGGCTCGCTCGTCGTCGCCGATCGGCTGATCGCAGCCGATCTCGGCGCCGAATCGCCAGACGGCTTTCTCAGCTTGGACGAGCTGGGCTTCGGAACAGCAGTGGTGGAACCCGAAGCCCAGCTTTCCGCGAAACTCGCAGCGGCACTCAACGAAGCTGGACTCGAAGTCCAGCTCGGCCCGGTGCTGACGCTATCGACCGTCACCGGATCGGCCGCTACCGCCGAAGCGCTAGCGGCTCGCATACCGGGCGCAGCAGCTGAAGCAATGGAAGGCTTCGGCATTGCATCGGCCGCAAAACGCTTCAGCCTTCCCGTGCTGGAGCTGCGAGCCATTTCAAACCCGGTAGGTCCTCGCGACCGTGCCGCTTGGCGAATTAAAGAAGCGCTGCAATCTTTGGAGCGCGCTAGCTCGGTATTATTGGAGGTTTTGTAATTGAATCCAGATCAATTAACGATCGCATACTCCCCATGTCCCAACGACACTTTCGTATTTCACGCTTGGGCCCACGGATTGATTCCAGGCGCACCTGAGCTGAAAGTTACTTATGCCGATATCGATATCACCAACCGTCTAGCGTCCGGAGGCGACGGCCTCGATGTAATGAAAATTTCGTATGCCGCTTTGCCATGGGTACTGAAGGAATACGCTTTATTGCCATGCGGCGGTGCTCTTGGCAGAGGTTGCGGACCGCTCGTGCTCACAAATGGCGGCAGTGCCGATCCTGCTAGACTCAGTGGTAAAAAAGTTGCCGTGCCAAGCGACCGCTCCACCGCTTACCTGCTGTTCCGATTATGGGCTGCTAGACATGTTCCGGGCGGCGTTGGCGAAATTATCGTTATGCCGTTTCACGAAATCATGCCAGCTGTCCGTGACGGACGCATAGACGCGGGATTGGTTATTCACGAAGCCCGTTTTACCTATCAAAACTACGGTTTGACGATGCTAGCCGATATGGGCAATTGGTGGGAGGAAGATACAGGACTTCCGATTCCGCTTGGAGCCATCATTGCCCGCCGGTCGCTCGATCTTAAAGCAATCTCCGGTTGGGCCAAAGCGTCGGTCGAGTATGCCTGGAAGCATCCTGACCAATCGCAAAGCTACATCATGCAGCATGCGCAAGAGATGGACCCTACAGTTGCACAGGCGCACATCAATCTCTACGTCAACGATTTCACCGCCAACTTAGGCGAAAACGGTTATGCTGCAGTCACCTCCTTGCTCGTTCGGGCAGCGGAAGAGGGGCTTGTTCCTGCTATTGATCCAAAAGATCTGCTGCTGCCGTAAGACACACTCCAACCGCCTCACCGCGCTGGGAGCTGCGCGCGGTGTAACCGATAGAAGTAAGCATTTGTGAACCCCTCGAAGACGCTGTGCTTCAGGACGCAGCACGCGGCGCCCATCGTACACCAGCTATCGGCAATTCTAATCCATCGATTGCTCAGATTGCTGAGAAAGCAACCAAAACCATAAGAAGGTAAGTAACATTTAAAATTGGTGATACGGGTCTGGGTTCAGAAAGAACATCAAATCTGAGCCAACAATTCCTCTTCGCAACAATAGAGAAGCTGCTATTTTCAGCTTCTCTTTTCTATCTGCATTGTATCTGCTTTCTATCTGATTTCTATCTGCATTGTATCTGCTTTCTATCTGCTTTCTATCTGCTTTCTATCTGCTTTCTATCTGCTTTCTATCTGCATTTTATCTGCTTTTTACCAGCTTTTTTGGATCAACCTTAAAATCAGTGCTTGACGGAAAAGGAGGAAAGTGGAGGGACAGAGGGATTCTGGAGAAACGTTAGTGGTCGCTTTTAAAGCAAATTCCTACCACAAACCTCTACTAAATAAAGGAATCAGGCTTTAATGGCGATCGGAAGACCCCTCTGGTCCGCAGCGATTCCCCTCACTTCAAGTCGCTAAAATTTTCGGTTTTGAGCCGCTGCTTTTTTTACCCTCAAATAAAAAAAGGACCTCAGCCCGCTAGATAAACTGCACCCCGAAAGACTGACACTTTTTAAAGTGTCTATCTTTCGAGTTACCGTTCTAGAACAGGCTTGAGGTCCTTTCTTTTCCTTCCCCATCGCTTCATCTTGCAAGCGGCGGGACGACATCTATCATGACGGGATATGATCCACGCGTCTTACTAAACGTCGCTATCGTCCCATTTTTTCGAATACGCTTTTTTCGTGACCCATAAAGTTATCCAGGTGAGGAGCACCAAGATAACGACTGACACGATCCATACGCCTGCCGGCACGCCCATGCATGATTCCCCCTTCGTCCTTTTTCACTTATCATAACGGAGAAAGGGCATTCATAATCGTCTCAATTATTAACATTTTGCAACATTTAGGACTATTCAGCAGCCTCTGCCTTTTATTGCGACTCCAGTGTCGCGATCAAACCTTTAAGCTTATCGGCCGACTTATGCAGCAAGGCAACCTCTTCTTCCGACAACGGAAGGTCCAGCACCTCGCGGACACCATTGCGATCAACTACGCAAGGAACGCCGATATATACGTCCGATACGCCATGATAATCCTGCAGCAAAGTGGATACATTAAGGACAGCGCCCTCGTCGCTTAAGATAGCTGTGCAAATCCGGTCCAACGCCAACGCAATCGCATAGTACGTCGCACCCTTTGCTTCAATGATACTGTAAGCCGCGTCTCTTGTGCCGACGAAAATCTTTTCCTTTTGCTCGTCGTTTAACTGCACTTCGCCGCCGGCAATGTTAGCCAGACTCCATACTGGCAGCTCCGAATCGCCATGCTCGCCAATAATGTGGGCATGCACGCTGCGCGGGTCGAGATTAAGCTCTTCACCGATCAAGTAGCGGAACCGGGCACTATCAAGCAGCGTTCCCGAACCGATAACCCGGTTAACCGGCCAGCCCGACTTGCGCCAAGTCAAATAGCTCATCAGATCGACCGGATTGGATGCGATCAGCAAAATGCCGGTCGTATTGTGCTTCAGTACTTCCGTCACGATGCTCTCGAAAATCGCTTCGTTCCGTTTCAGCAGCTCGGTTCGAGTCTCGCCCGGTCTTTGCGCCGCGCCTGCCGTAATGATAATAATATCCGCATCCTTGCAGTCCTCATACGTTCCCGCCCAAACTTTCGCTTGCCCGAGAAAAGGCATGCCGTGGTTCATATCGAGCGCGTCGCCGATTGCCTTTTTCTGATTAACGTCCATCAGCACCAGCTCATCAACGCGATTGCGCAATAGCAGCGTGTAAGCCGTCGTCGATCCAACCGCTCCCGTTCCAATAATGACTACTCTCGTTTTTTTGCCTAGCATAATCCCCATCTCCCTTTTCCTTTATTAGATTTCGTTCTTCCGTTCCAGTCTTGCTTCGCCTTTTTATACCCGCTTAAATTGCACGGTCTCTATCTTTTTGTCTGTTTCGTTCAAGTTCGTTCAAGTTCGTTCAAATCTGCTCCTGCTAACATGGCTAACTAACTATTTGTCCGCGAGCTTCTCCGCCTGCATCGCTTCTTCTTTTTCCTTTTCCACTAGCAGCGGCTTATTGACGTAGTAGTACATCGCACCCATTAAAAATCCTCCGCCGATGATGTTGCCAAGCGTTACCGGAATTAAATTGTGAAGCATGCCTCCCAGCGAGATCGTTCCCGGATGATGCAGCACAAGCGCGATTGCGAACGTACACATGTTGGCGATACTGTGCTCATAGCCCGATATAAAAAAACAGAAAACGAACAGCATCATGGCAAACATTTTAGCTCCATCGCCCTTTAGCCCCATCGGAATGAAAAACGCCATACAAACGAGCCAATTACATAAAATCCCTCGAAAGAAAAGCTCCATCGCCGGCGTATTCATTTTGGCGCTTACCACGTTAAGCAAAAATCCATTCACCTTAGCGTCGTCGAACAATCCCGTCGTAAAAATCAGCAGTGCGAACATACCCGCTCCGATTAAATTGCCGCCGTAGCTGACCATCCACATTCTGAGCACTTCCGGCCACTTCATCTTGCGGCGAAGAGCCGCGAAGGTGTAGTAAAACGTATCGCCGGTAAACAAGTCGCCGCCCCCGTAAGTAATGAGAATAATAGCGGCTCCAAATGTCAGCGCGGCCATCGGATACGTAAACGGGGAATGCTCCAGGTAGAAAAAATTGCCCGTCTTGAATGCGACGATTACGCCGAATCCGATAAACATGCTTGCCAGCATCGAACGAGCCAAATAGCGGAGCGGACTTTGCCGGAACAACGATTGCTTCTTCAGCGCCAAACCTTCCGCCTTAAGCAACGATTCAACTTCCATATGGCGTCCCTCCCTTGCTTCTGTAGCCGAATAATACCATGCCTTTCCATGTGGTCTGTGTGATATGTATCACATTCAGCGCCCTTTTTGTGACAATTTTCCATTATTCAGTCACAATTGAACAGGCTAGAAGAAGCTGCGGTTTTTTGTAATACAGAACAAAACAGCTATTGTATGCTGGAATCAGGAAAGGAAAGACTAGATTTTATAAAGATAGAAGGGAGACTTTGACCGATGGAGAACTCCATATCTGATTCGATCGAATATATCGATTTCGACGGAACTGCCGATTGGGAGGCGTGGCTGGCCGCCCATCACGACTCTCGGAAAGAGGCTTGGCTGCGGATCGCCAAGAAAAATTCCGGCGCCTCATCGATCGCCATCCCTGAAGCGCTTGACGTCGCCTTATGCTACGGCTGGATCGACAGCCACCGCAAATCGCTAGATGAGCGCTGCTATTTGCAAAGATATTCGCCGCGGCGTCCGAAAAGTCCCTGGTCCATGATTAATGTCAACAAAGCGAAAGCATTGATTGAGAGTGGAAGAATGAAGCCTTCTGGTTATGCCGAAATCGAGGCGGCACAAGCTGACGGACGATGGGACGGCGCTTATGAATCTCAAAAAAGCGCAGCTATTCCTCCAGATCTCTTGTCGGCCTTGGAGCAGCGAGAGCAAGCCAAGCGAACGTTCGAGCAGCTCGACAAAACGGCTCAGTACGCTGTCTGCTTACCGTTGCTAAAGGCTGCAACACCGAAAAACAGAGCTGCCCAACTGCTGAAAGCAATCGCCAAACTGGAATCTTAAAACTAACGCTGCTTCTATTAAAAACACATTGCAACCTCGGCGGATTAAGTTAACTCCTTCTTGTATTGAAGAGGGGTTTTTCCAAGCACACGCTTGAAGTCGGTAATAAAATGCTGCTGGCTGCTGTATCCGTGCTCGTAGGCAAGATCCGCCCAGCTAGGATTGTCGTTTTCGCGGATTGATTTGGCCGCCTCCAGCAGCTTTTTTCGCTGCAGCTGCCACTTGATGCCGACTCCGACATAATCATGGAACAGCTGTTGAAGCCAGCGTTCGCTTTTGCCGAACCGTTCGGCTACATTTTTCACAGTCGATAAATCCTCGGCTTCGATCGCCTCAATTATGCGGTTGACTGTTTCAATATGCGGATCGAAAACCGGAAGGTTCGCTTGAATAAGCTCGCACAGAATGCCGACGGCCGCATCGTCCTGCTGGGATAGCGCCGCTTCAATAAAATGCTGGTCGGCTTCCGGAAACACACGCTGCAATTCGATGGTCTCGTTGTGCATGCCTATCAGTGAATCCTTCCAAAAAGCGCGAAACGCTCCCGGCAGCAGCCGTGCTCCGATAATTCTGCCGCTGTCCGCCGCCCGGTAATCGCGCTTATCCCGGAAGGTGCATTGGATACCCGACTCCTCTAAGGACAAGTAGATATCGACATACGGCCTATGCATGACCTGCTCCGAAACATAAGGCTGCTTGTCGATCCCCTCCCAACTTACAATCCAGAAATGACAGATGAAAGGCTGCAAATTCTCAGGCGGCAAATAGGTTTGAAAATGAACATGACGCTCATACCCAGTGGGATCTAAATGTCCGGACGGTTTATAAAAAGCTGCGGTTTTTTGTAATACAGGCTTCATCTTATCACCTACTCTATAAGTAGAATCCAATTCGAAACAAAAAGGAGTTTTGACGATGACGATAACAAATACACCTCAACTGCGCGGGATGGCTAATGTAAGCTTTTGGGCGGAGGATGTGAAAGCCGCAAGAGAATGGTACACGGAGCTGCTCGGCATGGAGCCTTATTTCGAGCGTCCGACACCGGAAAATCCGGCCTATCTGGAATTTCGGATCGGCGACTCTCAAGATGAGCTCGGCATTATCGATAAAAAGTATGCGCCGAAGGCTGCCAGCTTGTCAGGGGCGGGAGGAGCGATTTTGTACTGGCATGTGGACGATGTCCCAGGAATGCTGAAGAAGCTGAAGGAATTGGGAGCAACGGAATACGATCCGCTCACGGAACGCGGTGTCGATTGGCTGACCGCTTCGGTCACCGATCCGTTCGGCAACATCATCGGTTTGATTCACAGCCCGCATTATAAAGAAATGTGGGATGCCGTTCAGAAAGCCATGGCTTAACCTGTTGACGTCGTTTCACCTTTTTCTAATATCCACAATTTTACATGAAAATCGGCATTTCCTACAAGCAAATGTTACTGTGATGCCGCGCGTCTATAAAAAAGGCTGCAGGCCCGGTTGCCGTTCGATGAACGGTCCGTGCTCGCAGCCTGATGTTTTTCCTCCCGCTAGCCTTGCAGAAATCCTTTCAAATTCGCAATCGCCCGGATCGAAGCCGACCTCTGCTCCTCGCCGCCTTCGTACTCGATCGTGTACCAGCCATCATAACCGCCGGCCCGCAGCTCGCCGATAATATACGGCAAATCGACGACGCCCTCGCCTGCTACCCTTCCTGAGTATGGCTGACCGCTAATCGAGCGGTAAAAAGGTTCGCCGCTGTCTTCGCCGACCGGCGCAAAATCCTTCACATGCACATGGCGCACAAGCGGCTTCAGTACTTCCACCGAAGGCGACGGGTCTTCATCGACCAGCAGGAAATTGCCCGCGTCGAAGGTCGACCGAAGATACGGTGACTCTACGTCGCGGATAATCGAAGCGACCTGTTCCGCCTTTCCGGCCAACAGTCCGTGATTTTCCAGACAGAGAAGGATGCCTCTGTCCGCTGCATATGCAGCAGCTTCTTTCAATCCGTCGACGATCCACTGCCGCACCTCGCCAAACGCAAGCCCGTCCCTCAAATCGCCGGCGAATACGCGGACGACCTTCGCCCCGAAACGCTCCGCGATATCGACGCTGCTCTTGATCCCGTCCACTTGGGCGGAACGTGCCGCCGCATCAGGATCGGCAAAGTTGTTGCTGGCGCCAAAACAGGCCAGCTTCAGGCCAGTGCGCGCAAGCGCCTCCGGCACTTCGGTCGCATCCTTTTCTTCATTCCAATGAAAGCTAAGCAGTTCCACCCCGTCAGCGCCGGATGTCGCTGCGAATTCAATAAACTCCTTGTTTCCCCAGCCCTCTTCGAAATAAGAGTGGCAGCTCCAAGCGCTCAGCGCAATTGCCATGTCCGTCATCCCCTTCACTTCGGTTTATTTATTTATTTATAGGATTGAAGGAAAGAAACCGCCTTGCGGATATCAACCTCCGGGTTCGTGCCCACTTCCCGCTCAATTGTCAAAAATCCGTTATATCCGATATCCCGCAGAGCCTCAAAATAAGCCGGGAAGTCGACGCCGCCTTCGCCAAGCGGCACTTCACGGAACAGCGGGCCTCGCTCTGCCATTTCGGCGATCGCTTCATGGCTCATTTCACCGTAGCCCAAGTAGCCGTATACATCGCGCGGATCGATTTCGGCGGCAAGCTTGACGCCGTCCTTCGCATGCGTATGCACAATATAGTCGCGCAGTAAATATACGCCTTGAACCGGGTTGTCTCCGGTGACCATAACCATATTGGCCGGATCGAAGTTGACCGACACGCCCTTCGAAGAAAGCGAGTCCAGAAATTCCTTCAGTCGCGCTGCTGGCTCTGGGCCGGTCTCAATTGCAAAATAAGCGCCGCGATCGCTCGCATAACGGCTCAGTTCTTCGCATGCCTCCTGCATCGCCTTATAGATGTCGGACTCCTTGTCTTCCGGCACAATGCCGATATGAGTCGTAACGATGGAGGTGCCAAGATCAAGCGCAAGGTCAAGAATTCGCTTCGACTTCTCGATTTTCGCCGGGTTGCCCGCGCGATCTTGGAAGCCATGGCCGCCAAGATCGCCGCACAGTGCGGAAAGCTTCAAGCCTAGCGATTCGATGAATGCCTTCAGCTCTTTCCGCGCCTCGGCATCCAAATTATCCGGGTCCATCTCGCCGCTGACCGCATAGATTTGCACGCCGTCGGCTCCAATCTCCTTCGCTTTCTCCAGACCGCCGCGAAGGCCAAGCCCGAAGCTTTCCACAATAACGCCAATCGGGTTCGTTATCTTTTGCTGCTCAACCGCCATTATCTTCTCTCCTCCCCGAACAATACAATTTCTTTCCCGGTAGCCGCCGATTCGTACACCGCATTCAAAATGCGCATCAGCTCAACGCCGTCCTCAACTGGACTGATCGGCTGCGCGTTTCCTTGGCAGCAGTCGACGAAATGCGAGATTTCGTTATTGAAAGAGCCTTGAAATTGGAACGTGCGGTGATCGATTTGCGGCTCAATGTTGACGATCGTATTGAATTGCTCGCTGACGATAACGAGCTCCGGCTCGATCTCCGCGCCGCCTCTCGTACCATATATTTTGGAAGAGGATTCGTTCTGAGCGGCGTGAATGGTAAAGCTGACGTCCACGAACAGGCTCGCGCCGTTCTCGAAGCGAATAAGCGCGTTCGCCAAATCCTCGACGTCGTTGCGGCCGTCCGCTGCGTAATCGGCTGCTTTATAGAAATCCAGTCCTTCGATGTGGGAACGGTTGCCGAGCTGCTTATACGTATTTCCGCTGACCGACTTCACTTTCGGCCTGCCCATCAAGTACCAACAGACGTCAATCATATGGACGCCCAAATCAATCAACGGGCCGCCCCCCGAACGTTCGGCATCCGAGAACCATCCGCCAGGGTTGCCGAGGCGGCGCAAGATCGACGCCTTAGCGTAATAGATATCGCCGAGAGCTCCGGCGTCGGTATATTTTTTAAGCAGCTTCACTTGGTCGCTGTATCTTCTTACAAAACCGACAAGCAGCAGCTTGCCCGAGCGCTTCACGGCCCTCTCGACCAGCAGCGCCTGCTCGACCGTCTGCGACAACGGCTTCTCGCATAACACGTGCTTTCCAGCGTCCAAAGCCTGCACCGCTATTTCCGCATGAGAATTGTTCCATGTACAAATGCTGACCGCTTCAATCTCCGGGTCCTCCAGCAAATCCTTATAATCAGTGAAAACCTTTGCTACTCCGTATCGATCCGCTTTCTCGCGCGCCCTCGACTCGTTCAAATCGGAAATGGCGGCCAACTCGACCTCCGGATGAATCGAATAAGCGTGCAAATGAACCTCTGAGATCGAGCCCGCGCCAATGACGCCAACCTTCAGCTTTGCCATAATCAACATCCCTCCATGCTTCATATGTCTAAAAATGATTGATGGTTGCTTATACTACAAAACCAACTTATCATTATTCCATAAAGGAGAGGAATGAACAGTATGGTAAAGTTCATGGATTATATGATCAGTCCTGAACCGCTCAGAATCATAGACCTGAACGTCGATCCGGCCAAGCTCTCCGTCCGTTCGCTCCACATCCGCCACGTCGGCCATTTGCCGGGCAGAACGATGCCGCGCCAAGCCGCCGTATTCCGCCATTGGGCGGTCGTCTACATTGCGGGAGGGTCCGGCTATTACCGTTCCGGCAATGGGCCGCGGCAAACGGTTGACGCCGGAAGCTTGTTTTTCTTTGAACCGGATGTCGTCTACGATTACGGTCCGGTTGATGGCGGCTACTGGGATGAAATTTACTTCACTATTGATGGCAGCCGCATTCAGGAGTGGCTGGCGTACTGGCCCGTCAAATCGGATGAAGTGCGAAGAGCGGAAGCCGATGTGCAGCAGCGGGCGCGGATGGATCGCATTTTTCAGCTTATGGAGAGCGGACAGCCAAGCGACGCGGATCGTGCAGCTCTGCTGCTGGAATCGCTTCTTTATGATTTCGTTCATTCTGGAGCGACCCTTCCTATGAACGGCAAAGCGGCCAGACTGGCGCAGCTGCTCGATGATTTAAACGCATCCATCTTCGAGCCCTTCGATCCGAAGTCGTTCGCCGAGCGCCACCATTGGTCGCTCTCGACACTGCGCCGCACGATCAGCGAGCACACGGGCTTCGCTCTGCATGAATATGTGCACCGGCTGAAAATGACCGAAGCCAAAAACCTTCTGCTCGTCACCGATCAAACGGTTAAAGAGATTGCCGCGACGCTTGGCTACAGCGATGTTTTTTATTTTTCGAGGCTGTTCAAGAAGCTGTCTGGCGAAGCGCCCGCGCTGTTCCGCTCCAACCGGCAGTCGCGCGGCCCGGCTCTGGAAGGAGCGAGCGCTCCACGTCTTGACTAGACTTGGACGGTCTTGTATAGTCTAATCGTAACTAAATCTATCGATCGATTTCCTTGGGAAGCACCCGCAGGAGAAGGCGACAACGCCTTGTCTTGCCGGTGCTTTTTTGCGTTGTTGTACCGAGGGAATCGGCCGAATTAACCAAGGAGGTTTTGCTATGCACCCATCTTTTGCCCGCAAGAAGCTTGTCCTTCCGCTCGTCGCCTTGCTATGCGCGGCCGTCCTGTTCGCCGCGCCCGTCTCCGCCGCCGCTTTCGAGTTCACCGTCACCGCTAGGACGGCATTCGACAAAATGACCGGCGACGCCGGACAGGCGTCTGGCGACAAGCTGAAGAAGCAGTACGCCGAGCTGCAAGCGCTGCAAAAGCAAGATTTGGACTGGGATACGAAAGTGAACGGTCTGCACTACCGCAACGAGGAAAGCCTGATTGCCGTCAAAAAGAGCGCGAAGGAAATCGACGCGGCCAAAGTGGCCCGTCTGGAAACCGAGTTGACCGCCGCCCGCAAAAAATACGAGCCGGTGTTCAAGCTGTACGATTCGTTAAAACAACAGCATACCGCCGCTAAAAAGCTGAAAAGCAAAACGGCGGTCGCCTACTTGGAGCCGCAGCTGGACGCCGCCAAGTTCGGCGTCACGCTGGCGAAAGAAGACCTTAAGAAGAAAGAAGCGGCGCTGAAAGCAGCCAAAACGGCCGCGACGGCGGCCAGGAAGAAAGTCGCTGATACGCTCTCCGGCGCCGACTCGCTGAACGTGAAAATCAAAGCGGCTAAAAGCACGATTAGCACGACGAAAAAGCATTTTGCCACAGAGGGCGCGGTGCTCAATCAAGCCGTTCGAAAAGCGGATGTCACCGCCTCGTCCGGCTCTTTCATCCGAATGATCTCGTACCAGAAGCAAATCATCGAGCAAAAGCAAAAAATTCATGTGTACGAAACGCAAATCGAGGCCGTTATCGCCAAAGCAAAGGCGTTAATTCCGTAGTCTGGGTGGGGAAGTAACGAGTAAAGCGGCCGAACCTCAATGGTTCGGCCGCTTCGTCATTTGCACATATTCGATTATTGAAAAACTTGCTTGGAGCCAATAACGGACATAATCGAGCGGGTGTCCGCCAACTGGGAGACCTCTTCCTCCAGTTCAGCGGTAATCCTCGCAGCGAGCCGCCGCAAATTTTCGAAGTTCGGATAAACGACCAGATCGGACAGATGAGCCGAGCGCGTGCTTCCCGGCTCCCGCATTTTATTCAGCGAGCGGATAATATCCTCGCCCGACTCAATGCCGATGCCGTGCCCAAAGTAGAGGTTGTCATCCAGTAGAACAACATTCTCACCCTGCCACTCCGGCGTATCTTTATCGTAATCCGGGTTTTTGAAATAAAGCACGTCGCCTGGATACGACTCGTCGCTGCTGTGGGTCGAGATCAGCCACAGGTCGCTGTCATGATTCCAGTCGCGCAAATACAAATTGTTGAAATAAGCATTGAACACCGTTTCTCCGACTACATCCAGCACCGCTTTATACCAAATAATGACGATAGCGGTTGCGCATTCGAAGCCGTATTTATCGCCGTTGCGAAAAATATCGTTAATGGCATCCGACGGGCGGACTCCCGGATTCAGCTGAAAGCCCCCGTTTGCCGTGCGCGTCCAGTACCTCAGATTGCAATACGATTTCTCAAAAATCGCAAACGCCGCATCGCTAGCCTGCAAAGCTCGCGCCGCGTTCACAATGCTTTGCCTCGTCGTCAGCTCGAACTGCAGCGCTTCCGGCGAATCGTAGCGATACGCGACCGGGCTGTTCATTTTGCCCATCGCGATTTTCCGTTCCAGTCCCGTCAACGGCAGCTGATTGATGACCTGCTCTGCGTTTCTGCCCGAAATGATGATCACTTCCGCAATCCCCTCCGTCAATGTTGTCGTTGTTTCCCGCCTCCCGCTTGCTCCAAGCGAGACGCACCCGGCCTCTAGGTTAATGTACGTGTGCGCTCGCCCGGTGGTGTGGGCTCGCGTCCCGCTGTCTGCGGCAAAAACCTCTGGTAACTTATAGCTGTAAGAGAGCTTCCACTTGTTTTTTCGGGCCAATGGCGATACAGCCAATCGGTGATCTTTATGCGCGCAGCGAATTGAACTGAGAGTGAGAGCGTCGGACGGCCATGTCGCCGCTTGGCGTTTTTCCAGGCGGAAATGCACTACTTTTATCGACTCGGCACTACCTTTGTCAGAGGGGGAGGGAGTTGACGGAGAGGGGCGAATATAGGGAATATACGAAGCGCGAGGTGATCTTTTTCATGGAGCTGTTGAAAACGAAAGAAGCCGCCATGCGGCTTGCGGTTAGCGAAACGACGGTCAGACGGTGGGTCTCTCTGTTTCCTTCCTCCTTTCCAAAGGATCGGTTCGGCCATTATCTCTTCGACGAGGCGGCGCTCGAGAAGCTGCGGCAAATCAAATCAGAGCTAGAGGGAGGAACGGGCCTGCCGGATATTACATTAGAAGAAACGGCTTCGGTTTCTCCAGTTGCCTGGCCTCCTTCCCCTGCTTTGAGCAGAACCGCTTCGGCCTATACGGCGGCTGCTGCTGAGCCGGAAACGCTGCTTATTCGCATTAGTCAGTTGGAGGACGCTTTATCCCATAAGGCCGACGAAGTCGTCTCCTTCCAGCTTCTTCATCACCGTCAGGAAATGGAAGAAATTCGCCAAACGCTCGCGCAGCTGGCAGCCAGCGTCGAAGCGCTTTATCTTCCTCTGCGGCAAACTGCGGCCGGAGCTACGGTAACCGATAAGGTTAAGCTTGCGGAAGTACCAGCCTCGGGACGAGGAAGCAAGAAACGGCGGCGTTTTCTATTCTTGTAATACCAGACGCTAGTCGTACAGCCGCCCGAACCAAATTATTGTCATGTCGTCCAAATTTAAATACCGATCTACGCACGCAGAGGACCAAAACTGCCAAAGCAGTCTCGGTCCTCTGCGTTCTTCTTTATATCACCTATCTGGCACGAAAATCTCCGATTAGAGCATTAGCGCTCCAACGAACCTTAATACGATTTGGCGATTTCGATCTTCTGTGTAATGCCCTGCTCGTTAGTGAAGTAGAGATGGACGCCGAAATCTTGATCGTCCATAAAATAAGAGACGTACTTGTCTTCGCCCTTCTTCATCGGTACGAGCAGCGTCGCAATACGATGATGCTTAGCTGCGTTCGTCGCAGCATGCAGATGCCATTGATTGTCCAAGCCTTCCAGCTCTGTCGGATCGACGTCCGTAAATTGGTCATGCTGCGACAGGCTCAGCTTGCCGGAGGAGCAGTATACGAAGCGACCAGACATATCGGCCTTCTGTCCATTCACGCGGAACGTCTGCTCCTTCAGCTCCATCGGATACAGCGTATGCATCAGCCATTCGACTTTGGCCGGCTGCGTCAAATCGACGTAATCTACCACTACGATATAGGACTGGTTGAAGAAATAGAGCTCGCGCGTATAGTTTTCCAAGTACGGCACATTCATGCGATAAGCTGCTGTCGCGTTCATCCGCGCATAGCCGCAGCCCCCCTGCTCCGGCAAGTACCGGGCTTCTTCAACTAAACCGTTCGCTTCCATGCACTGTACCTTATTCCGGCCTGCGTATTGTCCGAGCCCGTCGATCAGCAGATTGTTCGTTGACTGCGTCTGCCTGCGCCAGTTCATATGCATCGTGCTGCCGAAGGCGATGTAGTAGCCGCTCTCGATCGCCAGCGGTTCGCCGAATGCATGCAGAAGGAAGCCGTTTTGATCGCCGTGGCTATGGCTGATGGATCCATAACGGCTGCTTTTCGCAAGCAGCATAATATGCTCCTCCGGCTGTTCCATTCGATGATGCATCGCCACCCAGCCGATGTCGCGAAACCATTTGACTGGCTCAATGGCCCCGTCCGCAGGCTCCAGCGCTTCCACGTGCGGGTAATCATGGCGGTACACCATCTCATCAAACCGGAAATCCCACCAGCCGTAATTGTAAAATTTCGAGTCGGCGTCCTTGTCCGTCGCTGCCGTCCGCTCATAATACCATTGGTACAGCCCGTTGCCGGTCAAGCCGGCGAATTGCCGGATATTATACCCGGTTTTGAGACTTGTCGGCTCGCCCAAATACGACTGGTCGCCGAAGCTGGCTCTGATCGTGCCAGGGCTCGAGCAGTATAGCGGGAAATCGCCAGTTTTGGTGAAGAAAGGCCGCTTGAACAGGTCTATTCCCGTATAGCCGCTAATCAGATTCATCGCGTCGATGACAAAAGCGAGTCCCGTCGTCCAATACAGCGGCCCTTCGGCCCAGCCGCCGTCCTCGCCGCCCCAAGGCGAATATAGGCAGGAGTAGTATTCCAGCGTATAGTCCAGCCACTCCCGCGCCTGCGGCTCTTCATGCAGCATGGCGATGCAGGCCGGCGTCAGCACCGACGAAAGCGAGCGCACAGCATGACTGTCGTAAGGGACATGATGGATTTTGGAACGGTCGATCACATGGTGCGCCACCTGCTCCGCCCGCCGCAGCAGATTGGCGCGTACGGCGATGCGTTCTTCTTCCGATAAATAATCATGCAGCCAGTCGTAGCCCCAAGCGATCGCACCTACGATGCGAAAAGCAGCTTCATCGTTATAATCGCGGGCAGTCGTGCCTTCCGTATCCCACGAGACGACATGAAGCAGCCACTCCCTGGCCCTTGCAATCACCGCTTCGTCCTGCGTAATCACGCCCGCCACGCTCAAATGCTTAACGGCGTAAAGCGCCTCCTGGCAATCCATGTACATCTGCCGCCACAGCTTGGCTACGCGTTTGTTGCCCGGATAGCGGGCCGGTTCCGGGATTAATGGTTTGCTCATCCACGGTTTGACCGACTTTTCATAAAAGACGTCCCATCCGCAATAGGAGCCGTCTGCGGTCAGCGCCTTGCGAAAAGCGGCGAGCTTCTCCGAGTTCAGCCACAGACGCGGGTGCGCGGACGCTGTCCCGTCATAGCGATTCGGCCGACCCGGCAGCGGCGTCTCGGGAAGCCCTTCCGGCACCTCGAACGTTCGAACCTCGCTCCAATTGGTTTGCGAGTCTCCTCCTTTTCCCGTCAACAAAGCGTAGCGCCAGTAATAACGTCCCGGCGCTAACGGAGCTTCCGGCGTATACAGGTTATAAGGAATGCCGCTTGCAGTAACCGTCTCTTGATCGTCAAACTGCTCGGACGCGGAGTATTGAAGCACATAACAATCGTCATCCAGCCTTGCCGGCATCCATGTAAACCGGGGCGGGTTCTCCAGCAGCCCTGTCTTCCCGGACGGTTCGTACGGCACCGACATCAAGCCGCTTTGCGGTTCAAACAGTTTCGTTAACGTCATGTTCCGATCCTCTCCCTCAGCCCGCTATCTGTTAGCTCGTAGTGCATCTCTTCTCTATCCTCGCTGCCGATCAGCTTGACGGCGAGCGTGCCATCTTCCTCCAAACTTAAAACCGGCATTGCGTTGCCTGCCGAGTAAACGGCTATGAACCTCGCCCGTCTCCCGCTATGCCTCGCAAGCAGCCCCTCTCTCCGCCTATGCGGATCATCGGCCGTGCCGAGAGATGTGACCCGCAGCAGTTCAGTATCCCTCTCGAGCCATAGCGACACCGATACCGGCTCGGAACTCTCCATTCCGGTCTGGTGAATACGCAAACCAAGCAGCCCCGCAGGACGAGACTCAATCCGGCTTACCGCTTCTATTTCTGCATAACCGTCTCGATCGCCCAACTTCCGACCGGATACAGATACGTCCTCCTGAATAACGCCCGCGCCAAAATCGAAGGCTCCCTTGACGTGAAACCACCAATCTATTGTCGCCGTCTCCGCTAGTTCCACCTCGAACCAATCGACGATCCAATCTCTCTCAATCCGAATGTGGCGCTCCAGTACTGCTCCCTCATAAGCCTTGGCGGAGCGAAGCCAAACGTACGAGTACGAATCGGCTGCTTCGAACCGCAAGCATTCCCCTTCCGCCTCTTGCTGCGATCGTCCGCCGACGGTGACTGTATTGTGGCAGGCCGTATGCGCGTACCAATCCTTCTTCAAGCGTGATCCGTACGGCACCGTTCCCGGGTCCGGCGAAAGCGTATACTCGCGGTGCCGCAGCATGAGATGAAGCTTGTCAAAATGGCCGTGCGGTCCGCCGTGCGGGCCAAAATCGACCAAGCCGCTAAGCCGGTTGTCCGAATGAGTCAGGATGGCAAAGCCGCTGTCTGACAACAGGATGGATGGGTTAGAGAGAAGGCCGCTTGCCGCATCAGCTCGCTGCGCCATCTCGTCCGCGCTGCTTAACTGGCCGTCGCCGTATAGGACCGCTTCCAGTCCAAGCCGCGCTCCCGATTCCGGGTAAAGCCGGCGGTACACATCAGCCAGCATCGGCAGCAGCTTCTCGTCCCCGAACCGCGACATGCCGATTTCGAAAATCTCCGCCAGCTCCAGTGCATACGGCTCCCGCCAATAAGGACCGTCGTGCAGCGCCGGAAGACGACCGTCCGGCCCTGCCAATTGAGCAAGAACCTCCAGCATGCCCGCGATGGACTGCTCTTCCGGCGCTGCCCAGCGATAGATGTCCTCTCCAGCTCGCAAAGCCATTTCGGCGCTGATCAAATACGCTCTAACGACAAAGGCGTGATAATAAACACTGCCCTCAAATTCCAGCTGATCCGGCCGTACGGCAATCGCCAAATGATGGCGGAAGCCTCCCTCGCGGTCCAACTGCGCAAGCAGCTTGCCATGTTCTCCTTGCGCCGCGTAGACAGCGGACAAGGCGGCGTTCAGCCAAGCCGTATAGTTGTTCTCCGGATTGCCCCGCTCTTTCGTTAAAATGGCATGATATTCACCCATGCTGTCGCCCAGCATGGTCCAAAACCGCTCCAGATCCGCCTGCTCATCCTCAAAAGATACGCCCTCGTCCCTTAGCAGCAAGTAAGCCCGAATAAGCGTCGTCGCCCAGATCGCCTCCGTCAGCGCCTGATGAAACGCCCTCCCCTTCAGCATCCATGCAGAAGCGCCTTGATGCACCGGATAATGCGGAAACTGTTCGGCATAGCGGACGATGATCGCCTTACCCAGCCTCGCATGCCGTGCATCGCCTGTCACCGCGTAAACGGCCGCAGCCTGCAGCGCCCGGCGAGCCAGCGACTGATGCTTGAACACAAGCCAAGCGCCCCTAAACGTTTCGCCGGACAGCTCGCAGCCGTATGGGCAGCGATACAGCCGGGCGTCCTGTTCGGACGGATCGAATAGCAGCTCCGTGTGGTGCTCGGGACAAACGTAGTTATGCCACCAGCCTCCCGGCTCCTGCGGAATTTGAAGCAGAATGCCGTCATAAGCTTCAGCTCCCGCTTCAAGCTCCGCCGCCAGTTCTCGAACGGCGGAAGCGCACCATTCATAGCGCGCCGCCTTCTCTCGTATCGGCATAAAACTCATCGCATAAACATCCCGCCGTTAACCTCGATCGTCTCGCCGGTCAAATAGCCGGCCAACTCCGATGCGAGGAACAGCACCGTTCCCGCCACATCGTCCGGCGTTCCTTCACGGCCAATCGGAATACCGGCAACCGTCGCTTTCCGGGCCGCATCGGGCGTGAACGTCGCATGAAACGCCGTCTGTCCAATAAAGCCCGGCGAGACGACGTTCGCTGTAACGCCCGCTGGCGCCAGCTCCTTCGCGAGCCCTTTCGTATAGGCGATGACCGCTGCTTTGCCCGCAGCGTACAGCGCTGCTCCCGGCCCCCCGCCGTTATGTGCCGCGATGGAAGACAGATTGACGATGCGTCCGAAGCCTCCCGCTTTCATGCCCGGAATAACTGCCTTGCTGACGAAAACGGCGCTTTTCAGATTCACGTCCATCACCTTGGCGTAATGCTCTTCCGTCATCTCCTCGCAGGTCACCCGTCCGACCAGATGGCCTGCGTTATTCACGAGAATAGAGATCGGCCCGCCGAACGATGCTTCGATGGCTTCGACCATCGAGGTGATCTGCTCCGGTACGGTCACGTCGGCCGGGAAAATCTCAGCGACTCCGCCTTCGGCGCGAATAGACGCCGCAGCCTCCTCCGCTCCTTCGCGGTTGTTCAAATAATTCAAGGCTACCTTAGCCCCGCTTGCTGCAAGCATGCTCGCCACTCCGCGTCCGATTCCTCCGGACGAGCCGGTGACGAGCGCTATTTTTCCCGTTAGATCGATCTGCATGGCTTAATGCTCCTTCCGCGGCGCCTCCTGCGGACTGCCGCTGCTATGTTGTTTGGGCATTGTCATTATCATTTTGGTTCCCCGCATCGGTTCGCTTTCTACCCGCAAACCGTATTCCTCGCCGAATACCATTTGAATGCGCCGGTGCACGTTAGCGACGCCGATGCCTCCCTTGCGCTTCAATGCTTTTCCGCTGTCAGCCAGCCGGTTCTCGCGCAGCCTGCGCCGCAGCTCCTCCAGCTTGTCGGCCTTCATGCCGACGCCGTTGTCCTCTACGATGACAAGCAGCTCGTCGCCGCTCTCCATCGCATCGATACGGATCGAATGCCGATCCTCCATGCCGTTCGGAAAGGCGTGCTGAAAAATATTTTCAACTAGCGGCTGCAGCGTCAGCCTAACCGTCTTGGCCAGCAATAGGCTCGGCGGTACGGCGACATCAATCTCAAAATCGCGGCCGATCCGATGTTTCAGAATAATCATATAATTACGGACATGGTTCAGCTCGTTGGCTATCGTAATTTCCTCTAGGTTCGTCTGCACCGAATAGCGAAGCATGAAGGCCATCGCCTCAACCATCTCCGATATTTCGTCAGAATCCTGGACTATCGCATAACAATTGATCGTCTCCAGCGTGTTGTACAAGAAATGCGGATTGATTTGCAGCTGAAGCGCCTGAAACTCCGCTTTCTGCCGCTCCAGCTGAATGTCCCGAAGCTCCAGCTGCGTCTTCTGGTTGTGCAGCTCGGTGTTGTACACCTGCTCGATCATCTCTGATAACCGGCTTACCATTAGATTGTAGCTGTGAATAAGGCCGCCGATCTCATCCTCGCGAGGAGCGGTTTCGATGCGCATCCAGTTGCCTTTCTCGGTGTCCCGCATGCCGTTCTTCAAAATCCGAATCGGCCCGACGATCGACTTTCCGAATCGAATAGCAAGAAACAGCGCGAATATAAGCGTTACTAGACCAACCGTAATCGTCGTCGAACGTATGTTAGAGATCGGAGCCCGCAGCTCCTCGAACGGCATCGAGATGGCAAGGCTCCAGCCGGAGTAGTCCGATTTTCGCGAAATAATCATCGTCTTCTCGCCGTTCAGCTGCTGCGTGAAGCGCTGGTCGCCTCCCTCCGCCAGCCGGTCCGGCACGTCCGATTGCAGAAGCGCCTTCATCGTATCGTTTTCCGGTGCATAGATGACCTCGCCTTGGTTGTCGAGAATGAAGAAAAAGCCTTTCTCGCCTAGCTCCACCTGGCTCCACAGTTGGCTTAGCTGCTGCTCGTTGAACTCGATCGCCAGCACGCCCTTCGGCGTGTAAGACGAATAACCCCGGATTTTGCGAGCCAGGGTAATGACTTTGTTCTGATCTCTGCCCAGCAAGCTTGTCTTCAGAATCGCTACGCCTCCGTTATCCGGCGTTTTCTCGTTCAATTCCGCCAGCCGCTGCGACGGATCGAGCGAAAGCTGCGAGAAGCTTTGATTTTGATCGAAAATCGAGCGTCCGTGATCGCCAAGAATGTAGATCATATGAATTTGCGTAGGATATGTGATAAAAACTTTCTCGAACACGTCTTTGCGAATCCGGCTCGTATATTGGTAGTACTCATAGCTGTCGGTTGGGTCCATCTCCAGAAACTTCTTTACCTGCTGCTGAGACAATATCGAATTGCTGACCCGTTCGAACGTCGCCAGTTGATTGTCCGTTTGCATGGCCGCGTTATTGATGACGGTCGTTAAATACTTCTCTACCTGATCGTCAATCGCCCGCGATGATTCCACGTACGAGAAAACGCCGACCATCGACAGCGACAGCAATATAACGATGAAGAAATAAACGAATATTTGGCGCGACAAGCTCCTCCGCATTATTCGATCCCCAGCGACAGGCGGTATTCAGAGGGCGTATAGCCTGTAAACTTTTTGAACGTTTTCGTAAAATGCGGATGATCCGCGTAACCGACCTCGAATGAAATGTCGGTAATTTTGTATTGGCCGGAGGCGAGCAGCTTCTTGGCCAGCTCCATCCGCCTTTTCGTCCGGTAATAGACAAATGTCTCGCCGGTCATTTGCTTGAATAGCTGGCTGAAATACGAGGCGTTCAAGCCGAGCATTTCAGCCACCTCTTCCAGCGACAGCTCCTTCGCCAGGTTCCGTTCGATATAAGCCTTCGCTTCTTCGACCGGCTCCTTAACCTGCCCTTTCCGCTTCGCGCGAATTGTTCGGGCCAGCTCCCTGACGGATTGCTCGAACCCTTCGACGCCGTCTCCCGTCATGTCGCCGAGCGCAATCGGATAGACGTCGCGGCGATTCACTTGCTTGACGAGCTTAACGAGCAGCTCCTGCAGCCATTCCCGCAGCCGTTTGTCTTCGATTCGCTTCGTCCGGAAATAGTCGCCCATTTCCGCCACAATGCCGGATACCGCTTCGTCCCGCAAATGCCATACCGCTTCATCCAGCCGCTCCAGCCAATGCTCCGATTGAGAGAGCGAGACATAGGAGCGCTCATTCTCAGCGGCAATGCCGGCCAGCAGCTTCGCTACCGCGCCGTGTACGCCCGCCTTGGTAACAGGCTTCAACAAATATTCTTTAACGCCGTAAGACATGCATCGCTGCGCATACTCGAAATCGCCGTAACCGGAGACGACCACAATCGGAATGTCGCCGTACTGCTGCTGCATCCGGCGGCACAGCTCTAGACCGTCCATCTGCGGCATCCGAATGTCGGTGAACAATATGTCGGGCCGTCTGCTCCGGATTTTATCCAGCGCGTCCACCCCGTTCTCGGCTGTCTCGGTCGTAATACCGGTATGTTCGGACTGCTGAATCAGCTTCTCCAATCCTTTGCGGATCATCGGTTCGTCGTCAACTACGAGAATGCGGTGCATGACTGGCGTCCCCCTTCGGATGCGTTGCTCCCCGCGGCCGCTAACGGCTGCGGGGAGATGCTTTTTTTCTCATAGTAATGCAATCGTCCGACAGTCGTAAACCTTATTCGAAAACGTTTTCAGCTTCGTTGTAGCGAGCCGTCGCTTGCTCAATAACTTCTTTGCCGCCCTTGGACAAATATTCATCAAGCACTTTGTCGTAGTTTTCAATCGGCTCGCGGCCGTATACCATTTTCAGCACATGCTCCAGAATGAGCGGCGGCATTTCATCGGATTTCGGATTGAGATCCGGGTACTGCACGAGCGCATCTAGACGAGGCTCGAATTCCAATCCGCGGCGGCCCTCTTTCGACAGCATGTTATCGAAAGCATCGATGATCTGCTTGCCGGATTCGGACAGCTCGGATACCCGTTTGTTATACGTCGTATCCTGCACGAGCCACAGCCAGTAGTTGAGGTAGCGCATTTTGTCCGTTCCTGCCGTATCCGTCGGCACTTCGAACACCGGCTGGCCGTTCTCCACTTTGTAGTCCTCGTTCTCGATGCCGAAGCTGAAGAACAGCTCCGCCTGCTCGCTGACCATCCAGTTGAAAAACTTGACGATGTCAGCCGCTTTGTCTTTTGCTGCAACATTGATGAAGAAGGAACGCGTTACCGGATTGTAGTGGCCGTAGCCGCCTTTGCCATCCGGCCCTATCGGTGACGGAATAAGCGCGACTTCGGCGTCCGGAACGTTTTGCTTCAGCTGAGCGCCCCAGATCGGCAGCTCGTTCGCATTCATCGACCACATGCCCGCCTTGCCGCTCGTGACGAGCGCTTTGAAGTCGGTACTTTCAATCGTCGCGAACTCTTTGCTGATCAACCCTTCTTGATGCATCGTTTTATACACGCCGATGGCATTCTTCATATTCTCGGAGTCGAAGAAGCTAGGCTTCACTTGGCCGTCCGGGAACAGCTTGAAGGAGTTCAAGTAGCCAAGAACGTCGTACGCGCCGAAGAACGTATCGGCATACTTGAAGTTTTGACGACCAGCGTACGGATGCTCGACGCCGAGTTCCTTGAACGTGCGCAGCACGTCAAGCGTCTCCTCGACCGTCTTCGGAACTTCCTTGTTCGCCTTCTTGAGCAGATCGGTACGAACCCATGTGGCACGGCGGGAAGGGTTGGACAATACTTCCGGAATGCCGTATATATTGCCGGTCTTGGAATCGGTCATCCGCGCCCAAGCCTCTTTCGGAATGAACTTGAGCAGGTCTTGGCCGTGCTCTTCCAGCAGATCGTTGAGCGGGAGGAATACGCCGTTCTCTACCGCGCCCGCCAGTTCGGGACCGCTGATGCCGCCTCCGCCCTGCACGACGTCTGGAATGTCGTTGGTCGCGAACATTTGAATCATTTTATCCTGGTATTCGTTATGCGGGATGAGCCGGATGTCGAGATCGGAGTTTGTCATTTTCTCCAGCTCCAGCACATACTTGTCTTTGTTGATGTCCGGGTTTTTCTCCACATAGGAAACGTTGAGCGTGCGAAGCGAGATTGAGAACTTGGTCGGATCGCTCTTCGCTTCTCCCCCGCTGTTCGTTGCCGCCGGCTTGTTGGTGGCGGGATTGGTGCTGCCTCCGTTGCCCCCCGAATTGTTGCCGCTGCATCCGGCAATCGTTGTGATCGCTAGAGCCGTAATCATTCCGCGGGCCAAAATCTTTTTCATAGATTCCCCTCTTTTCATTGAATGGTACGAACCGTTTTATTTGGTACAGCGCTTACATTTTAAATTGTAGAAGCGATTGAGATCCGGCAACAATGGACTCTGTTTGGCTCCGTTTGTCATTTTTTTAGACGACTGAGGACAGGCTTTGGCCAAGCAGGCAGCTGATTGCGATCGCGATAAGCGATTAAGACTTAATCGAGCCGATCATCATCCCTTTAATAAAATAGCGTTGGAGAAACGGATACACCATAATAATCGGCACCGTTGCGACGAGAATAACGGCCATTTGCACGCCCTGAACGGATTGGGATGCGGTTTCAAACGCCATATTGCCCGTGTCGGTCAGGTCGTCGGTAATGAGCAGCTGTCTTAATTTTACCTGCAACGGGTATTTCTTAACATCATTAATATAATAAAGGGCGTCCATATATTTGTTCCAGTTCGTCACCGAGTAGAAAATACCGACGGTCGCCAGCGCAGGCTTGGACAAAGGCAAAATGATGCTCCACAGCATGCGAAGCTCACTGCTGCCGTCGATGCGCGCTGAGTCGATCAGCTCACTCGGTATTTCCACGAAAAAGGATCGCAGGACGAATAGATTAAACGCGCTTATCGCCGTCGGAAGCATAAGCGCCCATAGCGTATTCGTCAGGCCGACCTCGCGCATGAGGATGAATTGCGGAATGAGTGGCGCGCTGAAGATCATCGTCATCAGAACGAACAGCAGCACATAGCTGCGTCCGACGTATTCTTTTCTGGAGAGCGGATACGCAAGGGTCGCCGTCATGACCAGATTAATGAACGTGCCGAGCAGCGTAATGTAGACAGTGACGGCGAAAGCGCGCCAGATCGATATGTCGCCAAATACGTATTCGTAATAGCCGGTTGTAAATTCGACCGGCCAAAACATGACGTCTCCCCGGTCGATCGCGCCCGCGCTGCTAAACGACTGGGCGATAACGTTCATAAACGGCAAAAACATGCATAGTCCGAGCACCGTTAGAAACGTATAGTTAAAGGCGAGAAACAGCTTGCGGCTGAATGATTCGCGTCTTCTCATCGGCTCCGTCCTCCTTAGTACAGCGATTCGCCGGTCGATTTTTTACTAATAAAATTGGCGATCGTGAGCAGCGTCAAGCCGACGACGGACTTGAACAGGCCAATGGCGGTCGCGTAGCTATACTGCATTTGATTCAATCCGGCTTTGTAAATGTACGTGTCGAGAATTTCACTGTTTTTCAGATTGAGCGGGTTCTGGAAGACGAATACGCGCTCGAAGCCGTAGTCCAGGAAATCACCGATTTTCAGCAGGAACAGAATGGTGATGACCGGTAGCAGCGCCGGCAGCGTGATAGCAAGCGTTTGCTTCCATCTGCCCGCTCCGTCCATTTCCGCCGCCTCATACAGGTCGGGATTGATGCCGGCGAGCGCCGCCAAGTAAATAATCGTTCCCCAGCCTACATCACGCCACAGGCCTGAGCCGACCAATATCGAACGAATGTAGGAATCCTCGCCAAGGAAGTAGATCGGCTCGATCCCGAACCAGCCGAGAATGGCGTTGACGACCCCCGACGACGGAGACAGGATGCCCACAAAGATACCGCTTACAATTACCCACGACAGAAAATGCGGCGCATAGATGATCGTCTGGACGATCTTCTTATAGAGCGCCAATCTGACTTCGTTCAGCAGCAGCGCCAGCACGATTGGAGCGGTAAACGCAAACAGCAGATCGTAAAAGCCGAGCAGCAGCGTGTTGCCCAGAATGCGCATAAAGTCGTAATGGCTGAACATGCGCTCGAAGTGGGCGAATCCTACCCACGGGCTGCCTTTGAAGCCGGCGAACAGATTGTATTTTTGAAAAGCAATGACCGAGCCGAGCAAAGGCGTATATTTGAACAACAGGAAAAAGAGAATGCCCGGCAGCGAGATGAGATAAAGCGCCTTGTACTTCCACATGTATTGCAGCTTTAGCATGCTGTCACCTCTTCTTATTCAACAAGTTGGCAGGGGCGTTCTCGTCCAGCGGAATTTCATCGAAGGCGATGCTGATGAACTCGGGCTCGCGGTCGATGATGCGGGACAGCTCCCGGGTGAACACCTCAACGATTTCGTCCTTCTGCTCATCCGTGCGGCCCTCGTACATTTTTATCGTAATTTGCGGCATAAACCTTCCTCCTTGTCGTTGTCGAAATATGAATCTGTCTATACCTCTTATCCTAAAAATAATGCGTTCGACGAACAATGGAGTCGTTTTGCCCGGTTTGTGTTTTTTTTAGGAGGGGGGAGTTCAGGGGGAGGGGAGGTGGTGCGGGAAGGCGAGGGCTGCTTTTTCGGAACAAGGAAAAAGCCACACGGAGCTGTGGCTTTGATAATTTATTTTTCATCTGTTTCGGGCTAATAATTTACGAATTAGCTTAATCCACTTAGGCTCAAAAGCTTCACTAATAGGGAAACCTTTATAGTACTTTTGGTATTCATCTCCTTCCTGTATTTGTTTATTTAATATATGTGGAACTTCAGTTAAAGTAAGAATGTTGGAATTTTCTTTTTTCAAATAGTAGATATTATCTGTACATTCAACACACTTAAGTATATACGAGTGTTCTGGACCATAATAAAATAGATTTAATTCACTTCGACAATTCGGACAATGAATTACATGTTTCCGGCTAAACCATTTTAATAAATTCACTTATTCACCCCAAATACTGTTCTTATATATTCTTGCTCTGCAGGTGATGGTTTAGCCCACCCGTTTGCTGGATCTGTAGCGTAACCAGATGGACTGATGTACCAATTTCCATCAAAGTAAGACATATTAAATCCTAGATCATTTTTTGTAAGACCTAGACTCTTATGAGAGATTGTACCTGATACATTTTGGATATGCGCTTCTACCGTTCCATCACTCCGAATAATGCCTGTAATAGGTTTATTTGTTGAGACAGCCTTCTGAGTTAGTTGATTCAACTCAGGAATCAACCTGGAGACCCTACCAATACCAGATACAATAACTGCTGTACCACTGGACAATGTTGTAGCTGTATAGCCCATCGTTGCAACATCCGCCGCAGCTAAGCCCGATGAAACTACTGCAGGAGCGTATACAATACCTGCCGCCATAGCAGGCACAGCTAAAGATAAGGGAGCTATTATCTCGTTTTCATTATTAATTTCATCTAATTTTTTCCATGACATCTGACACAAAGAAACACGAAGTATGGGATAAGAAAAAGTTAAATTTTCTTAGGGGAAAACTAAAGCTGGCTATAGTAGCAGTAGAAGATGGGAGGAGTGATAAGGTTGATGGAAAAAAGTTCTTAGAGAAACATCCTAAGTTTATACCGGAACTCTAGGTTTAATCATTCTTTTCATACCTTCTAGTTAATTATTAAATTACTTAACATCGATTTCAAAAAAGGATATACTGTCGCAAAAATAGAAATTATCAAGACTAACAATAAGATAATTATTACTAAAGCCAGCTTAAGTGCCTTTCGTTTTGTCCCGCTGGACGCATGTTCATCTTCCAACATTTACCACACCCTATTTACTACCTCTCATACTTTATGCTCCTAAATCTACATCCATAGCAGATCGATTCAGGATTGTAAACCCACAATCGTTTACGCTAAGTTTGCATTTTCAGAGAGGTGTAATTTCAATAACTTCAACTGGAGCAATCTCTTCGATGTCACTTTTTTTTATATTAATATCGATTCTTCCAATTCTTTCATCTATAATCCTCCTTATCAACTTTAACACCAATATTCGAGAAAAATGGTCTAAGTGCTCCGATATACTTTGCACCTTCATCCGCAATGCTAATTAAATATTCTTGTGCCCTCGAATCCACTTCCAAGGTAAATAGGTTCAAGATTCTACCTCCCCTAACACCTATCTGACGACTTCTATGGTTGAAGATATCGTTTGTCACTAAATTTCATTATCCATCCATCTTCGGTATATAGTTCTCCTGGCAGCCCATCACTCAATTTTTTTATATCAATTGGTTCGCCATCATCGTATTTTGCAAAAACACTAATCAAACTTTCCTCTTCAAGCGCTAGTAACAGAAAATGTAACGTTGTATCAACTACTTGAGAAGTAATATCTACAATACGCTCTTGCTGATCTTTTTCTAAATTATTTATAAATTCTTCAAACAGTAGTTTACTGCCTTTATCTTTCATCTCACCATGCAAGACTTTTTCCCAATGAAAGATTGCCTTGTCTCGGACTTGCGTCATTAAAATCTCTCCAAAAGCTTCTAGACCGTTTTTCATTGATTTTTTATCCTCCTGCTTCTTGTGTTCCGTGCATTGAGCACTTAAATTAAAGTAAAGCTTCTGCAACTAATTATCTACCGTTTGTTTAAAGGACCATTCCACCACCAGGGCTTCTAGATTGTCACTATACTTTTTAATATATCTACTAATTATATTTTCTAACCCTACTTATTTACTATAAGTCACATTTAAACACGGTTTCAGTAGGAGATAATGTCGAGAGAATGCATTTGTTGTCGAAAACCAAAAAGCCCGACCCCCGTAAGGATCGGACTGGTTGTTGAGAACCTCTCGTCGCTACGAAAACAACGGGTCTCTATCATTCATGGTCTAATATAGTCGATTTTTCAACTATATTTTTCCGAATTTGCGAAAAAGCAGCGAATATATACGATTTTTCAGCTATAATCGTCCAAAATCCCGCTTTTCGAAAAATTATATATGATTTTTCGTGCTTATTCCTTCGAATCGGCCCTACAAGACGGCGGCACAGCCGCCTTTCTACAGTTAACCGACCCTGCGCGACTTTCTCGAGCACCCAGCCCGACCCCAACAAGGGTCGGGCTTGCACTCACCTCTTCGCACATTCCCTACCTAAAATCCTACACACCCGAATAAGCCATAAAGCCACCGTCGACCGGCACGGTGATGCCAGTGACGAAGCCAGACAAGCTGTCGTCGGCTAGCCACAGGAGCGTGCCGAGCAAGTCCTCTGGCTTGCCGAAGCGGCGCATTGGCGTGTGTGTAATGATTTTGTTCGAACGGGCGGTTAGCGAGCCGTCTTCGTTGGTGAGCAGCTTGCGGTTCTGCTCGGTCAGGAAGAAGCCCGGGGCGATCGCGTTCACCCGAATCCCGGAGTCGGCCATATGGACAGCCAGCCATTGGGTAAAGTTATTGATCGCCGCCTTCGCCGCGCTGTATGCGGGCACTTTCGTCATCGGGCTGAACGAGCTCATCGATGACATATTGATAATGACCGCGCCCGGCTTGTTCACCATTTGCTTGGCGAACTGCTGGGTTGGAATCAGCGTGCCCATCACATTCAGATCGAATACTTGGCCGAAACCGTCTTCGGTCAGGTCAAAAAACGTTTTAACCGATTCGTCCGCCAAATCCTCAGTCTTGAACGACTCGTTCGTCGTGATGCCGTCGGGGTGGTTGCCGCCCGCGCCGTTAATCAAAATATCGCAAGCGCCGAACGCCGCTTCCACCTGCCGCGCCGCACTCTGTACGCTCGCCGCTTCGATCACGTTGCACGAGACGGCGAGCGCCTCGCCTTCCGCCTCACGAATCTCTTGAGCCAGCGCCTCGCCCTTCTCGGCAGTCCGGTTCAATATAGCGACCTTAACGCCCTGCCTGCCAAGCTCTCTTGCCATTGCCGCGCACAATACGCCGCTGCCGCCAGTGATGACGGCCACTTTGCCCGCCAACCGTTCATGAATAGGCATAGCTGTCATTATTAGACCCGCTCCTTCCGCTGCCGATCGAGCGAATCCCACACGCCCCACAGATACATAATACCGAGTGCGCGGTCATACAGCCCGTAACCCGGGCGGCACTTCTCGTCCCAAATATGGCGGCCGTGATCCGGTCTCACGAAGCCTTCGTACCCGTTCTCATGGTACGCTTTCACCACTTCGGCAATATCAACCGTACCATCGCTGCTGCGGTGCGAAGTCTCGATGAAGTCGCCATTCTCGTATACCCGTACGTTGCGGATATGAGCGAACGGAATGCGATCGGCGAACTCGCGCACCATGGCCGGAATGTCGTTGTCTGGATTCGCGCCAAGCGAGCCGCTGCACAGCGTGATGCCGTTGTAAGGACTGTCCACCAGATCAAGCAGTCTGCGGATATTGTCGCGGCCCGTTACAATTCTCGGCAGGCCGAACACGGAGTAAGGAGGATCGTCCGGGTGGATCGCCATTTTAATGTCATGCGCCTCCGCTACCGGCACGATTTGCTCCAAGAAATATTGCAGATTGGCGAAGAGATCCTCCTCTGTCACGTTCTTATACGCCTCGAACAAAGGAGCCAAACGCTGAAGGCGCTCCGGCTCCCAGCCTGGCATCGTGAATTGGGAGTTTTCGCTAATATTGCGAACGAGGTCTTCTGCTGCCATGCTTTCGATTTTCGCTTTATCGAAGAAGAGCGCCGTCGAGCCGTCCTCCATCTCCTTGAACAGGTCCGTCCGCATCCAGTCGAAGATCGGCATGAAATTATAGCAAATCACTTTTACGCCGACCGTAGCCAGCTTCTCAATGGTCCGCTTGTAATTCTCGATATACTTGTCCCGCGAAGGAAGGCCAAGCTTAATGTCCTCGTGGACGTTGACGCTTTCGACGACTTTGAGATGAAAGCCGTACTCGTCGGCCAGCCGCTTGTATTCCAATATCTTTTCCATCGGCCATTCTTCGCCCGCCGGAACATCGTGCAATGCCCACACAATGCCTTCAACGCCTGGAATTTGCTTGATTTGCTTCAGTGTTACCGAATCGTTGCCCTCGCCGTACCAACGGAATACCATTTTCATCGCGATGATCTCTCCCCTAGTGTGATTGTCCGGCACCTAGCCTACAGACTGTCAGCCGGACATCGTATTCGTTATTCCTTAAAATATTGCGGGTACAGCGTTCGCAGCTCCGGCAGTTCGCTGTCCAGCTTGCCAATATGAGCCTGCAGCAGACTTCCCGTCTGCTCTGGGTCTCCTGACCGGAGTGCGTCGTGCAGCCTCCGATGCTCCTCCACCACCCGATCGGAATGACCGAATTGCTTCATGGCCAAATAACGCGCCCGATTCAGATGTCCACGCATATGGTAGACAACCTGAAGCAGCGTCGCATTGCCGGCCGCCTCCAAAATCACGCGGTGGAACGCCTCGTCCAATTGCAAAAAGAGCACCATATCTCCCGCTTCAGCCGCGCGCTGCTGCTCAGCGATCAGCTTCTCAAGCGCCGCATCCCCGCCCAAGGGGCCAGACTTGTCCTTCCAAACCTCTGCTGCAAGCCGGAATGCGCCCAGCTCCAACTGCTCGCGAATAAATCTCGCCTCGCTTACCTTGCGTTCGGAAATCAACGCAATTCGTGTACCTCGCTGCGGCAGCACGTCCAGCAGCTGCTCGCTGACGAGCAGCCGAATCGCTTCTCGTATCGGCGTTCGGCTCACTTTCAGCGTCTCTGACAGCTCATTCTCATAAATCATCGTACCGGGCTCCAACTTCATCGATACGATATTGTCCCGAATCGTCTCGTAGATTTGGTCGCCCAGCGATTTGCGCTGCGTCTGCTGCAGCGGCGGAAGCATCGACATCCTTTTCTCTCCCCCGTTTTTGTCTATCTTCAATTTACTTGTATCCTTGTATACAAGTCAAGTGGCAGACATAAATTTAACCCCTCAAACGCCCCCGAAACAAGCCTGCCGAGAAGGACGAGGCGCTGGCCCGAGAGATTCGCGAGGCGGGAGGCGAGGCGCTCGCTTCAAGTATTCTACTCCTTAGCGTCGAAGCCTTCACCAGTCGATCCGCATGGGCTAGACGGCGCAAAAGCCTCGCTAGTCGCTGCTCGTTCATTTGCCTCCGACGCAGAAGCCATGTTCCGATCGGCTTCCGCCTTGCAATCAGCCGCTCTTTTTCTAGTCCGATCGATCCGTCTCTCCATCACATAACGATCTCTACGATCCATAATACATCACCGCCGCAACGGAGCCGACCGGCATCAGCTCATCCGCATATTTTTGCAATATCCCTTTGTCCCTATCGTTCAGCTCATAGCAGCTATAGGCCGCCATGTGCACCGTGCCTGTCCGGATATCGTACCTTCGGTAAGCGACCACAACTCCCGCTAGCAAATCGTTCAGCACTGCAAACACGCGTCTTTGGTCGAGGCTTCCTTTGAGCGCCTCTTGCTTCAACTGCTCCGGTATTTCCAAAGGCGAAACGCCGTCCACTGCCGCTGACTCATAGGACTTGACTGTGAAGCAAACTTCCGGCGACAAATAGTCGGTGGCGTATCGGCCTAATTCCCGAGCGTCATGCTCGGCCAACTGCAGTTGCTCATTCCATGCATAGATTGTCGCTTTGTGACTGCCCGAATTATGAATGCGAATATACCGGATATGCGGAAAACGCTGCTTCATAATCTGCTCCGTCCATAAACGTGTTCCCACTGCTCCCACCTCCGCTCGAAAGTATAAATTAACCATTCTATTGATAACGCTTACAAATATAATATGGCATCCGTTTCAAACTATTCCCGGCTATCCGATTCCGTGCGCCCAAACTGAGCAAGGTTGCCGGAACATGGAATGATTATGTTTATTGTGACAGATGTGTGCGGTTCATTGCGACCAAATCGAGCGACTGTAACTCATATCACAGACAACGCCGCTTTCCTGCACTATAATGGATGTATCTTTTAGATTAGAAAAGAAAAAGAAAGGCAGGACTGATTAACATGCTCAAGGAACATCTCGTTCATTTCAGAATCATCGATGGCGGAGAAACGAAACAGCTGCGCGGGCTTCTGTTTCTGGAGCAAAATGTGGAACCAAGCGCTGAAGACTACGCACGGTGCTTGCGCGATTGCGGTCACGACGTTCGGCTGATCGATCCGAAAAACTTTATTTATGAAGCGGTAAAAGAAAACGGGCAAACGTATCTAATCGATGTTCTGGAAAACTACGAAAGCCAGAAACGCGATCTTCATACCGATTATTTGGCAAGAACCTTCAAGCGCAACGACCCTATCCTGTAAAACTGCCCCTTATAAAGCCGCGCTTTCCAAACTATCCCGCAGCCGTTTGATTGCAATCCGAATTGTTGCTATTATAGGAACATACATTCTGCACAGGCCGAACAAATGGCGCTTCGGAAACGACTTCTCTGGCCCTCAAGCCAAGAAGACGATCTCCCTAGCGCTTCGGCCGTTTCGGATTGTGAATAAAGGTTTTTTCGCCTGATTTGAAAGGATTACACCGATGAAGTTAACGATAATCAACAGCGTGCGGACCAACAACTTCAAGGACGAGCTGCTGCTGCAAAAAATTTCGGGACTGTGGAAGGAAGCTTACGATCGCACGGCTGATCAAGACAGCACCCTTTATGGCGTTTATCATCAATACGAGAGCGACTATAAGGGCGACTATACGTTGTGCATTGCCGTAGAGGGTGAAGAAGGCGAACGTCAACTGGAACTGCCGGCAAGCGCAAAGTACGAGATTTTCCGTGTCGATACGGCTGAAGAGCAAGGCGTTGTAAAGACATGGCAAAAAATATGGCGCCGCGAAGAGGCGGGCACCTTGAAGAGAGCCTATACATGCGACTTCGAAAAATATGATTCTCACGGCGAGATCGATATTTATATCGCCATCAAATAAACGTTTCAGATCGGCAGTTCGTTATTGTCAAATGCCGCCCGTTCCTCCACAATGAAACTAGGAACTTCTGGCAATAGCAAGTAACGAGAATCCGATCGGAGGAATGTCGATGACCCCGGAATTAGCAGCCTCAGACGTCGCACGGATGCTGGAGGAGCACAAACGGTTTTTCGGGAGCGGCCGGACGCTAAGCGTCGATTTCAGGCTCGAGCAGCTGCGTAAATTGCAGGAAGCGATTCGCCGGTTTGAACCGCAAATCGTCGAAGCGTTGCATAAAGATTTGCGGAAAAGCGAATTCGAAACGTACGAAACGGAAATCGGTTTTACGCTGGACAGCATTCGCGGCACGATCAAGTCGCTGCGCAGTTGGGCCAAGCCGCAAAGGGCGAAAACCCCACTTCACCTGCTGCCTTCAAGCAGCAAAATAATTGCCGAGCCTTACGGCACGGTATTAATTATTAGCCCGTTTAATTATCCGTTCCAGCTGTGCATCGAGCCGCTGATCGGAGCAGTAGCCGCGGGCAACTGCGTCGTGCTGAAGCCATCGGAAGGCACGCCGCATATTACAGGCGTCATCTCCCGGCTGATTGCGGAAATCTTCGACCCCTCGCACGTTCGCGTAGTGGAAGGCGAGAAGGAAGCGACGTCGCTGCTCATTCATGCGCCGTTCGATCTGATCTTCTTCACCGGCAGCACAGCCGTCGGCAAAATCGTCATGAGCGCGGCGGCAACAAATCTCGTTCCCGTCATTCTTGAGCTTGGCGGCAAAAGCCCGGTCATCGTCGACGAGACGGCGAATCTGGATATCGCCGCGAAGCGCATCGCATGGGGCAAGCTGCTGAACACCGGACAAACCTGCATCGCCCCCGACTATATATTGGCCCATGCTTCGATCAAGAAGCAGCTGATGGAAAAGCTGGCGGAGACGATCAAAGGCTTTTACGGACAAGATGCGCAGACGAGCCCCGATTACGGCCGCATCGTCAACGAGCGCCGGTTCGATCAGCTTGCCGCTATTCTGGAGCAGGACCAGTCCACTATTCGTTACGGCGGCCGACTCGACCGCAGCGATCTATACATTGAGCCGACTCTGCTCGAAACGTCTTCTTGGGAAGACGCGGCTATGCAGGACGAAATATTCGGCCCGATTCTCCCCGTCTTGGAATACCGTACGCTTGAAGAAGCGATTCATACCGTGAACGGGAAGCCGAAGCCTTTGGCGCTGTATCTATTTACCGAGAATAAAGCGACCGAGCGGGAAGTGATGACGAGAGTCTCGTTCGGCGGCGGCTGCGTCAACGACTGCATCCAGCATATCGCCAATCCTCATATGCCTTTCGGCGGTGTCGGCTCTTCGGGTATCGGAGCTTACCACGGCAAGCACAGCTTCGAGGCGTTCTCCCATCGGAAAAGCGTCTTGAAAAAAAGCACTCGCATCAACGTGCCTGTCGTATTCCCGCCCTATAACGAATCGAAGCTGAAAATATTGAAGAAATTGTTGAAGTAAACGCCTGAGTTTACGCCTAAGCCTTAGCTGCGTACAACAAAGCGACCATAAAAAAACCGTCCATTATGGCCGTAAAGGCCGAATGGACGGTTTTTTGCATCGCGGCTGCGCCTCTGATGAAGCTAAGCTCAACTCTTACGCTCTTGCTATTCTGCCGCTAGCAGATTGATAATGGCATCCATCTGCGGCTCTGTAAGCGGGCCAATATGCTTGTAGGCTATATTGCCCTGCTTATCGACAAAGATCGAAACGGGAATGCTGCGGATGCCGTTCGCTCTTGTCACCTTTTTATCCCGATCAAGCAGTACAGGGAACGTATAGCCATGCTCCTCAATGTAGGCAGCAGCCTTATCCCGCTCTTCCCCGACGCTGATGGCGAGCATGACCAGCCCCTTATCCGCTTGGTTCTCGAAAATCTCCTGCATAGCCGGCATCTCCTGCTTGCACCATTTGCACCAGGTAGCCCAGAAATTCAAGTAGACCGGCTGACCGGCATAGGCTGCCAGATCGACCGGGGTGCCGGACAGATCGGGCAGCGTGAAGGCAACAGCCTGTTCGCGCTGCTCGAGCGGAATAAGCGCTACAGTATTTTCTGCATCCACTTCGGCATCCACCTCTGCACCCATATCTGCATCTGTACCGGCTTCCGCTTTCGCGCCCTCTTCCGAGACTTCCGTTTGCACAGATCGCTCCTCTTGCCCGGACAAGCTGTAGTGGCGAACACCATAGGCCGCCAGCAAAAAGATAATAATAAAACCGATGCCTATCCACGCGTTTCTTTTCATGCTGCCCCCCCTCCAGCCGACCGTTTATAGGTTAAAAAGACCGGCATACTGCCCCAATGCCTCAAGCTGATTGGTGAATACAAGAATCCCCATAACGATCATGACAACTCCGCTAGCTACGGACAGAGCCGGCAAAAACCGGTTGATTTTATTTAAGTAGAAACGAAGATTGCCCATCAGCAAAGCCGATACGAAGAAAGGCAGCGCCAGCCCAAGCGAGTAGAACACGAGCAGCAGCACTCCCTTCCCTATCGTCTCCATGCTGCCCGCATAGATAAGAATTGAAGACAGAATAGGACCGACGCAAGGCGTCCAGCCGATGGCAAAAGCCATTCCGAGCAGGAAGGAACTCGCTTGGCTGCCGCTAATCTGCTTCGAAAGCAGCCTTTTATCGGCATAAAAAAAGCGGATTTTAATAAGTCCGGTCATATGTATGCCAAAAATGACAATGATGACGCCGCCCACTTTTTGTATAATGTCCAGATTGGTCGTCAGCAGCTTGCTGAGCGAGCTCACCGAAGCGCCGAGCACAATGAAAATGAGCGAGAAGCCTGCAATGAATAAAATAGATCGAAAGAGCACCGTGCTCCCTTGTCTATTGCCATTCACCTCCGAAACGGAAGTGCCGACGATATAGCTCAAGTAAACTGGTATTAACGGCATTACGCATGGCGACAGAAAAGACAGCAGCCCTGCGGCAAAAGCCAGTATAGCATCCACTCTCTTGTCCCCCTTTCTTGCTGTCCAAACGGATAAGATGGGCAGTCGATCGACTGCCCATCCTGTGTTGCTTATTTAGATAGCAAGTTGTACAGCACCTGCGCTACTTCCGCTCGCGTGGAAGCCGCTTCTGGATTCAGCTTGCCGCCTGCACCGGATACAACACCGCTTTCCACAAACGCCGACAGCGCTTCGCGTGCAAATCCCGCTACTTTGCTGTTGTCGTTGTAGCTGTTAAGCGTTTTGCCGGTTTTATCAGCTGGCAGTTCGCCCAACTGTTCAAGTGCGCGGTGCAGCAGCGTGAACAGCTCTTGGCGAGATAAGCCTTTGTTCGGTTCGTATTTGTTGTTGCCTACGCCGCCTGCAATATTTAAGCGTTTGGCAGCCGCAAGATAACCGGTGTAGTACGTATTGCCAGCGTCCGCGAAGTTGTCGGCGGAAGCTTCATCCGGCTGAATACCGTATGCTTTGAGCAGCAATACGATGAATTGTCCCCGGCTTACCGTCTGGTTCGGGCTGAAATGCTCAGCGTCCGTTCCGCTTGTAATTTCTCTGGCAGCCAGGAACGTAATAGCGTCATGGTGCCAATCGCTGTTTTTCACATCACTGAACGCAAGCTTCTGATAGCCAATGATGTATTGCGAGAAATGATCGGTAACAAAATCGACCGTGCCCGAAGCGGCATTATACTTCCCGCGAATAACTTCAAGAGCTCCCTCATCCGTCACGTTGTATACAATAATCGCAAGAGGATCTTCTCCTGCCGCTGGCTTATACGGAAGGCTTACTGCAGCTTTCCCTTTGCCAAAGGACGGAATGAGCTGATCGCCTGCAAAAGCGGACAGCACATATACCGGTCGGTTTCCAAGCACTTTCTGCGATTCCTCGTCGAGCGAAGTCTTCGTCACGATAAGGCTGATGTCTCCAGTAGTCTGACCCGCTGCAATTTGCTTCACAGTCGCAGCATTCAGTTCGATCGTCGCAAGCGTGCCGTAGTTCACCTGAATGGCAGCGCCTGTTTCCGAGCTGATCTGATTAAAGAGGGTGCGCCCGATTGTAAATTGAGCGGTTTCTGTTTTGTCGTTCGTCTCGACATTCAGCTGGATAACAGCTTGATTGCCGCCAGCTTCCGCCTCTTTGATCTTATTGATGATTCCCGCGAGCTCTTCTCCCGAAATGACAGCAACAACATCGCCTGTCGCCTCGTCCGTCTGCGTAACGCTCTTCACCGCAACGTTCTTCTTGCCGGCTGGTTGCCCATTTCCGGTAGAATCGGTCGGCTGTGGAGTTGGTTGTGGAGTCGGAGTCGGTTGCGAGCCGCCGCCACCTCCGCCGTTGCCGCCAGTTCCTCCACTGTACGCAGGAACGACGATTTCAACTTCGGAGCTTGCATTGTATCCATACTTAGCAGCCGTTCTAACTACATAAGTTCCTGCCGACAAACCGGTAATCGCCGGAACGGCAGCTTGAATGTAGTTATTTGTCCCTTTGAGCTTATACTCCAGGCCGGCAACGGTTCCTGTAATCTTTCCGTCTTTATTAGCACCGCTGGTCGGAGCGACACCCGCAAGGCCGACAGGCGGGTCTTGGTCAATGTTGACGTAAGACGCAACGACAACCTCGACAACCGGACTTGCGCTATATCCTGGTGCAGCTGCCTTCCTGACGAAGTAACTTCCCGGTGATAGGCCGGTAATGACGCTTCCCGTTACCTTCTGATAGGCAAGGTCATCCCCAGATCTGTATTCCAACGAGTCATTAACACCCGTAATTTGACCGTCATCATTGGCTGGCGATGTCGGCGTTACGCTTGCCAGTCCAGTTGGCGGATCTTGGGACTGTTCATCGAAATTAGGTACAATAACTTCTGTAGAAGGACTTGCCTTGTAACCTGGTTTTGCAGCAGCACGCACCAGATAAGTGTCCGGCTTAAGTCCTGTCAGATAAGTGCTGTTCGTCACAGTAACAGGCGCATAGTTTTGATCGCTAAGAGCCTTATATTCCTGTCCTTGCTTCACGCCTTCGATTTGACCGTCATCGGTGTTCGCCGCAGTAGGCGGATGGCCTATCAGTCCCGCAGGAGCTGCTTGCTCCTCCAGAAATTCCGGCACAACAACCGTAACGATTTCACTAGGATCGTAAAGCGATTTCTCCAGCCTGGAGATTGGACCGTTAACGCCGGTTTTGGCTGCGTATCTTACTTCGTAAGTACCCGCCGCAAGTCCGGTAGTTTCAAGCTCGGAAGCCTGCTGGAAGTTAATCTCGCCTTGGAGGCGATATTCCTGAGAAGCTTTTGTTCCTTTGATTTTACCATTAGCGCTGCTGCCAGATGTCGGCGAAACGCCGGATAGACCAGATGGTTTCAGCTCAAGTCTGGAGAACAGCGTCTTCAGCCCTTCTACCAGCGTTGCATGGTTAACGCCGCCATTATAAGTCGGCTGGATATTCGTCCAGGAGTACATCAACTCGACATGCCCAAGAACAGGCGAGCTTTTGCCGTTGGTATCTGTATTATTTTTGTTGTACACAAACAGGTAAGGGGCTTGCAGACGCTGAACGGCCACTTCCTGATTTTGATCATTGGTATATTTGATTTGTGTGGAAGCTCCCAGCTTGTACTCCGTCTTCAAATCCGGGAAGTACGTTTTCACCAGGTCGACATATATATTGGTGTTCCGATGGCCGGTTTGACGAGTTTGATAGAAGTTGCCGTCGTCAGGCTTCGGATGGGAGAACTCGCTCTGTGCAGAAACGGCGCCGACGCCGCCATCCAGCTTGGTGTCCCAATTGTAAACCCGTTTAATGCCGTATTTATTCGCATATTCGTTGACAAATTTGATGACCGCCTGCGTATTGCCGCACCATGCGCATCCGAACAAAATAACGCTCGTATCGTCGCTGTCCAACACCACATGCAGCTCATCAAGCGTCACCGGCTCGATGACAATTGGCGGATCGTTTTGATCAAAAATAGCCGAACCGGAGAAGCGGTTGTAAGACAGCGGTACATATTCACTATTGGATAATACCTTATGATCCGCTTTCTTCACGCCGTTAACCGGTGTGGAAATCTCGTCGAACAGCTCTCTTAAGCTGCTTTCATAATCCGTTGTATTCGTTGGCTTATCGCCAAGCGCAGCTACGATCGGAGCGGCATTGCCGCCGTCTTTATGATCCTTGTTATAGATAAATAAAAATGGCGTCGAAATATTATCAGCGCTATTCGATATCGTAGTAGGATTTGCGCCTGAAGACGTATACGTGTATGTAACGGTCTCCGTGCTGTTAGTGAAATCATCCAGATTGGTCAAATACTTATTGACCAAATCGACATAGCGGCGATTGAGCGGATCAATCGCATTGCTTCTAATGTCCGTGTTGGCATTCACGCCGTCCAACCGCGGGTCAAACTGATGAATGCCGGTAATGCCGTATTCCTTGGCGACCTTGTTGATGGACCCGATCGCAGCCTGCGTATCGTTATCCCATGCGCCGCCGACCAGGAAGATGTAGTTGCCCGAATAAGTCAGCACATGATCGAACTCGTGATAAGTTACTGTGCGGAATACATGATCGGGATCATTTTGCAAAGCGGGAAACTTTTTCTGAAAATATCCGATAGGGTCAAGCGTTGTTCCGATTACGTCGGTCGGCCCTGCCGCAGCCGCCGCTATTTGCTGTCCCGGACCGCTGTAAAAGGCCGGAAGCACCAGCAAAGCGGACAACACAAGCAGCAGCAGCTTTTGCGATAAAGGTTTGGCTTGTCTAGTCATATGCTTACCTCATTTTCTTCGTGGTTTATTTAAGCCTGTTGCATTCATTCGAATACAAAGGCCTGTGAGAACAGGCCTCGTATGCAAGATCCTTGATTAGCAATCCTTTTCTCCCTCGTCGTCGATATCGCACGTATCGTCGCTGCTGGACGAGGACGACGAAGAGGATGAACCGGAGGAAGACGGTGCGCTAACGGACGGCGCTGTTGGCTGAACAACCTGTTTCGGTTTCTCCGTGGAAGAAGCTTTCACAACTACCTTGGCCGGCTGTGTGGATACAGGAGCCGTTTCTTTAGCCGTTTCCTTCGCCGTCTCTTTGGCTGCATCTGCCGGCGTTTGCTTAGCCGGCGTTTGCTCGGCAGCCTGCGGTACATCCGCTTTCTTCTTCGGCTCTTCCTTATCCGTAGCGGACAGGACAGCCTTGGCAGGAGTCTCGGATTCCGTTTGCTTCGGCTCTGCTGCCGGTTTCGCCGACGGTGCAGCTTGCTCGGAAGGCTTTACAACCGCTGCTTGTTCAGCAGAAGCTTTAACCTCAGCCTGCGAGCTTCCTTGCGCCTTGCCTTCCGGCTCCGAGTCTTTAACCGCAACAACGGCCTGCGCTTCGGCTTTCCGTTCTTCCGGTGCCTGCTCGCGCTCGACTTTAGCAGCTGACAGCTGCGTCTGTTCGGCGCCAGCTTTGCTCTCCGGCTGTTGCTGCTGAGGCGCTTGGCTAACGATCTCGCTCTCCGGCTGCCGACCGGCGTCGGCATGCACGGTATCCTTTTGATTGCCTGCGAAGATGCTATAAGCGGATATGCCAATTACAGCGCCCGCTACTGCGATAGAAATGCCCCATTTGGAAAAAGTGCGTTTCGTCATCGTCGTCACCTATCCTTCTTTTATCATTAATAGCTTAGCAATCTTCTTCACTGCTGCCCTTGGACGACGAGTCCGAGGAAGAAGAGGACGATGAAGATGAGGAGCTGGACGAGGACGGCGCTGTAACGGAAGGCGCAGTTTTCGGCTGATTCGCACCTGGCTTCGCGATGCTAACTGTCTTAGAAGGCGCGGACTCTGCCTTAGGCGCTTCCGTCGGTTTAGGCTGCTCAACTTCTTTTGCAGGCGCAGGTGCGGCTGTTGCCTTAGGCTGCTCTTGCTTCGCTGGCTCTTGTTTTTCATCCTTTTTAACAGGAGCGGAAGCAGGCTTTTCTGCGGAAGTACCGGCATTTGAAGCGACTGATGCTTGTTTAGCTGGTTGTTCTTTCGCAGGTTCGGACTTAGCTGCTGCCGGCTTCTCCGATTCTTGTTCGGATTTCACGGACAAGCTGGCCGTCTGAACGCTCGCTTTGACAGGCGGCGCCGATGGCTCCGGCTGGCTCTCTTTCGTAACGGAAACCGGTGCTGCAGATTCTTTCTCTTGTTGTGTTGGCTCTGCAGCCGGCTGATTAGCCGTTTTCTCCGGTTCGTTCTTCGCATTGACTACCGGCTCTGCCGCTGGAGGCGCGTCGGCCTTAACGAGTTGTCCCGATTCCGCTGCTTTTGGCGCAACTTCTGCAGCAGCCCCGTTAGCTTGGGACTGTTTCGACGAGATGATGCCATAAGTTAAAGAGATTAAGATGGCTAACCCGGCGATAACCGATAAAGTAAGTTTCGATGTTGTTAAGCTTTTCATAGTAAATGATCCACCCTTCCCCGAATTTCTAAATTGGACTTGCCTTTGCTTTCTTGATGAGCCCTCCCTGCACCCATCACTCTTTTTCGCCAATAGAAAAAGACGCATGAATACGGATGCCTTAGTGGCCTTCCATCTTCATGCGCCTCTAGTTTACTAGTAGGCAAACCGCCTCATAAAAGCGGTTAGTCGTTTCTTTTGAAACCCGACTATTCTTATTGGACTTAATGAATTTTAACATGGTCCGTAGGTACGGTCAATACAAAATACGGATATTTTTTCATACAGAACCAATAAATATTTTGCTTATGTCATTAGTGTTCGATTAATCGGCGAAGACGAGCGTGCCGAAATGTTTGGATAAGTGAAATTCGATCGCACCAGTTGGCGACCACGCCCAGAAGTGACGGTTGCCTTCTTTATCGTCGTCGATCCGATACAGATTAAAGCGCCATTCCGAACCGGGTGCGGGGGCCGCGTCGAAGTTCATCAGCGGAATTGAAAGCTCGCAGCGCCAGCTCCCATCTTCTCTTTTATGGACCGAAGTGAGCAGCCCGTCGGCATTCCATTGTACGCCAGCGTTGATCTGTCCTTCTCCGTCGTTAACAATCAGGGCATCGTAAACGACGTTATTCGGACTGATGACGAACTCGCGATAGAGCAGCCCCTGTCCGGCGTCATCCAGAAAAATCTCGACGACGTCTTCATGGAAAAGCGGGTCGTCGCGATCGGTCATCGTAGCAACGACATGATCGTCTTCGCAATCGAAGTGGACCATAATCGCCTCATCCGACCAGCATAGCTTAACGTTCGTCTGCAGCCTTGCCCGTTCTCCGTCTATGACATTCGACAACGAAACCGAGTCGAGTAGCTCCCAATTGACCGATTCGATTGGGCCTTGCACTTTCTTGCACAAATATCGCTTCAGCGAATTCATAGCATTCATCGTCTCCTTTTCTCTGCTGCAGCCTTACTCGACATCCCGTCCACCCCGTAATAAAACCTTGCTACGGCTTGCCGAAGGTGCCCCCGTCTCTCTTATCCGCTAGACGATGAACGAACTGTTCCTTTTCCGCTATGTACCGGTCCATGTAGTCGTTGCCGTTTCGTTCGTTAAACGCTCCAATATGCCTATCGATTTCGCCGTCCAGCCACTCGAGCGTCACCTGTTCCGAATGCGCAAGCCGCTTTCGCCGCTTTTTCTTGCTCCACTCCCGGAGAAAGAGACGTACCGATAAAAAATAGCGGAAGCGATCCCACGGGAGCTTGCTATCAAGACCAAGCTGAATGGTGCGCTCGTACAGTTTGACGGCCTTCGGCATGTCCATTATCGTGAAAAACTCGATAAACACGCTATATTCGATCAGATACTGCGGTCCGTTTAGCAATCGGTAGGCTTTCTTGGCTGTTTCCGCCGCTTGATCGTACTCGCCCAGCTTTAACAGCGGCATCATTAATTGGCTGTAGCTGTTCTGCGGGACCGCGCGGCAGCTTAGCTTGCCTTCCAGAATCGGCTTCAGCGTCTGCAAGCCCTTTTTATTATGGTTAATGCGAAAATAATACTCTGCGAACAAATTTTGCTCGCATGCCCGGCAGTCCGATAAGGAGTCGCGCGGCGTGCCCCGCCACAAGCGGAACTCGTCCGCCGCCTCCTTCATATGGCCTTGCGACAATAAAAAATTCACTTTCTGCTGATGATACGCGCGAAGCGTAAAGCCCAGCTTCCCGCACCGATCCCGGAAGTCGTCAAACACCCGCTCGATAAAATCCAGGCCGAGCTGCGGCATGCGCCATAAGTGGTTCAGCACCCACTTGTACTGCCACATGATTTCCAGGCTGGAATATCCCCCGGGGTCGCGGTCGTACTGCGCCAGGCACCAGGAAAAGGAAATATATAGACGTTCCGGGCATCCACTTTCCAGCGCGGCCGACGTGTATTCCATTCTTGCCTCGTACGCTTCCTGCACGTTCATATGCTGATCGGCGATGCGAATCGTTTCCTCCATAACGGCGAGCTTTCTTTTGCCGTCGGGCATCGACCACAGCTCTCTGCGCAATCCGTCATACCGGTTTTTCATGCCGAACCTCCCGGTGGGGCATTCAGACCGCGGCTCATAAACTCGTGCAAGGAAACATTCATTAGATTCAGTTCCTCCGCACTCATCGTATGGTTGCCCATCAGCAGCGCTTGCGTATACAACAGCTCGATGCACAGCTTTTGCATGGACCGGTCGCTCGTCATCATCGCCCTGCGGACGATCGGATTATTATAGTTGTAGCAAAGCCTTGCAAAAGGCTCCTCATAGAGCTCTTGCCGAATGACCTGAACGATTTCCGCGAACAGCGGGTTGGCGATTTTCTCGCTTTCTTCGGCCAGCTTAAAGAAGTTAACCTCTTCGTTCGTATTGTAGAGAGCCGGCAGATCAGACGGCTCAAACCACCTCACCGTACTGCGGCATTGAAACTTGGCAAGCAAACGGTCCGACAGATCGATAAAAGGCTGAACAGCCAGCCTTTCCTCCACGTCCAGCCGCTCGAAGCGGCCGGCGAATTCAAGCACGTCCAGCACGACAACCTCGACGTCGGCCACATTCGGCAAGCTGCGGACAAGCTCAAAATCATGCACGTAGCCGCCGTTGACGACCATCAAATGCTGCGCTTTGGCCACCCTTGCGATTTGCCGAAATTCATCCAGCGTGGTGGTGAGCAATACGGTCGAGCGATTTTCCAATATAGCCGACATCTCTAGCTCGCCGTACGAAGTCTCGAAGGTGAGATGCCGGATAAACAGCTCATACAGCTCCTCATCCTCGACCGCCATCGCTTTAATTGAATGGTAATGAATCGCGATTATTCGTTTGAACAGCTCCGGATTGCTTTCTGACAAGCCGATCAAATATCGTTTGATGCATAAGCCCAGCTCGTCGCGCACCGTATAAAACAGTTCATTTTCCTGAAAAGCTTCGCGCGAAGCCGTCGGCCTTAGACCGTCCGTATTAATAATGCCGTTAACAAAAAAGGCCCAAGCCGGAAGCATGTTGCTCAGCTTGTCCGATAATAACATGTTTTTCAAATAGACCTGATGCCGTTTCTCATCCTGCAGGCTGACCGCGTAGGGCAATACGTAAGCGACACCCTCCACTCCGCCCACCCGGGAAAAAACCGGAATGACGTCCAGCGGCTTATATGCGGCATTGCTTTCGATATAGTCAGCTGCGGCCTGCTTGTCCATTTTCCACGGGGGCGTCTCTTCATTAATTCGCAGTTCATCTTTTTCCACCGCAAAATGAATCGGAACGGTCAGAAATTGACCGTATTTCACTGTAAGTTCTAGCAAGCGCTCATTTTCGAAGTAATCTTCATAGTCTGGTTTGGCCTTCAAATAGATCGTCGTCCCGATTTGCACTTGCTCCTTCAGCTTCCTGAGCGAATAAGTGCCGTCGGGCTTGCCCCTCCATTCGAGCGACTGGCCTTCCTTCGCAGACCGGGTAATGAGCACGATTTCTTCACTGACGATAAAACAGGACAGCAGTCCAACGCCAAATTGCCCAATGAAGTCGTCGGCTGCGTCGAGCTCGCCCTTTTTCGAGGTGCTGCCTATGCGGGATAAAAAGCGTTCAATGTCTTCTGCGGTCAGACCGCAGCCATTATCCTGAATGGAAATCGTATGCACCGAAGGGAACAGCTCAACTGTCAGCTTCCCGTGAAACGATTGTCCCAGCCTTTTCCGCGCCATAATTGCATCCGTTCCATTCTGCAGCAGCTCCCGGACAAAAACGCCCGGATCGGAATACAGGTGGTTGGATAAAAGATCGATAATACCTTGCAAATTGACCTGAAAGTTCATGTTTTCCATTGTGTGTACCTCTGCGAAAGTAAAAGTGGCAAGATGCATCTACATTCGTTATCGGAAGATTGATTCCTTCTGGAGAGAAGGATTAATTTTCAGAATAAAATAATAATTAAATTAATTTCATTAGTTAAGTTTTAAGCCCAGTAATAATTCGCGCAGTTGCGTATAATTATCCGCCGTTAAATACGAGTCAGGCACTTGATCGGACTCTGGCTTCACGCCGCGGTGATTGAACCAAATAACGCTCCAGCCGGCGCTAAGCGCGCCCGTCACATCGTTGCGCCAGGAATCGCCGATATAAATGCTGTTCGATGGCAGCGTGCCGGTCCGTTCATTAACGTAGTGAAACAATCGCTGGTCCGGCTTGTCCCATCCTGTCGCACCCGAGACAAACTGCCGCTCCGGTGGAATGAGATCATCCAACTGCATCGCCTTAATTTTCATCATCTGATGGCCAGGCGCTCCGTTCGTTATCAAGCCGATAGTAAATCCGCGGGCGGCCAGCTCACCGATCAGTTCCCTGGCCCCCTCGAACATCGTAATTTGATATTGGCAGCCGATATAGGCCGCTTGCATGCGCGCCGCTTCCTCGTTCGTCAGCTTCACCCCGAATTCGGCCAAGGACAACCGGAAGCGTTCCGTCCGCATTCGCTCGGTCGCCTGCCCTTCCTCCATCGCTCCCGCTCCGCCCATCTCCAGCGACAGCATGTCGCTGTAATAACGCATGCGGTGGTAAGCCTCCTCGTATGGAAAACCGCGAGGGACGGACGCTTCCGCATCAACGGCCGTACGGAACGGGGCCAGATGATCGTATAAGGTGTCGTCTACGTCGAAAAAAATGCCTTTGATGCTTTCATTTATCGTCAACAGAAACTCTCCTTTTTTTCGGCAAGTCCCTTTTATTTTATCATCGAACGATGAGGGAGGGCACCGTCCCAGCACGTTTTTTTCACAGCAAAAAACCCCGTCCATGCTGGACCGGGCCGCGTGTAAAAAAAGAAGAATACCGTTTGTCTGCGCCGGGCTTGGCGCCTAGTCTTGCTTTCTGGCCGCTTGCAGCTCGCTTTCATTATGATGAAGGCGTTTTAGCATCGATTGGTACATATTGCTTTCCTGCGAACTGAGTCCTTGCTTGTTGTCTTTCAAAATCATTCGCCCAATGTTCCGTTTCAGGATCGCATTGTTGCGTCCGAGCATTTCCTTGTAAGTCAACGCATTCACCTTCCAGTTCAGGTTTCTCCTCTATCTATATTCTTTTATTATATCAGACGGGCAAAAGCGCAGAGAAACCCTGTGAGAGTGCCGTTATCACCATTTTCAACCGTTTCGCCCCAAAAGCGGCTCTCTGTCTCAGTCGTTCGGCCTCATTCTCCTTTTTTTGCTTGCACGATGCAACTGGCTAGGAGGAGCTTGGCGAGGGAGCAACGTGTGGGGCGGGCGATGTGTGGGGCGGGCGGTGCGGGGGGCGGGCGGGGCGGGGCGGGCGGGGCGGGGCGGGCGGTGCAGGGCGGGCGGTGCAGGGCGGGCGGTGCAAGGGCGTTTGAAACGCCCTTGCATCGACAAGCGCCGCTGTGCTACACTTTAACTAATTTTTACTGAACGGAGGGGTACGTGTGATAGATTTTATCCGAGTTAGACATTTGCGCGGCTAATAAGCCCGGCGGATACCGCCCACACGGCGGTTGCATACCGTTGCGCTTACAGATAGAAGCCGCTATAAGAGAATGCTTATAACGCCTTGTATTTGTCGATAGCGCCAAAGCTCTGCCTGCGCGCAGAGGACTCAGGATAAGTCTGTCCATGTTACGTTGCCCCATCGGTAAGGTCCGCTGTCTGTATTCCCGGAGAGTCCAATTATTCGGCCTCTTGGAACGTCAGTCAGTTGGCCTTTGGTTTCTTCGGTTCATTTTCCGCAGCTCGTCAGCCGATGAGTTGCAGAACCGAAGGGCCCTTTGCCGACGCCGCGTGCCGATTTCATTCGCATGGACTCGCTTCGAGCTCTGAAATCCTCGCGCCTCACTGTGTGAACACAGGCAGCAGACTGGCTGCCTGTGTTTTTTATTTTTTACATGTACGACGACCGTCGTACGCGAGAGGATGATCAAACTTATGACTGAACAACAACTAATACAACCGGAACAGCGCGCCGTCATCGTCGGCGTTCAACTACAGCATCAGAACAACTTCGCTTACTCGATGGAGGAGCTGCGCAATTTGGCAGCCGCCTGCTACATCGACGTAGCGGCCGAGCTTAGCCAGAAGGCAAGCCGCGTCAATCCGTCCCACTATATCGGAACTGGCAAAATCGAAGAGCTGCGCGCTTTGCTGGAGGCGCATGAGGCAGAGCTTGTTATTTTCAACGACGAGCTCTCGCCTTCCCAAATTCGCAATCTGGAGAACGATCTGCAGTGCACCGTCATCGACCGCACCGTGCTTATTCTCGACATATTCGCTGAGCGCGCCAAAACAAGAGAAGCACAGCTGCAAGTCGAAGTAGCGCGGCTTCAATATATGCTCCCGAGGCTGGTCGGCCTGCGCGCTTCACTTGGCAGACAAGGCGGCGGATCTGGGTTGAAAAACAGAGGCGCGGGGGAAACAAAGCTGGAGCTCGATCGTCGACGGATCGAGGAGCGCATTACTGCGCTGCAAGCAGAGCTTGAAAAGCTGGTTGCGCGCCGCCAAATTCAGCGCAAGCAGCGCAAGAAAAACGAAGTGCCCGTCGTTTGCTTGGTCGGCTATACGAACACGGGCAAATCGAGCTTGATGAATGCTCTTATGGAGCACGTCAACCCCAATACGCATAAGCAGGTGCTGGCGCAAGACATGTTGTTCGCCACACTTGAAACGTCCGTCCGCAACATCGAGCTGCCGGACAATAAATCATTCCTGCTCACCGACACCGTCGGCTTTGTCAGCCAACTGCCCCATCACCTCGTCAAAGCGTTCCGTTCGACGCTGGAGGAAGTGACCGAAGCGGATCTACTCATTCACGTCGTTGACTATTCGCATCATGAATATTTGCAGCTTGTCGCCGTCACGGACGAGACGCTGAAAGATCTCGGTGCGCTAGAGCTGCCGACCGTTTACGCCTACAACAAATGCGACCTGACGGAACATGCCTATCCTCGCATAGAAGAAGGTGCCATCTACCTGTCGGTCAAGGAAAAAGCAGGACTCGACGAGTTAATCGACTTGATTCGCAGCCGCGTATTCCAGGACTACCTGACATGCGAGCTGCTCATCCCGTACGATCAAGGCAAAATCGTATCCTACTTTAACGAGCACGCCCACGTCCGCTCCGTCAGCTACGAGGAAGACGGCACGCGGCTGTCGATGGAATGCCGCAAGTCCGACTTCGACCGCTTCCGGAACGAAGTGAAGGTACTCTCGCCGTTGGTCTAGTCGCGGGCGGGGATTTATACGGTGATGTATAGCAAAAGGCGGAGCAAGGGTTTTCCTTGCTCCGCCTTTTGTGGTCTCGCTGCGGCCAATAACTGCCTTTTTGCAGTTATTACTGCCGTTTCATGCTCGGGAGAGACAAATAACTGCTTTTTTGCAGTTATTTCCTGCCCTACCCCACCGTTTACGCCCTTGCTCTGGTCAATAACTGCCTTTTTGCAGTTATTCCTGCTCTTTCATGCTTGGGAAAGAGCAATAACTGCTTTTCTGCAGTTATTTTCTGCACTACCCGCTGTTTACGCCCTCGACCAGGTCAATAACTGCCTTTTTGCAGTTATTTCTGCCATTTCACGCTTGGGAAAGAGCAATAACTGCGTTTCCGCAGTTATTTCTTGCCCTACACCGCCGTTTACGCCCTCGCTCCAGCCAATAACTGCCTTTTTGCAGTTATTCCTGCCGTTTAGCGCTCGGGAGAGACAAATAACTGCTTTTTCGCAGTTATTTCCTTCCTTCCCCCGCCGTTTACGTCCTAGCTCCGACCAGTAAACAGCCTTTTGCAGTTATTCTCGTCATTACCCGCGTGGAAGGACAGTTGGTTTGCTGGTTTGCTGGTTTGCTGGTTTGCTGGTTTGCTGGTTTGTTGGTTTGTTGGTTTGTTGGTTTGTTGATTTGTTGATTTGTTGATTTGTTGGTTAGAAGTTTGCGCTCGCTCCATACTTTCGGCCGGATCGCGCACTTACCCAATATTACTGTAAAGTTAGTCGCTATCCGCCATTCTCGCGCTCGATGCTGCTTATCCGACATGGTGTTTAAGCGCACCGTGAGCTAATTGACTCGTACTAATTTAGCCAATAGCCAATAGTTGATCAAACACTCTAGCCAAACACAATTATGAGGAACCTTACCTTCAACTATCTCAAGTATCAGATGGAGCGAATAGTAACGATCAGCCGGTAGCAATCCACCCAACCTTATCCCTTATTCCAAACTATCTCCTCAACGCTCTCCAGCCTGCGCCAGCTTGGAGATATCGATATTGTCTAGTACCTTCTTATCGCTGCCGTAAATAACGGCGTTAATCATCGCGAGTCCGATTTCCCGGTTTGTGGTTGCGGAGTTTGGCATTAGCCTCTTCATTGGGCGATATAGCCAGCGTATATAGGAATAGTAACGGTGAACGTTCTTCATCCCCTCGGTGGGTTGAATGAAGCCAGGACGGAACATGTAGGCGTCGCGGAAGCCGAGACGCAGCAAGTGATTTTCCGCCCGTCCCTTTACTCTTGCCCACATGACTTTCCCTTTCTCGGTACTGTCCGTACCGCTTCCTGTCACGTAACAGAACGTCATATCGGGATTCAGTCGAACGAGCCGCTCAGCGACCGAAAGCGTCAAATCGTAGCTGATCCGGCTGTAATCGGCCTCTTTCATGCCTACTGACGATACACCGAGGCAGAAATAACAGGCGTTGTAGCCGCGCAGCTCCTCCTCCACCTCATCCAGTTCAAACAAATCATTGCGCACAATTTCCTTCAGCTTGGGATGAACCACTCCGCATGGACGACGGCCGAGCACCAGCACACTTTCTACATCAGGATGCTGCAGGCATTCATGCAATACGCCCTCTCCAACCATTCCTGTAACGCCAGTCACAATCGCTCTAATTTTCATTAAAAATGCTCCTTTCGTCCGTTATCGTAACCGCTAACGCCGCTCTGACGCATATCGCAAAATCGCAATGGCAGCTCTTTCTCTCCGTTCCGGGTCGCCGCTCCTCAGCGCTTCCTTCAGCACCGCCAGCGCCTCCATTACCGTGCCGTCGTCAACAGCCGGTCCGGCACTTGCTCCCCCGCTCTCCGGCACAATAGTAAACCAGCGTTCGAGCATCGATTCGGTCACAGAGCCGTGCAGCTTCGCAACAACCCGCTTGCCCGTCACCGCTCTTAGCTGACGACGAAGCTCGGGGGAAACGTCTTCCTTCGCCGCACTTTTCAGCCAAGTTACGCCTCTCCGATGACAGGTGCCATCCTCGGGGTGATCGGCTCCGTCGACATAGTAATAATCGCCCAGATCGCCTAGATGGAGCCTGCTGTTTTCATCGTCGGCCAGCAAAATGTAATCGCCGTCCTGCATACCACTGTTAAAAAGCAACAGCTCCTCCGACTGCTCGACCAGCCGGCCTCCTCCAAGCCCGTACACGCGCGCCAGCCGTTCCTTTATCTCTTCCAGTCCAGCACCTTCCAGATCGCCAAGTCCCGGCCAGCCTGCGCATATATAATGATCCTCCAAAAAATCCTCGACCCTGCCCGCTTCAAGCCGACTCGATTGTACCGCAAACAGCTGCATCATGTTCTCCCCTAACCGTCTCTCTTTCTCTCCGGCTACCACCGAATACGGCTGATGGCTGCGATCAGCCTTTCCTTCTCGCCTTCGTCGATATCCGAATCGGCTATCTCGTCCTTCACCGCCGACAAATTCGCGTAGCCCTTCGCCACACCGTTCAACCTGGCTGCCAGCGTCGTTTCCATAGGAGCATCGAGATGCAGAAAAAGCAGTTCAAGCTGACGGACCGCATCCGGATACCGTTTCAAATAATACTTTTGATGCCGATCTTCAGCTGGCCAAAAGTGCTCATAAGGGCAAACTTCTGTCTCCGCCCCAGTTTCTCCGCGTTCATTCCGTTCCTGAAGAACCCGTCCAATCGCATCCCGCTGCTCTTCCGTCTGCCAAAAAAGCAACGACTTGTACTGGTCGCCTTTATAGCCGTTTATGTTATTCGGGTTATGGCTGTTCCAGAACAAGCGGACGATCGACTCGAACGGCAGCTTGGAAGGATCGAAGCGAAGCTGGACGGTTTCTGTATGATCGCCCATATTCCGGTATGTGGGATACTCGGCCGCGCCTCCGGCATAGCCGGTTTGCGTCGAGATAACGCCAGGCAGTTGCCCGAACAACGCCTCGGGACTCCAAAAACAGCCCATGCCGAACGTGGCTGTGTCTATCCTCATCGCTTTCGCCCTCCTTTCCCTCCGCCGCCGTATAAGGAAAAAGCGCTCGCATCTGCGGCGCTCACCTGTCTACCTACTCCGTATTTTTCAACAGCTCAAACAAATGATCGACCGAACGCATCGCATATTCGAACTGAACGATTTCGCCATTTCTGACAAGCGCGAGGCAGGGCACGCTTCTGATCTTCCATGCATCGCGCAGCTTCGGCGAATAATTCATGTTCATTTTATACAACGTGGCCGGCACGCCCGCGGCGTCGACGACTTCCAGCATTCGCTCCGCGACCTTGCAAGTCCCGCAAAACGGCGTGGAAAACAATATCGCGTCAGTCCCTTGGCCGATCCGATTCAATTCGAGCCATTCGTCTTCCCGAATTTCTTGTATAGCCATATGCATTCCCTCTCTTACTGCGAAAATTCCCGCTACACCCAGTATAAACCGACCGTACTCCGCCTACAACCTCCACAGTCCGCCTACCTGCTGTACCCAACACGAGGTTTAACCACCAAAGTGTGACCGAGCACCGCTGCCTCGATGGCACCGAGAGTAGGAAGGCGCGCACGGTACGAGAGCTATCCGCATTCATTTCCGCCAGCCTACCCGCCTACCCGTCTACCTGCCGCTTACCTACCTACCTTCCTTCCTTCCTACCTACCTGCTCGCTACTCCCGGTAATCCTCAACAACGACATCCGCCTGCCCAGTCTCCGGGTCCATGACGAAACCATGCACCGGCACATGCTCGGGAAACAGCGGGTGACGCCGGATCATGCGAACGCTGTGCATCACGCCTTCCTCCGGGCGATTGAACCCGCGCAAAAACTTATCCATGCGGATGCCCGCTTTCTCCAACGTGGCAATAACAAGCGGATCGATGCCGTTGTCGGTGAACTTGCGCACCATCCGTTCGTGATCAATCTCCGCCATGCCGCAGCCATGATGGCCGATGACAATAACCTCTTGTGCACCAAGCTCGTACACCGCGACCAAAATGCTGCGCATAGCGCTGCCGAAGGGCTGGGTCAGCAGGCCGCCCGCATTTTTAATAAACTTGGCGTCGCCGTTTTTCAAACCAAGCGCCTTCGGCAGCAGCTCGCTTAAACGCGTATCCATACAAGTGAGGATCGCCAGCCGCTTATCGGGATATTTGTCCGTCAAATACGGTTCATATCCTTTTTCCTCAACGAAATTCCGGTTCACTTCCAGCAGCTCCGATACAATGGACATGGCTTGTCCAGCCTCCTCTTCTTTGCGAAAAACAGTTCAATAATGCCGCCTCGCTTCCTCTGTTCCGCTGCGGTCTATTACAATTATTTTACCACTTAAACGTTTTCGCGTCCTGCCATGGCATAAGAAAAAGCCTGCCGACTTGGCAGGCTCTTTCCGTTTTTCGCACGCATCTGCTGATTCTATACCGCACAGATAGAGCGTTAATGTTTTCTTTTATAATACGTAATCGCCAACGCCAGCGCCAGCACTCCGCCTTTCACGATATCCATCGCGTAATAAGGAACGGACAGCATAATCAATCCGTTGGACAAAATGCCGATCAGCACTGCCCCTGCAAAAGTACCAAACGCGTTCGGCTTGCCTGCCCCGAAGACAGAATAGCCGATAAATGCGGCGGCAACAGCATCCATCAAATACGGACCGCCCGCATTCACCTCTGCATTCATCACCCGTGCGCCCAAAATAATGCCGCCGATGCCCGCGAAGAACGCCGATACCAGATAGGCAACGAGACGATACCGTCCAACTGCAATGCCGGACAGTTTTGCCGCCTCTGGATTGCCGCCGATCATATACATGTAGCGTCCGTGCTTCGTGTAGTTCAAGAACAGATGCACAATAACGACAACCGCCACCATAATGATAATGATCCAAGGCACTTGGCCGAGCTTGCCGAACAGCTTCGGAATTTGTCCCGTTGCAAATTCACCGTTTGGCATGACCATGTTCTGGGAAATGGTCGCCCCCTTCGTATACGTCAAGGCTACCCCTTGGAAAATAAACATCGTCGCCAGCGTCATCAGCATATCCTGTATCTTGAAGTTTATGACTAGAAACGCATTAATGAGCCCGACCGCTAAACTGATCGCAAGAGCAATGCCGATGCTGAGCCCAATGTTGAGCCCGTGCCAGACAAAAAGCGAAATGACGAGCGCATTGGCTACCGACGCCGTTGAGCCGACCGACAGATCGAAGCCGCCGACCGATAGCGATACCGTCAAACCGATGGCAATAATCGTCACGATCGAAATCGACCGCAAAATAATGATAATATTGGAGCCGCTTAAAAAGTTGTCCGTTCCGATCCCGAATACGGCGATCAAAAGCAGTATCGTAATCAGCGTTCCATACTTATATAAAAATTCAAAAACCGAAAACTTCCGAACCGGTTTGACCGCGTTCATGTCATCAGGCCTCCTGTGCTGTACAGCAAAATCTCTTCCTCGCTCGTCTTCGGCGTCTCCAGTTCCTTCACAATCGTCCCGTCATACATGACGTACATCCGATCGGTAAGGCCCATCATTTCGGAAAATTCGCTCGAGGCGTACAGCACGCACTTGCCGCGGCTCGCCAGCTCGCCGACAAGCTCGTAAATATCGCGCTTCGCCCCAACGTCGACCCCTTTGGTTGGCTCGTCGAAGATATAGACATCGGCATCAACCAGCAGCCACTTGCCGATCGCCACCTTCTGCTGATTGCCGCCCGACAGATTGCGAACATAAGCTTGGACGCTTGGCGTCTTAATGCCCAGATCGGCGACGATTCCGTTCGCCGCCTTCGTTTCCTTGCGGCGGCTAAGCCATGAATCAAATGCGGTATGTCTCGACAGACTGGCTGCGGTTAAATTCGTAACGACCGTCTCCTCGACAAAGACGCCTTCACGGCGCCTTTCCTCCGGCACAAGCGCCAACCCGTTCCGCACTGCTCCATAAGGCGAGCCGTACCGGAGCTTGCGTCCTTGCAGGCGAATATCTCCCGCTACCGGCCCGGATGCCCCGAATAAGGCGCGGCATAGCTCGGTTTTGCCTGCGCCGACGAGGCCAGCGAGGCCAACAATCTCACCCTCGCGAATGTAGAGGCTGACGTTGTTCACTTTGTCATGGTCGGAGATGTTGCTCGCTTCGAATTTCGTGCCGCCGAGCGTACGGCGAACGTCTGGAAACTGCCCTTCCAGCTTCGCTCCGAGCATATGCTCGACGACTTGATGCTGGCTCAAGCGGGACAGTTCATCACGGACGACCAGACGTCCGTCTCTCATAATCGTAATGTCCTCGCAAATTTCGTACAGTTCAGGTAGGCGGTGAGAGATGAAAATGACGCCTACGCCCTCGCTCTTCAAATAGCGGACAAGCCGGAACAGCTGCTCCGTCTCGCTATGACTGAGCGGGGCGGTCGGCTCGTCGAGCACGAGAAACCGGCATGACGTCGAGAGCGATCTGGCGATCAGCACCATTTGCTTCTCCGCGAGCGTCAATTCCTGCACCAGCTTCTTCGTCGAGACGGCAACCTGCAGCCGATCGAGAATAACCTGCGCTTCTTGATGCAGCTGCTTCCAGCGGATGAACTGCTTCCCTTTCATGCCGTGAACGGTCCGCTCCAGCATAATGTTTTCGGCTACCGTCAGGTTCGGGATTAACGCCGTATCAACTTCCTGATAGACGACTTGGATGCCTTGATCCTTCGCTTCTCTCGGCGTTCGAATCGAAACGTCATTCCCGTCGATCCGAATCTCTCCAGTGTAGTGGTCATACACGCCAGCCAGCACCTTCATCAGCGTGGACTTGCCCGCTCCGTTCGCTCCGATCAGCGCATGCGCCCTGCCCGCCGACGCCTGAAAATCGACGCCGCTCAGCGCGTTGACGCCGGGAAAGGCGATGGATATGTTTTTCATTTCCAACCTACCCGCATTCTCTTGTGCCAACACTCCCACCATCCTTTCCAGACAGGCTAGAGCGCCCTTGTCCATGAGGACAAGGGCGCTTGCATAAACTAACGCTTATTATAGCACGGAATGAATTACTTGCCTTTAGCTTCCTTCAATGCCTTGATCCAATCTTCTTCGAATGCTGTTGTCGTGCCCCAGCCTGGAATAATATCAGCCAAAGTCTCCATGTTGACTGGGCCGGACGCTTTCTTCAGCGTCTCTTGATCGATAAGCGCCGCTTCCAGGTTGTAGGTAGCAGGCGTTTCTTCGCCGGCAAGCTTCTTAGCCAGCAGTCTTACATTTACTTGACCGATCATCTTCGGATCGACAGCAGCCGTGGATACCCATGGGCTGTTCTCTTCCTGCATAATTTGCAGGTCGGCGTTCGAAACGTCGATGCCGTAAATTTTAATTTCCGTACGTCCCGCTTCAACCAGCGCTCTTGCCGCGCCGCTCGCGAAAGCGTCCCAAGTAGCGAAGATCGCGTCGATTTCACCCTTCGGATGCTTCGTCAGCATAGCTGCGACCGCGTTTTGCGTGTCAACCGACGTATTCTGGGAAGCAACGCCGAAACGCTCCAATTCTTTGATGTTCGGGTATTTCGCAAGCGTATCTTTATAGACGTTATTGCGGCGAACCATTGGAGGGAATCCGTCTACCCACAGATAAACGATTTTGGCATCCTCGCCTTGCTCTTTCACCAGCTGATCCAGCGCGTATTGGGCCAGCGCTTCGTCATCCTGCGAAGTCAGCGTTACGCCTTCTACTGCAGACAGGTCTGGCACGGAATCGAATGCAACGACTTCAATGCCTTTCTCTCTCAGCTTCTTGACCGCATCAACCGTTGCAGGGTCGTCGCCGTGCGAGATAACAACGCCGTCTACGTCGCTCTCAGCAGCCTGCGCCAACGCGTCATGGAACTTCGCCGTATCGCCGTTCGCGGAGAAAGTGTCCACTTTGAACCCGAGCGCTTCGCCTTCTTGCTTAGCGCCTGCCAGGAACTGAGCCGTGTGATCGTCTCCGCCGATTTTGCGGATAACTTTCAATTTAATGTCGCCCTTCTCTTTCAGAGCGGCAGGAAGGTTCTCGACTTCGGCTGCGGGCGAACCGCTTCCGCCATTTGCGGCATTGCCGCCTTCGTTCGCCGGCTTGCTTCCGCAACCGGTAACGACCAGTACAAGCGCGAGCGTCAAGCTGAGCAGCCCGCTAAAATATTTTTTACGCATGTGTAATCTCCCCCTGTTGGAAACTATAAAAACGATGGATTAAACTATAAGTAATCCTATCGGATTTAACTTTGTTCGTCAATACTTTTATCTCGCTTCAACTCACGAATCGCCTCCCGCTTGCTTAAAACCGCTCAAACGCCGCAAGCAATAAGGAATCCTCCCCCTCAAGCCATTCGGTCAAGCATGCCCAAAAAGCAAACGTTAGGAAACATTATATCATTAAATATTCGGGTATTAGCAAGACATATTTGAAAAATGTCCGAAAATTTAGGTATTGAATTAAAGAAAAGGGCTCTGCACCATGATCAGTGCTTGAAGCTCTTATCAGTAAGGTCTGAATGACGAGCGACATTATAGCAAGACTTGAGCCAATCGCTGATTTTCGGTTTTGAGCTAAAGTTAATGGACATGAGTGACCGTTAGCGCCGATTATTCGAATTGTTGGCTTGCTTAAGGACATTAATGTCCATAAGCAAGGGAGATGTCGTAGAAAAGCGTGAAATGATCTTCTAACGGTCATTAGTATCCTTAAAGAAAGTGAATATCCTTTGTTTTTTGCTCTAACGGTCAGAATTGACCACTTGCTAGATATGAAAACGCTGCGGTTCAGAGTTCTTACGATCCATTAATCGTCAAAAACAGACAAGGCCGGGTTCTACGCCCATCGATGGACGAAAACCCGGCCTTGCCTGACTGTCAGCTGCCTATCCTAGTGTGCACAGCCCTTGCTTTCTAGCCTTTCCTTGCCAAGTAAAGGAGCAAAAACGAAATGATCGTCGTGCAAATCGTCCAAGCCCACGCCATCGGCATGTTGCCTGAATCCACCGCCACATAGATCGCCGTCGGAACGGTCTGCGTGCGCCCCGGAATATTGCCTGCGATCATCAGCGTCGCGCCGAACTCCCCCAATCCACGGGCAAAGCCGAGAATATAAGCGGTTAGCAACGACCGGGACGCAAGCGGAAGCGCGATAAAACGGAACAGCTGCCAGCCGTTCGCGCCCGCCGATCGAGCCGATTGCAGCAGCTCGCGATCAAGCGAGTCGAAGCCGGTCTTCATCGTCTGATATACGAGCGGAAAAGCGACTGTAATGGAAGCGATCGCTGCCGCCCACCAGGTGAAAACGACCGGCGCGGAAAAGAGCCATTCGATGAATTGGCCGATCGCGCTTCTTCGCCCGAGCAGAATAAGCAGGATGAAGCCGACTACGGTAGGAGGCAGTACGAGCGGCAGCATCAGCGCCGTTTCAATGAGCGTTTTGCCGCGAAACTTGAAGGCGGACATGAGCCAAGCCGCAGCCACGCCAAGCACGGTCACGACGACGCTCGAAAGCAGCGTCACCTGCAATGACAAGGCAACGGGCGGCCAGAGCGCCTCCCAATCCAGAGCCAGCTCTATCATTTTGCCGAGGCCGAGCCTGGAGCGGCAAAACCGTAAGCTTTAAAAACATCAAGCGCCTCCGCCGATTGCAGATAGCTGTAGAAAGCTTCCGCCTCTTCGGCGTGCTTGCTTGCTTTGACCAACCCGATCGGATAGACAATAGGCGGATAGTCGGCTGGATCGACCGTCAGCGCGATTTTTGCTTTCTCCGAAGTCAGCGCGTCGGTTCGATAGACGAAGCCCGCATCGACGTTGCCGGTTTCCGTAAATTGCAGCACCTGCCTCACGTCCTTTGCTTGAACCGTCTTCGCTTGCAGCGCGTCCCAAATGCCCGCTTTCGTCAACGCTTCTTTGGCATAGTTGCCTGCCGGTACGCTCTCCGGAATACCGATAGCGATTTTACCGATCGTTTCCTTCGCTAAATCATTCAGCGAGGCAAGCTCGCTTCCGCCATCGGCGGGCACGACAACGACCAGCTCGTTGGCCAGCAAATTCGTTTGCTTGTTGGCGTCGATCAACTGCTTGTCGACGAGAGCCGCCATGTTCTTAGAAGCGGCCGACAGGAACAGGTCGGCGGGCGCTCCTTGCTCGATTTGCTGCTGAAGAGCGCCCGATGCGCCGAAGTTAAACGCCAGTGTAACGCCTTCATGAGCGGCTTCGTATTTTCCTTTAATTTCTTGCAGCGCATCCGTCAAGCTGGCAGCGGCCGATATCGTCAATTCCACCGGCTCCGATGCTTTGCCTTTGTCTGCGGAACCGCATGCAGCGAGCAGCACTCCAAGCGCTAATAAAATCGATAGTACCGCTGCTTTTTTGAATTTGAATTGGGACAGTAAAGCGACCATCACATTCCCTCCATTTTTCTCTATTTTCGTTCACCTACCATTAATAATAACTAAATATAACGGTACGCCTATCGAAGTCAATAGATATGTCAGGTACATGTTCTTTAAAAATGCCTCGCCGCATAAACGAAAACGACGGTGCAAGGATCATGTCCTTGACCGCCGTTGTTCACTCCCTAGCTGTCTATGCTTTCGCTTTTATTTTCTCCGCGATCGAAGCGAGAATGTCATCGACATTGGCTGAGCCGATGTCGCCCGCCTCGCGCTCCCGCACCGAGACAGTATTCGTACTGCGCTCTTTCTCGCCAAGTATGAACATGTAAGGCGCTTTTTCCAGCTGCGCCTCTCGAATTTTATAGCCCAGCTTCTCGTTTCTCGCGTCAATCTCTACCCGAATGCCGACTGCTTCGGCCCGGCTTTTCAAGCTTAACGCGTAATCGATGTAACTGTCGGATACCGGAAGCAGCTTCACTTGTACAGGCGCCAGCCATAGCGGAAACGCGCCGCCATAATGCTCCGTCAAAATACCGATGAACCGATCGATCGAACCGTATACCGCCCGGTGAATGACAATCGGCCGATGCTTCTGCCCGTCTTCGCCGATATAAGTCAGATCGAACTTCTCCGGCATTTGCGGGTCAAGCTGTATCGTTCCGCACTGCCAGCTCCGTTTCAGGGCGTCACGAATATGAAAATCGATTTTCGGCCCGTAAAAAGCTCCATCCCCTGGATTGATCCGATATGGAATGCCGCTCGCCTCAAGCACCGCCGCTAATTCACTTTCGGCCCGTTCCCAAAGTTCCGCCGAGCCCATCGAGTCATCCGGCCGTGTCGACAGCTCGATCCGATAATCAAAGCCGAATTGTCCGTAGACGCGGGCGATCAGCTCGATGACTTTCTCGACCTCTTCAGCGATTTGATCGGGACGGACAAAGAGATGCGCGTCGTCTTGGCAAAATGTCCGAACCCTCATCATGCCGCTCAACGCCCCGGAATACTCATGTCGATGCACCTGTCCAAATTCGGACAGCCGGATCGGCAACTCACGATAGGAGTGAAGTCCGTTTTTGTAAATAAGCATGTGGCCCGGGCAGTTCATCGGCTTAAGCGCAAATGTCGCGTCGTCGACCTCTGTGAAGTACATATTGTCCTTGTAGTGATCCCAATGGCCGGACTGCTCCCACATCCGCCGATTCATCATAAGCGGAGTCCGCACCTCGCTGTATTCGCGTTCCCGCTGCAGCTCGCGCTCGAAGTTTTCCAGCTCGTTCCTGATCGTCATTCCCTTTGGCAAATAAAACGGCATGCCCGGCGCCTCGTCCGAAAACATAAACAGCCCCAGCTCTTTCCCCAGCTTACGGTGATCGCGCTTGCGCGCTTCTTCTAGCCGATGCAAATGCTCGCCCAGCTCGCGCTTCGTTGGAAAAGCAGTGCCGTATATACGCTGAAGTACGCGATTATTAGCGTCTCCCCGCCAGTAAGCCCCTGCCACATTCAGCAGCTTAAACGCTTGAAGCCGGCCTGTCGAAGGCAAGTGAGGTCCGCGGCACAAGTCGAAAAACTCGCCTTGCTCATAGATCGTTATAACCGCTTCCTCCGGCAAATCGCGGATCAGCTCCAGCTTGAACGATTCGTTCGCTTGCTCGAAAATCGCTTTCGCTTCCTCACGGCTAACGATGCGCCGGACGAGCGGCAAATTCTCAGCGACGATCTTGCCCATTTCCTGCTCAATTGCCGCCAAATCGTCGGCCGACAGCGGCTGTGCTATATCGATATCGTAATAAAAACCGTCCTCGATCACAGGACCGATGCCGAGCTTTACCGCCTCAGCCCCGAAAATCCGCTTGATCGCTTGCGCCATAATATGTGCCGCCGTATGCCGGTAAATCCGAAGTCCTTCCTCGTCTTCTAGCGTGATTAACTCGACGCGACAGTCCCGGTCGACCCTCTCTTCAAGATCTGACAGTATCCCGTCGATCTTGCCCGCAATCGTTTTTTTCAACATCCCCGGGCCGATGGACGCTGCAATTTCTCGCAGCGATACGGCAGGTTGATCGTATAGTTTGAATTGTCCATCTCGCAATGTAATCTGAATAGACATCGTGGCCATCCCTCGTTTCGCAGATTGAATATAGGTCAAAACGAACGCAAAAAAACACACGTCAGCCCCAAGGGACGAGTGCGTTCAGCTCGCGGTTCCACCCTCATTCAATCTGCCGTTCCTCCTCAGAATGGCAAATCCTCATTCAGCATCCTGTAACGTGGATGATTCGGCGCCTTCTAATACCGCCAGAGGAGTCAGCGGGTTCGAAAACGCGGCTGCAAAGGGGTAACTTCAATCCGTAACCGAAGAAGCTCGCAGCAATCGCTTCTCTCTCTGGGCGGTTCGTGAACGAAATCATGTCTTTGGTCAGTGCCGATTTGAATATGAAAATGATTATAGAATTTTGGAACTTCGGCTGTCAAGTTAATTATCATAATTTTCTATGAATTGTTTGAGGCCGCTGAATAAAAAGAGACGTGCTGTGGTTGCGGCACGCATCTTTTTATCCGTTCATATTTTTTTGGGAGTCGATCGTTAAGCGCCATTCCCCTCGGACGCTGAGTCGGTCGCCTCTTCAGGCGCTGGAAATGCCGTTAGCGTAACCGTTGTCGGCTTCGGCCGGCTGTCGCCGTAAAGGCCGGTGTAGAGCTCTTCGATTTCCTCGCCTGTCAGATCGCCGCGCACAAGCAGCTCCTCAGCAATCGCATGCACGAAATCCCCGTGATCCTGCACGAGCTTTTTCACCTGCTTCATCTGCTCTTTCAGCAGCTCGTTGATCTTCGGCCTCAGCGCTTTCAGCCCTTCCGCTCTGGAGCCGGTCGCCAGCCAGCTGTACAACTCGTCACCCATGCCAACGATGCCGAGATACGCACCGGCCAGCTCAGTCGCCTGCCGAAGGTCAGACGTGACGCCATTCAATTTTTTGCCGAGAAACTCCTCCTCGACCGCGCGTGCCGCAAGGCATACTTGAATCGACGCCAAAATTTCGCTGTCGCTGCGATTGTACCGCTCATGGGTCGGCTTCGTCGCCGCCAATCCTAGTGCATCGCCGCGCCGGATAATCGTCACCTTCCATACGCGCTCATGCGGCTTGAGCAGATATTGAGCCACCGCATGGCCCGCTTCGTGATAAGCGACGTTTCGTTTCTCCTCGTCGCTCATTGAACGCAGCGGCTGCTTCAAGCCCCACTCGTATGTTTCCATCGCCGCACGGAAATCCTCATAGCCGATCACCTGCGCGCCTCTCTGATGAGCGATAACGACTGCCTCGTTGACAATATGCTTGATTTGCGCCGGGTTGTAGCCGATCGTATCGAGCGCCGCCTTCTCCGGCGTCAGGTCGGGCTCGCTTTTCACTTTTCGCAAGTAGTAATCGAAGACGTCCACCCGTCCGTCGTAATCGGGCGCGTCGACCCAAAGCTTTCGGTCAAAACGGCCGGGGCGCAGCAGCGCCGGATCGAGCACATCGGGAAGGTTCGTCGCGGCAACCGTCAAGACGGGCAGCCTCTCCGCCTTTTTGCGCCGCAATCCGAGTGACCGCAGCAGCTTCGCCAGCCAGTTGCCGTCCAAGTTAGGCGGGTCCATCTGCAGCAGCAGTTCGTTGAGCAACCCCGAGCCCGCTCCCATCCCGAACATTCCGCCGCCGCCCATGCCCCCTCCAGCCTGCCGGCTCATGCCGATCGCATCGACCTCGTCGATGAAAATGATGCACGCACCGTATACCTTCGCCAGCTTGCGCGCCTTCTTGTAAATCCGCATCACCTTCAAGTTGCCGATGCCGAAAAACATGTTTTGAAAGCTCGGCGCGGAAGCGTAGGCGAATGGAACCTGCGCCTCGTTGGCTATCACCTGCGCTAAATACGACTTACCCGTGCCTGGCGGACCGCAGAGCAGCAAACCGCGAATCGCTTCGCCGCCCATCTTTTTAAACTCCTTAACGCCCTTAAGCAGAGTGACGATCCGCTTGGCATTCTCGACAATTTCCGGATTGCCGCGATAATCGTCCCAAGTTGCGCCGGTCTCGCCCGGTAAAATCCAATACGTCCGTCCCCTCGCCAAAAACCAGAACAGCGCCACAAACTGAATAATGATAAAAACGACCGCGAACAACAGCTGGAACAGCAGGCTGGCTATTCCGAACGCGATCCCCCAGACGCTGGGTCCTCCGGTCCATATCAGAACGATAATGGCAACGGGAACGGCGAGCCGAATGAGGAACCTTCTCCACCTAATCCATCGGTACCTCCTCACAAGGCCCACATCCTTTATCGAATTAGCTTTCGTCATATCCTATGAATCAGCTATTCGCCCAATGCCAACATTCGGAGGGGCTTGTTAGGTAGGTCTGATTTGCGGGATTTGGGGAGGTAAGAAGTTAGACTATCTTGAGTTTTTTTCAACGTACTCCAATATTTCTTTGACTGCAAAGACAGCAGATTCGCGAACGTATGGGTTCCGATGATTGAGATATCTTTTTATTATTGGTACATAATTTTCTTCATGGGTAAAACTTAATATATCGATGCTCCTGCTTAAGCATTCCTCAGGGGTGTTTTCCAAGTTTTCAATTAACTTATCGAAGTTAATATTACTTACGTCTTGAAACACAGCCGCCTTTGATAATGCTTCAAAAATCTCGATTTTTACTTCTTTATCAGACTCAGTGATTGAAAAATCTAGTAAGACATTTTTATACTCATCAAAATATTCTATATTCTTATTGAATGAATCAAAGTGATCTTTTAGGTATTCTAGAATATCTAATTTTTCGTTATTTGATCCGTTAATAAAAATATTCCTTAGATTATTAGAGTCCAACATTTGCAACCTCCAGTTGGTAATTGTATATGAGTGCCATTTGCATTTGTTTAATGTATATTGGGTTCATTACGTTCTCTTCTAGCAGACATTGGAACTTAATCAAATGGTCAGGATGCGTTTCGATTTGAAGCATGTATTTCCTTGATTTTTCAGATACCAAGGTTGATACCGCAAGTACAGGTAAGCATCCCCCATACCTCAATTCCAGTGGTGTACATATCCCTTATGACGGATTACTGGCTTAATATCAAACCAATCCCGAAATGACAATGCTATTCGGTTGTAGAAATCCACCGTTACGCTATGATATTCTGCTGAAATCTTATCAATAGAAAGCTTTACGTTCTTCATGCGGTCCCCCACTGGCAACTTTTTGACTGATTTTCTATATAGAAATGAGGGAGTGGGTGGCTAGCCTTACTACATGACCTATTCGTTATGTTAACTGGTCATCACCAGAGTTATCTTCTTCACAGTAGCAATCGCAACAACATGCCGTTTCGTTGCTGAAATAATCAAAATATTTTCAATTTAGCCGTCCCTATTGTTAATTGCCGTGCCACACCTACTAAAAGATGCGATTAACTAGATTCTACCTAATGCTCTATCAGCTTCTATTTGAAGTTGTATCGTTCTAGTTCCCATGTATTTCTGTGCAGTCCCTAGAATCGATCTGTCATTTCCGAGTATTTCCAACACCGTAATTAAAAAAATGTTCTTTAAGTGAGCATCTTCATCATTAGATACTTCTTCAAAATATTTAAAAATACTTTCTAGCAATTTGATGTTGCTTTCCTCGCTTAATAATTTAATTATTTTCGGCATGAGTACTCTCTCAATTATGATAGTTTCTAGCACCTCACCGTAATACTCGATTGATTCTCTATATTCATCTTCAGCCGAAGGTAAGAAATCTAACATTATTCTAAAGAATTCTTCCGATTTTTTACTCATATCTACCAACTCCTCTATTTAAACAGTCTTATTGCGTTTTCTAAATCATCTGCTAAAGCATCAAGTATATCTAAGTCATTAAGGCTAAGTTTCCCGGATTTCGCTAGCTTATTTAACCCCCTTAACTGGTCCTGAGCTTTTTGAAGGTTGAAGAGCCCTCGTAGAACTCCTTTGTTAGTATTGAAGCAGTTCCGCCATCTTTTTGCACCTGGTCTATAAAGTTCACTTACTGCATTGCTTAAATCTCCATTTTGAACAGCAGATAACAATTTTTCCCTAGTAGAACCGTCAAATTCGGGCATTTTGTCTAATAGTCTAGTAACTCTATTTACACCATTACCCGTCCCCTGAGTTGTAATACAAAAAAGGCGACAACCGTTTCACCAATTGTCACCATTATATCAACTTGCTTGGCGTTTCGTTAGAGGACTCGCCGCCCGATACACCGTCTTATGCTTCATCATGCTGTAGATGATGTTCACAAGCCTTCTCATGACGCATAAGAGGGCTTGCTTCTTCGTCTTGCCTTCTGCTAGCTTCCGTTGGTAGAACTCGTACATGAGCGGATTACACTGCTTCTTGTTGCTTCCCCTAGCGACTTGGATTTGCTGAACGGCTAGGTTATGGAAGATGCAGTTCAACACTCGGTTGCCTTGTCGGCTTGCTTCGTGCTTGCCTTTGCCATCCGAACTGAAAAACTTCGGAGCGATACCTGCTAAGCACGCGAAACGGTTAATATCACCAATCTCTGCAATGAGTTCTGCCCTGTAACGGTGCTGATACCGTCCATCGTTTCTAGCTTGTAGTCTGTCATGGCTAACAAGTGCCGAAGGCTCGTTTCTCCACCCGAACAGCTTGCAAGTCGTTAATGACGCTTAATGTATAGAAGTCATTGAACTTGGGCGGGTATTGAATGATGTTCTCAAGTGGAATCTTCTCAGCAGGTCTGTAGACCAGTTCCACTCTTGTTAACTCCCACGCTTCCACAATATTCCCCTTGCTCATACGCTCTGCCTTCTTATCATAGGTTTGACAGAAAATATTATTTTTGCTTTCGTCTTTCCGCCCGAAGTATCGATTTCCATCATAAATGCTCATGTTCCGCCCCGTATTGGAAGCAATGAAAACATTACTCATCGGATACGGGAAGTCATATGCCAACTCACATCGAAACAAGTAAACCTGCTGTGTGTGAGCACAAAGGGCATCTAGCAGACATTGGAACTTAATCAAATGGTCAGGATGCGTTTCGATTTGAAGCGTGTACTTCCTTGCTTTCTTCTGCCACCACGGCTGATACCGTAAGTACAGGTAAGCATCGTCAAGGACGAGATGCCAGTGATATACATACCCTCTATGCTTGATGGCAGGCTTAATATCAAATCAGTCTCGAAAAGATAATGCTATTCTGTTGTAGAAATCCACCGTTACGTTATGATACTCTGCTGAAATCTTATAGATGGAAAGTTGTACATTGTTCATGCGTTCCCCCACTGGCAAAACTTTTGACAGATTCGCCGCTTATATTATAAGAATGAGGGAGTTGGTGGCTAGCCTTTACACATGGCCTTCCCATTTTGATATGTTCCGTTTCGTCTTGACAATATAATGGCCGGGCTACCCCTTCGATTAGTTGCGATGACTTTTCGGTAGGTTACCTTCTCACCGTCTATATCGTGACAGGGTATTGTGCGGTTGCCATGGATTTTGAATAAAACCGCAGAAAACAAAGCTAACAAAAACAGGTCAATCATTGTGGTAACTGACCATAATCGACCTGTTCGTTGTATCGGCATAGCGTTATTTAGGGTGTAAAAGCAAAGCATTGTCGTGCGTACAATTGACTTCGAGAAATCTTTATACGGGTATTACATGGGTTAATTGTGTTATTGGTTCAATGATGGATTCATTCGGCACTGGGTAGCCCCCACCTGAAAAGAAACCTTGACGGGCATGAAGCCAATCAAGGTTAAAATTTGTTATTTTATTTCTGAAAAACTTAAAATACTAGATTTAATCTCTGTGATTAACGCATCAAGATTATCAAATTGTTTTGTTTTAATCATAAATGTCCTATCACTCATAATCTCCACTACAAAGAAGTCATATGTGTAATCAGAAAGAACCGAAATTGAAGCCATATAATCATCATTCGATAAAGCATACTCAATTTTGTTCTCCCCATAAATAACTTCACTTTCTATTGCAATTCCTTTATTTAGTTCTGAAATGTAATCATTTATTAAAGTTTTGATTAAATCAAGCACTTAATCATTCCTTTCTTCACCGTTTCGTATCAACATGTTTAATATTAGTACCAGTTGGGTCAGGGAGAGTTTGACCTCTCTTTTCTGCTAACTTTAACTGGGTTTGGTTTTTAGACTTCACTAGTGACCAACCTAAGTCTATATCTTTTTCCATTAGCAAGGAAGAATCAATATCAAACTCTACATAGTAATCACCACTATTAGCTTGTTTCTCAAACCCCTGCTTGCCTTTAGTTAGGACATTTGTTCTAGGGATTGTTCCTGTTTTTACAAACCCATCATACTCGGCTTTTGACATCCACTGTCCAACTCGTTGAGACGATACTGTAATACCCACAGCCTTCGTGGACCCGCTAATTGCTGCTTTACCCGTTTCCTTGACGGCAGGTTTTATGGCATTAGTACCTGGCGACCTACTGCCCGCCACAAGTAACGTAGTATTAACAACGATTTGACCTTGAGCTATCCAATTCTCTTTGGTTCCCCACTCTGAACGATAATAATCATAAAAAGGATCCGAAAAGCCAAAAGTTGAATCAGACAAGAAATTCTCTGGGGAAGAGAAAGTGTGTTTAATTGCCTCTTTCTCAATATTATACTGATGAACTACAACACTTTTCATATGTTTTGTAAGGGCTGGAAAGTTTGGTTTTAGTGGATTACTGGTAACCGTCGGTTTCGTCGATTTCGTTGGTTCCGTCGGTTTCATTGGTTCCGTCGGCTTCGCCGAATTCTTATTTTTACTTTCTTCATTTTTTTTATCAGTATCTTTTTGAACACCTGTTATTTTTATTTTATTATCAGTAATTTCATAAGTTACTCTTGCTTTTTTACCCGCTGCTTTCTTTGTATTTTCTATTTTTTTTAAAGTACTCTTATATGTCCCAGAAGACATTACAGGAGTGGTAGTCTTAATCTCGCCCACTGATGCATTATTTAAAGGGTATAAATGTTGTTCGTGCATTGGTCTGTTAACTGAATTCAACGTTGCTAGCGTTTGATTCCCAACTATGCCATCAACCTGTAATTTTTTATCCTCCTGGAACCGTCTGACGGCACTTTCAGTGTTAGGTCCAAATTTACCATCCGGAACCCAACTATAATAACCTGCCGATTTCAACAGCTCTTGAATAGCAACAACCTGATCGCCAGAGCTACCCTTTTTAAAGGTAATGTTGCCAGTCGGATCCCAATGAATTAATGGGTTATTAAGCACATACGTATACAGATTTAATGATAAAGGATCTTTCTGTTCGCCGCGATACGTATCTTCGGTTATGAATCTGCTAATGTACGGATCATAGTATCTCGCCCGAAGATAGTAAAGCCCAACCTCTTGATCATAAAATTCTCCTGCATATCGTATTGCATTTGCATATTGCTCAACCGAGAGGGTTGTGTTGCCAAAAGCATCATAATCATACTGGTTCTCTATGCTGCCATTACGGTCAACGGTTTGAACAACATCACCATGACCATTGAATAGGTAATAGCTCCAGTGATCGGCATGGTCGATTCAAGCTATATAATTTATACCTCGCACATATCGAACGGCGGTCCTTCCAGATGCGTCTTTTTCCAGAATGACATGTTGTCTATCATAAGTATAGTTCGTAACGCTTTCTACATATCCGTTCGTTGAGCTCGCAACAGTCCTCTTCGTACGAAGACCATCACCGTCATACATGTATTCGACAGACGAGCGTTCACCATCTTTTACTCGTTCAGCAAGCTTTAGACGGTTAAACCCATCATAGGTATTATTGACTTTCTCAAGCAGTGTGCTGATGTCATCCGATAAATGATTACCATATGCACCAGCCCCAGTCACTCGTCTCATCTCTTTGCCATGCGGAAGATTGAAGCTAATCAAGGTAGAACCACGATTTATTTTTCAGAAATCAGTTTAAATGCTATTTTTTTTGCAGAAACATAACACCCAAAATCATCGGGATAATCTTCGGGGGCAAAAGCAAAAATACTATGCCCTTGTTCCACCTTAAATTTCTTGTTCAGTATTATTGCCTTTTCCCTTTCTAAGACAGAAAGCACTGGTCTTGATGTATCCGTCTTCCACTCAATTGGCAAAGATACAAAGAAGATATCTTCAAAGACTATCTCGATGTCATGCAAATTAGAAATATCGATGCAACCTATGATGGTCAGCTTTTGTTTATCGTATTGCAATACTTCAAAGTCTAACCACGGTTGGTTTCTAATGAACTTGTTAATATCTTCAACAACTTTTGTGATCTCCGATATTTCCATTTCATCACCCTTTACTTAAGTTGAATATGAATACCAGCGGCAGCTTGGGAATTATAGGATGGATTCTGAGGTTTTAAGCTACTTGTAGAATGCCAATTACCATTCAAGTCCATATATCTCCTTACCTTTCCTTGTCCATTTGCATCTGTGCTTTTTCACGCCTTGCAACCCGATAGATATCTCCTTGCTTTCCGTATTTAGGATCAGCGGGATGAATCCGAAATTCATAATCATATCTCTTCTTTGAAATTACTAGATGCTTTATCTACCTCTTAACGCTTTAAGGCAGCGTTCAGGTAATCATTAGGATTAGTTGAACTACTGAGTTTAGCACCATTACCCGTCCCCTGAGTTGTAAACTTAAACTAGGGTACAAAAAAGGCGATAACCAATTTAACAATTGTCACCATTATATCAGCTTTAGAGTTTCCGCCCGATACTCTGTCTTATTCTTCACCATGTTATAGATGATGTTTACAAGCCTTCTCATGAAAAAATGCAAGAAAACGAAGAAAATAAAAAAAGTCAATCATGGTGGTAACTGACCATAATTGACCTGTTTAATGTAACGCAATGGCGTTATTTAGGTTATAAAATTAAAGCATTTGATGTGCGTACAAACAAGATGACAAAATCTCTACATGGGTATTTATTAGTTGGATGATGAGTTCATTCGTCACCCCCCCTCAAAAAAACCTTGAAAGGAATGAATCCAATCAATGTAATAAAAGATTATTCTTTATATTTCTCGAGAAGATAATTTTTGTTTACTAACGATTTTATCAAATTCTTTAGGTCAATTTGATAAGTAGTAAGTTCTTCACGGTTTTCACAACCAGTAAGGTCGTACAAATCATTTTCATTGCAATTGTTTAGAACATATTCAATGCAACTTTCATAAACCATCAATTCGCCTTCAGATAATCTTAAATCAAACAAAGAGACGCTCGCTATATCCTCTTGTTTTATTAATTCCATTTTACCACCTCACATAATCAGAAAATATCTCTTTAAATTGTTGAAGTTCGGCTTCTGAAGGTCTCCTCCTCCATCTTCCATCTTGAATCCGCATATCAGTATTTTTACTTGGGTTTTTAAATGAAGTTACAACTTGGCTTCCACCAGGTTCAACAATATGATTCTACCATTATCCCTTTGACTACTAACTTCCGGCTCTTGTACAAATATCAGCCTGTCTTGCTTCTTGACATCATTAATTGCTGAGCTGACAGGTCTTCCTTTCACTACCTCTCAATACTACATATTCATTTGGTTCAAGTTTTCTCGCCACCGTAGACTTACCCTCTGAACGAATGCCTGATATTAGACAGTCCTTAGATGCTGATTCTATTCCACTGCCTATGGCTCCAACTCCATACGTAAGTGACGCGCTTGCTAAACTCCGGCAGTTCCACTTGCTACGCAGACAGTTAAAGCGGTCTCCAAATATCCACCTACGCCAATTTCTATTCCTGCGAATGCACCTGACTGTAGTAATTGCTCCACCGACTATCGCCATTTTTATAGGCTAAAGGGTCTGTTAACTACATAATTTCAATGAAGCATAGTATGAAATTGCTGAATTAGTTTTTCAAATGTTTCGAGTCGTTCATTATCAAGATTGTGTGGCTCAATTCTCACATTATACTTATAGATATATCTATTGTTTATTTCTTTCTCAAGTGATTGCAGTACTTCGACATCCGTATGATTCATCAGAAAATCCAACCAGTCATTTACTTCGTTTTTGTGCCAAACCAGCAGAGAATCCGATGATATTTTTAACATTTCTTCAACCTGTGTTTCAAGCAATTTCATAGTGTTAATGAGTTCATTATGTTTATTTATGCTGATTGTGACTGACACTAGTACACCTACCTAAATATTTTTCGTCTATTTACGTTCGCTACTCTCACTCCTGGATTATACGCTTCTATAACTTTGCATCTCTGAGTATTATTTTTTAATTTTTCAAAAGTTACTTTTTCCGTCCCCTAAGTTATAATCTAAATGCCAGAAAATAAATTTCCAATTTAAACCTATTATAGCATCCCGCTTTCAATAAAAAAGCACCGCAATTAAGGCATCCCGCCTTATAATTGCAGTGCTTTAGTTATCCACCAAGTAACTCCCATCACGTCTGCCTTTCTACAGCTGCAGCTCTATCAGATGCATTTCCTCCAAAGGCTTTAAGATCGAGGGATCTACTTGTGTTGCTTGCGGGATATTTTCTCCCGGCATATCTTCCAAGTAAAGCATGAGTGCTTCTTTCGCTATTTCAATTCCTTCGTCTGCTGGATATCCGCATGTAATACACCCTGGCAAGTCTGGAAAAGTTACGTTTATTCCGTCATCAGCAAAATTAAATATTGCATAGTACTGATAAGATTTCCGTTCCATGTGCCCCTCCTCTATTCGCGGCCCGCTGAATAGCAAGCAAACGAATACGATTTCTATCGAGCGGAGGCGACACCGAATAAGACGAATGTTCCTCCCCTACTCCTCATCCTTTTCTCTCTTCAGCTATATCTTGATTATAATATTTTTCCATTTTATCCGATACGGACCTGAGAGGGGCGGTGTACTGGACTTTAGTCGTGGCAGCCGCTCTATTGACCAGCAGCTTGCTTGCTGCGAGCTCATAAGGAAGTACAGCGGTTCTTGTTTAACTCATTTCAATGTAATTTCCTTTTCCCACGACATTTTCTGGCCCTGATCGTCGCTGAATGTGAAAGAAACCTTTCCTTGCTCCCCTTTCAGGTCGCTTGGATAAATAAAGCCCATAAATTGTCCATTACCGCTGATATAGAAACCGTCCTCCCCGCTTCCTCCATTCGCAATAGCTTCCTCCAGAGTGTTCCCAATTTCGTGCTTATCGGATTTCCACTGCATTTCACTAAGGATGTAGCCTTCCGGCCGCTTCTTAACCGTAAAATCAAAGCTGTTGCCCTCGCTTGGTTTTGGCGATTGATCAATGAGGATCAAAATCTCTCCGTCTGTTTGTTGATTATCATTTGTCTCTTGCTGCGCCGGATTGGTCGCTGAAGGCGATGAGGATGGAGAAGGCGCTGTCGCCCCTTGTTCCCCGTTAGCTCCGCAGGCACTGAGCAGAAGCAGGGCCGCGAGTGCCGCCGATATACTTAATGTTGTTAATTTCTTCATATGATAATAGCCTCAACTTTCTTCCGTTAAAATCGTGGGTGACGCCTGTTCCAGAGTAAAGTAAAACGCAACGCCTTTTTCTGTATTTGCTGCGCTGTACCGGCTTCCGTGCAAATCGAGAATGTTCTTCACAATCGCCAGTCCAAGTCCTGTTCCGCCAGTTTTCCGGTCGCGGGAACGCTCGACGCGATAGAATTGATCCCAGATGCGGCTTAAATCGTCTGCAGCAAGGGACGGACCTTCATTTTCAATGCCGATGGTAATGATGCCCGGAGACGATTGTGCTATATCTATATAAATCGTACTATCCTCCGCGGCATGCCTGACTGCATTGCTGAGGAAATTGATCATCACCTGCTCCATGCGCCGAGGGTCCGCTTTTGCCAACCACTCCTCCTGCTCTCGGATGTGTATACGCAGCCCCTTGCTGTGCAGCTCCTGATCGAACGTGGCGGCGACATTCCGTACCAGCCGTCCCGGCATGATGACTTCGAGCTGCAGCCGAATCGCCTTCGCCTCGAATTTGGACAGCTCCAGCATGTCCATGATCAGCGCATTCATCCGATCGGTTTCGTTGACGATGTGCTGAAGGTACCGTTCTCTTTTGTCTCTGGCGACATCGTCCTGAAGGCCTTCGGCAAACCCTTTTACTATACCGAGAGGCGTCTTCAGCTCATGCGAAATATTGGCGATCAGTTCCTTGCGAAGCTGCTCCGAACGCTCTTTTCTCACCATCTCTTCTTGTAATTCCTCATTAGCTTGCGTTAACTGATTCAACGTGGCATTTAGATTCTCAGACAGCATATGCAGACTCCGCGATAGATCGCCGAACTCATCCTTCGATTGCAGCAGTGTATGTTGACGGAAGTCCAGTTCGGCCATTCGTTTCGCCGTTTGGCTGAGTTTAACCAGCGGCGCAGATACGATCCGCGAATACAGCAAGGATAGCAAAGTCACCAGCACGAGGATGGCAGGAGCCAAATAAATGAAATACTGCGACAGCATATGAACGGCCTCGCCTACCGGTTGGAGGGAAGTCATGGCGTATACATAACGTCCGTTCTTTCCGGCTTCCGGAAGGAAAACTGCCGTGACCGCGTAGCGGATGCCGCTCCACTCGTCTGTCCATTCGCCGGAAAGCGGCTCGCCCTTTTGCAGACTCACCTCTCCCTCAGCCATTCGCTGATACCAACTGTTAAAGGCGCGCTGAAGCTGCGAATCCTGATAGTATGGATTGAACGAACGGTTCTCCGGCAGCAGCAGATCGGAAATGATGCCAGATACACGAGTCAGTCCTTCCTCAGGCTCGGCGGTGGTGGGTTGCAGCTTGGCGGGCTGCATAATCGTATCCTTTTCATCCATAAAAAAGCCGTCTACGACTAGCTTATCCCCTGTCCTTAGGACAGCAGGGACATCGCCTAGCATGGTACCTTCCGATGAGAGGAGGATTTTCACCGTTTTGGAATGGCTCTGAAGCTGAATAAAATAAGGCTCAATACTTATTCGCTCAAACTCGCGGTTGAAAATAGCCAAGCTGGCGTCATTTTTGTTCATAAATGTCCCTACAAGGGTTGCCGTCTTGTGCTCATCGGATAGAACAGACTTATACTGATCCGCCAATTCCTGAACGCTCTGCTCCAGACGGTCTGACTTCGCAATCCGATAATAGCGGTCAAAAAACAAGCCTCCCATGACCATTACAACCGCAAATAAGACGACAATCAGGATCGAGGTGACTAGAAACAGCTTGAAAACGACACTATGTCTCTTCATGGCTCACGCTCAAACTTATAGCCGGAACGGATGACGGTTTTGATCAATCGTTCTTCCGCGCCGAGCTTGGCCCGCAGTTTTTTAATATGAGTATCAACCGCCCGCGGATCTCCAAAATAATCAATGCCCCATACCGCATTCAATATATAGTCGCGTGACAGCACCGTCCCGTAATGCTTGATCATAACGAGCAGCAGATCGTATTCTTTTGGCGATAAAATAACGGGCTCTCCGCCAACGCTGACCGTATGGGCTCTTTTATTCACGCTCAAGCTTCCGTAGGTCACCGTATCGCCTTCCCGACCGAGCGTTCCCTCTGTCCGCTTCAACAGCGCAGTAGCACGGGCGACCAATACCTTCGGACTGAATGGCTTGGTCACATATTCGTCTGCGCCCAGCTCAAATCCCATCAGTTGATCGTCATCCTCCGTCCGGGCCGTAATGATGATGATGGGGACATCGGAGCTTTTCCGAATTCGCCTGCACACGGACCAGCCGTCCACTTCGGGCATCATAATGTCCAGCACCACCAAATCGAATGGGATATGCTCGAACAGCTCCAGCGCTTGCTTGCCGTTGTCTGCTTCATGAACTGCCCATTGTTCTTTTTTAAAATAATCCGTTATGAACTCCCGCATCAGAAGATCATCTTCAACCAGTAAAATGTTTCTGTTCATGTCCTAACACTCCGCATCAGTCTACAAGTCTTTCGTTCATTTAACTTAAAGACGTGAAGACTTTGTCAAAGGTTTAGCTTATCGGTTCACGGCGAACACGCCTATACGCTCCCCGAATTGCCCGATCCAAAGCTCCCCTCCGCCAACCATGACTCCCTTCCAGCTTACCGTCACTTTATCCGCCTTTTGCGCCAGCAGCTTCTTCTTAACAGCAGCAGTCATGATACTGTCGTAATTAGCGATAAACTGTTTTTTCGTCTTGATTTCAAGACTCTTTCCGTTATGGTTCACACGCAGCGGATAGGCTATGCTGTCAGCCACTTCAGCTTTATTGCCCGCGGCAACATCCTTCTGCAGCTTGCTCAAAAAATGATTGAACGCCGTTGGGTTAGTAATGCCGGCCGCTGCATAGGGATTGTCGATCAGATTGACTGCGATAACGCCCAGCTTATTGTCGATCTTGCCGATCCAAAGCTCCCCGTCGCCGACCATAATGCCTTTCCAATTGACGAACACGTTGTCCGCCTTTTGCGCCAGCAGTTTCTCTTTGACTTCCGTTGTGATAATGCGATTATATTTCTGCACGAATTGTTCTTTCGAATGAATCATGAAGCTTTTACCGGATTTGTTCACCCTAAGCGGGTAGGAGATCAGATCAGCCACAGATTTGGAATCTCCATCTTTAACGGCCTGCTGCAGCTTGGAAAAGTAAGTTGTGAACTCTTCCGAACTATCAATGCCTGCAACGTAGTAAGGATTATTGCTAACGGCGGCAGCGGCGGCGGCGGCTGCAGTGGGAAGCGTATTGCTGTGAGTATTCCCCATTACCTGTCCGGAAAATGCTGTGACAGCTACTGATAAGCCCAGGATCAATGCGATTTTTTTCATGTTGTTGCCTCCTAGTTGTTTGTTGTTGTTTTGATACTCTAAGTGTAGAGGCTTGTTGTGTACTCCAGGTGTACATGGCGTGTTTAATGCTTGCGACAAAAAAAGAAAACCAACTGCTCTACATGAAGTCGCAGTTGGTTTTCCGCATATTGTTTGAATTATATCCGGGGCGCTGACAATAGAATCCCGCTATAGCCGCTCCGTTCGGTTAAGGTTCTCTGCCCATCGCAAGGCCGCAAGAGCATCGCTGATCGCCGAAAAGGCTGTGGTAGCTGGCCGGAAAAGCTTGATTGACCCGCTGCACTTCTTTCGCAAACCGCTTCTTGTCGATCGGGGTTTCAGGCAGCCGATCTGCCTTCTGTTGAGAGTCGATAACCGCCCCGGGCGGAACGAAACGGTTGCTCGCAAGCCGCACTCCTCCGGTAACGACGGCATGGTTCGATATAAACGAACCTTCCCCTACCTCCGCTCCGAACACGAGCGATTGAAATCCGACGAACACCTTTTCCCCTAAAAAGCACGGTCCGTGCACGATCGCACCATGACCGCAAGTGACTTGCCCGCTTATATATATCGAGTAGCGCTTCCCGTTCACCGTTACATACTCTTCTTCCAAGCCATGTAAAATGACGCCGTCCTGAATGTTCGTACGGCTGCCGATCCAGAACGGCGTCCCTTCGTCCGCTCTAATGCTCGCGGTCGGTGCGACAAATACATTGGCTCCGATCGTAACATCGCCGATGACGCTGGCAAACGGCCCGATGAAGGCCGTGGGATCAATAGACGGATATTTCGACTCCGGCACGTAAGGCGTTCTCGGATTCGGACTGATCAGCCTTGCGAACAAGTTAAGCGGCCCTTGCGGCTTAATATACTGAACGGCGGTGCGAAATCCGTCTTTCATGCGTTGAACGCCCCCTGACTATCGGTTTATAAACCATATGATCGCATCAGGGGACACATGTCATCGACTGGCCTCGCTCCGCTCTTTTATAAGCGAATACCATTGCTTGGTCTGCTCAGGGTCCTGTTCGTTATAAAAAACGTATACGTCCGGCAGCTTTATTCGAATATAAGGAGGGTGATTCTTATGGACGTACAGCCTCGATTTGCCGATTTCTTTCAAGCGAAAATGACCTCGCGCATACTTGTTGGTCGCTGCGCCGTTCGACTTGACGCCGGACGGGACGTTCTCCGTCAATACGATTTCCTCAATATCGGCGGCATTGAAGCCAAAGGAATACATCGGATAATTGATTTCGATTCGGTCGTTATCCGTCACTAATAGTGTAGGAGGCTTCAACTCCGAGCGGAGCATCATGATCGAGACGCCCAATATTAACACGATGGAGAAAGCGATAGGAGCCCATAGCAGCGATTTGCCGGCTTTGGTGCCGGTGTTCACCGCCTGGCCGATGCCGACACGTTTATCCACCATCATTCGTTTGTCATTAGGATTATGGTAGGTAAAGCCATTCGCCCAATACTCGTCCTCTTCATCCATCGAGCGGCCGTTTTTCATGCCATAAACCCATCCTTGTTCACGCTTCAACGCCAACGTTTCCCGAAACGCTTTTCGAAACGGAACGGCCGAGGTAAATATTAAAACGCCTGTCCAAACAAAGAAATAGAACGTTTGAGCTGCGCCGAACTTGTATAGAAGGAATATGGGAATAAAGGCGATAGGCATCCATACATAAAATGGCTTCGAGCGCCTGTGAAACGCTGCCTGAATCTTCTCAATCTGCTCATGCTCAATCGCATGCTCCGGCAAAGAAATGGCAAAGAGCAAGCCTTCTTTATATTTCGAAGACGCTCCGAATGTAGCCATCACAGCTGTAAAGCAGATAAGGGCGGAAACGGAAAAAATAATCGCTAATAGGATAATACGACCCCCTATTCTGTAAAGTTCTTCTCACTGTACCATAATGAGGGCTTATCTGTCGGCCAATCCTCTTGCATCCGCATAAAAAAAATCCCCGTCGCGCAGGACAGGGAAGAAACGATCGTTAGATTTGCTAGATTTGCCTGCGCTCGGCTACTTTGGCGCTACCAGAGCATTGCAGGCGGGTTTTATACTCGACAAGCCCAATCTCGCAGCCGGGACCGATTGTCACTTGGTTGCCGCGGACAACCTCGGCCTTCGTATGCTCCAAGTAAATTTCGTCACCTTCAATCGCCGAAACGGTCAGAACAGCATCGCGGTCGGGTCTGAAGAAAAATAAATGAACCGGATTAAGCAGGCTCGCCTTCTTGATCCGGATATTTCCGCCGCCGATCTCCCGGGCGCTGCTGTTTTGATAAAGCTTCACATCCAGCCGTCCGGCGTTCAACAGTCCGCCGATCTCGAACATTCCCCGTATCGTGACGGACTCCGCTTCGCAGCCGCCGCCGGCAAGAAGCTGTCCGGTAACGCTCAAGCTTTCGCCGCTCAAGCGTCCCTTCACCTCGACCGCTCCTTGGCAGCGCAGCTGGCTCAGTCTCGCATCTCCGGCAACGGCCAGCGTACCGGACACATGAACCGTATCCGCTTGCGTGTGATCCGACACTTCCGCTGTACCAGTAACGCGGATATCCTTCGCCCGCAAGCGGCCGTTCAACGTCATCGTTCCGGTACACTTTAGTCTGTTGCATGCGATATCTCCATCGATCTCGCTTTCTCCGACGATTTTTACACGGTCGTATTCGCCGCCGGAAGCCCCTGAACTGCCGGTTATCGTCAGATTTTCACCTGCAAGAATGCGGCTCTCGCTTCCGTCTATTATGTTGTTCATGACGCAGCCCTCCTTTCTATCTCGTTATAGCTGTTCGCGATTCCCGACAATGGCATCCTTATGCTGATGGCAATTTGTTTTATACTCGACCCGGCCGATTTCGCAGCCCTCTCCAATCGTTACCTGGCTGCCGCGAACGATATCGGCCTTCGTATTTTCAAGGTAGATTTCGTCTCCCTCGATCACCCCGGCGGTTAGCCGATTGACTGCAGGCAGCGGAAGCGCCTTTAATAACTTGGCGAATTTGCCGCTATGTTTGCGAATTTGAATCGTTTCGCCCCCGATTTCGTTAATGCGGCTTGGTCCTTGAAGCTTAATAGAAATATGGCCCGCGTTCAGGCTGCCGAATGCCAGCCGTCCTTCGGCTTGAAAGCTTTCCGCCTCGCAATCTCCTTGCACCGTCAACATTCCGCTCAAATGCAGTTCTTCGCTGACCAAGTCGCCTCCCACGTTCACTTTGCCGTTTATATCAAGCTTCTCCGTATATAGGCCGCCCTTGAGCGACCCAATCCCGTTCATATCGGTGATTTTCGTTCTGACGCTGCCGTTAACAGTCATTTTGCCATTGGACGAAAAAGCGCTGCATTCGATGTCGCCTTCGACCCGGCCGATACCATCGATTTTGACGCGGTTGAAGCTGCCCCCTCTTGTGCTGGCAATACCCGATATCGTCAAATCGCGTTTCTTCGCCTGCTCCTTGTTTTCCATTTCGACCCTCCTTCACCGTGTGCCGTCTGCCCTCGCACGTCTTGTTGAGCGTGCGCGCGGTCATGCGCCGGCTGCTTCATCTCGATCCTTGCTTCTTCTCGATCCTTGCTTTTTCTCGATCCTTGCTTCTTATCGATCCATGCTTTTTCTCGATCCTTGCTTCTTATCCGGCCGACAGCTTCAGCTTTAATTCTTCCACATGTTTGGCGACATTTTGCCGGAATACGAGCTTCGAACCGCTCTCGGTGAAAATGTCTGTGCCTGCTGTGACAAGCAGAAAAACCGATAAGCCCATTTTGCGAATAAAGATCAAATCGCAATTTCGGCCTTCGAACCTCGCATAGTGCTCCGCCAGTGTCGACAGCAGCGCCTGCCCTTCATCCAAGCTCATTTGACCAGTCTGCAGCGCGCAATCGAGCAGATAAAGAAATAACGTTTGCTCGAACGTGTATATATCCGCCGATCCAATATAGGGTCTCGCATAGTCAGCAGTCGACTTCGAAACAATGTTCTGTTCGATTAACTGAACGGCCGGTATCGACATTTGTGCGGGACTCGGCGAAAAAATATCGGCTAGCTCATCCAGCGACAAGCCGTCCTTCATATTCAAAATTTTATCGATTCTCGCCAGCATCCGCTGCTTCGGGAAAAACGTTTCTTGTCCTGTAAACGCGGACTTTCGGATAAACCATTCTTCTGGAACGAGATTTTTCCGCTTCCAACGGTACAGCTGACCGTACGAAATACCGGTTAAATCGAGCAGTTCCTTCTTGGAGATCAATTCTTCTTCCATGCGAACGCCCCTCTCTGCGTTTAATGTAACATAACATTGTTACGCAGTAAAGGGGCGTGTTGTAGTTTTGTTTTAACGGCCATTTTGGCCGTTGCAGCTCGCTTTTGCAGAGCTGCGCCCTCTTTAGCGGCCGTTTCGGCCGTTATTTCACATGCCAACCGCTCTTTTGATCGCCTTATACCTTGCTCCTGCGACTTTAACGGCCATTTTGGCCGTTGCAGCTAGCTTTTGCAGTGCTACGCCCTCTTTAGCGGCCGTTTTGGCCGCTATTTCCGTGCGAACCGCTCTTTTGATCGCCTCATACCTTGCTCCTGCGACTTTAACGGCCATTTTGGCCGTTGCAGCACGCTTTTACAGAGCTACGCCCTCTTTAGCGGCCGTTTCGGCCGCTATTTCCGTTCGAACCGCTTATTTGATCGCCTTATGCCCTGCTCCTTCGAGTTTAACGGCCATTTTGGCCGTTGCAGCTCGCTTTTGCAGAGGCGCGCCCTCTTTAGCGGCCGTTTTGGCCGCTATTTCCGTGCGAGCCGCTCTTTTGATCGCCTTGTACGGTGCTTCTTCGACTTTAACGGCCATTTCGGCCGTTGCAGGTCGCTTTTGCAGAGCTACGCCCTCTTTAGCGGCCGTTTTGGCCGCTATTTCCGTGCGAGCCGCTCTTTTGATCGCCTTGTACGATGCTTCTGCGACTTTAACGGCCATTTTGGCCGTTGCAGGTCGCTTTTGCAGAGCTACGCACTCTTTAGCGGCCGTTTTGGCCGCTATTTCCTTGCGAACCGCTCTTTTGATCGCCTTGTACGATGCTCCTGCGACTTTAACGGCCATTTTTGCCGTTGCAGCTCGCTTTTGCAGAGCTGCGCACTCTTTAGCGGCCGTTTTGGCCGTTATTCCCGATTAGGCCGTCCGTAGTAATGACGAACACGACCAGAAGGTCGTCCAAATCGAACAGCCGATTCCATTTGGCAATGAGCGAGAACGTCGTATGAACCCGAACATAGGCTTGCAATGCTTCTCACTCCGCTTTTATATCAAACGACTCTTTATATTGGCCGCGGTCATCTTCCCATACGATTTGTACGTTTAAGCGATCGCTTTCTATTGCCTTGAATGTGTCGAGTCCTTTGTCCTTATGATTGAATTTATAGGGAACGTTAAAAATAGGATCTGTTTTATGCTTAAAGTCGACTAACATAACACCAAACTCATTCAGCTCTTCTTCTTCATTGTTCCCATCAATTGCTCGTTCCGCTTTGCCGGCGTTGTCAAAAACCGTAACAGCTTGTGAATCTAAAGAAGTACCTTGCGCAAACACAATATGCGAAATGCTGCGCAGCTCCTCCTCGGAGCCTTTGTACTCGTAGCGAATATGAAACAATCGCTCCCCGTTTCTTTCTAAGGTCGATTTTTCCACATACGCATCCCAATGCTGACCTCTGCCTGCATAAGAATCGATCTCTTTATCCGCCTTTGAACACCCCGTTGTCCATAACAAAACGGCCAATAGAATTAACCACATTCTCATCCCCAGATCCCCCTTTTAAAAACAAAAAAAGAACTAGGATATCGATCTCCTAGTCCTTCATGATGCTGTTATTAACCCTTCTTCTTCAACCGCTCGCTCGGGCGGTCTCCGCCATTCTTCGCCGGCTTCGTGTTCGCATAACGCGTCTTCAGCCCCGACTTGCTGGCCGGCCGGCTTCGGAAATGGCCTTTAATCAACTTGTTGTTCTTCGTATTCGTAGGCGTCCACAGCTTCAGCATCTCATCCGCCAGCGCTTCCGGGTTCAGCTCGTAGCCCCATGTGTCGAGGAGCGGGCGTCCTAATTGATGAAAAATTTGATCGGCCTGCTCCAGGCTCCCCGCCCTTCTGCGAAGCTCCTCCAGCACAGCACCGTTATAGATGTCCTCCATCGGCTCATTCGTCATCATAATCCCACTCCTCTCTGTAATTCCGTTCGTCTATTCGATCGCCTAAAAAGCGTTGCTCATTAAATCTATAATACCCATCATATGTTAAAAAATCATTCATCGCTTTCCCAAACCATGCAATTTGGTCGCCCAATTCCAATCCCGTCCGGCGAAAACCGTCTTCGGCCTGCGTAATCTGGTCGCGGAACCATCGCCGATCGGCATCGGCGCCGTAATCCTTGCCGCTTGCCTTGAAAGCTGCGATCACTTTCCCCGTATCGTTGTCAGCCATTGGCCCGCATACGATCTGGGGATGCTCAGAACCGAACAAGGAACGGCATTGACAGTCGTGCAGTCGGCTCCCGTAGCGGTGGGTCAAAATAAAATCGGACCATTCAGCACACTCGCCGCGGAAATCGAGTACGCGGACCGGTTCGGATTGCTGTGTCTCCTCAGGAGGAGAATATTTCAATCGCATAACGACCGGCATCCGTTCCGCAGGCAATGCAATGCCTGCTCGCCAGGCCGCGACATAGCTCTTGCGAGCCCAGTCCGCCGCTTGCCTGAAATCAATCGTCGTATACAAGCCCGTTCCGAAATCACGATTATTGCATCGGACGTTGCTTGCCATAAACGATTCGTTAATCAACTGCTTTCTAAATCCATCGGGATCCAAAACCGCGCCCAAGGTCGTTCCGTGATACAAAACGTCGGGCAAAACAAAACGCGTCGTATACAACCTTGAATCAGCTCCCCCTCCTATATTATACCATGGCTTGCGGTCTAATAAAACGCCGGTTGCAGCGCGGGAGCCGACTAAAATTTATGGGTGTACATTTCGAGACAAACAGCTATAATAAACGCATGGATACTTTAACTGTGATCAAAGCGTTGTCCAACGAGACAAGGTTCCGAATACTGGAATGGCTAAAGGAGCCCGATAAACATTTCGGCGCCATGGCCTATATGCATCAAGGCTGCGACTTCGAAGGCGGAGTTTGCGTCGGCGCAATTGCCGAGAAATCGGGGCTCGCGCAGTCGGTCATTTCCGGCTATTTGGTGAAGATGCAGAAATCCGGTTTATTGGAATCCAAGCGCCACTGTCAATTTACGTACTATCGGCGCAATGAAGAAAGCATCAACGCATTCAAGGAGTCCTTTCTTAAACAGCTATAGTGGCAGTCGGGACCTCTTTTTATGCGCGAATATATCTATTTTTATAGATATATATATTAAAGTTTAGAGATAGAAGGAGAGAATACTATGCCTACAAGCCGTTCATCGCTTCAAGCCTTGTTTAAGCCCTATCAAGAAGGGCCGTTGTCGTTAACGAACCGAATTGTCATGGCCCCTATGACTCGCTCTCAATCGCCGAACGGCGTTCCGGGCGCCAACGTAGCAGGTTATTACAGAAGACGCGCGGAGAACGGAGTCGGGCTTATCGTAACAGAAGGCACGACGATCAATCATCCGGCCGCTTCGGGAGACGTTAATATTCCGAACTTCCACGACGAGAAGGCGCTGGAAGGCTGGGCGCAAGTCGTGAAGGAAGTCCACGAAGCCGGCGGTAAAATTATTCCGCAGCTGTGGCATCAAGGCACACTGCGCGAACAAGGCCAAGGTCCTCATCCCGAAGCCCCGTCTGCCGGTCCTTCCGGACTGAGCATCGGAGGCGAGAAGGTCAGCGAACCGTTGACTGTCGAAGAAATTCAATCGATCGTGAAAGCTTTCGCCCAAGCGGCCGCCGACGCGAAGCGCATCGGCTTCGACGGCATCGAGCTGCATGGCGCTCACGGCTATTTGATTGACCAATTTTTGTGGGAGCAAACGAACCAACGTACGGATGAATACGGCGGCGATCCTGTAAAACGCACCCGTTTTGCCGCAGAGATCGTACGCGCTTGCCGTGAAGCGGTCGGTCCCGATTTTCCAATCGTGTTCCGTATTTCCCAATGGAAATCGGGCTTCTACGATGCCAAACTTGCGACCGATCCCGATCAGCTGAATCAAATTCTACAGCCGCTCGTTGAGGCAGGCGTCGATATTTTCCACTGCTCGACCCGCCGTTTCTGGCTGCCGGAATTTGAAGGCTCCGATCTGAACTTGGCAGGCTGGGTGAAAAAGCTGTCTGGCAAACCGACAATTACAGTCGGCTCCGTCGGCCTAGACAACGACTTTATTAACGCCTTCATGGGCAATAGCGCCGAAACGAAAGATATCGATGAATTGACCGATCGGCTGGAGCAAGGACAATTCGATCTGGTCGCCGTCGGCAGAGCTTTGCTTGTCGATCCTGCCTGGGCAGCCAAAATCCGCGATGAGCGTTTCGACGAACTCGTACCGTTTACGCCTGCTGCGTTAGGTACCCTCAGCTAATTTCATATAGACGACAGCAGCCCTTCGGTCCAGAATTGGACGGAAGGGCTGCTATTCTATAGACTAGAAAAAGCGGCCGCCCCCTCATGCTTGAACGAGGCGGTCGCTTTCTTTTTTTCGGATTAAAGATTTTTGGGCGGCTTGTTATAGCCTCGTTCCCCGTACGGCTGAAGCTTCTCCAGCCAGGGCTTCTCCAGCTGTTTCATCTCCCACTTCACATCCGTCATATCTTTCGTATCTTTTTGCTCCAGCACCTCGTACGAGAACGCACTCTCCCCGATCTCCTTCCAATCCTTTTGCAATTCAAGGTTGGCGAATCTCCCCATGTCCAGTTGCATCTTGATTGTCATCCATTTGTTTTTCAAATTCGGGTAGGCGTCGATGAATATTTTGCCGTTCTCCGTATTCTTAATTTGAATGACTCCCATGTAGGTTTTCACTTCCTTGAACGCTTCGAGCAGTTCTTTGCGCTTGCTTTTATCCATTATCGAATCTCCCCTTCATTTACTAATTTACTAAATTACTAATTAATTAATGAAATTATAACGCAATCCCCCTCCTCCGATCAACCTTTTGCGCGCTTTGGTTTTACAAATTCTTTGCACAAAAATTCGCAAAATTAGATCTTCAAGATTAGGACTATCATACCGATATATGTCTAGGACACATCTCATTTAGACATCAGGAGGACCTATGAAAAGCATTAAAACGAAAATTATTACGCTTGTAACTCTTATGCTAGTCATCTCGCTTGTTACGGTAGCGGCTCTGAGCTACTGGTCTACATCCACGCTGATGGGCAAGCAAATCGACAAAGAGATTGCACTTCGCTCGAATGTTATTGTCGAAAAAATCGACGGTTATCTTCAGCAAAAAACCGCGATTCTAGAAACCTTCGCCAAGACGGGCAGCCTTATTTACGGCGACGACAAACAAATGCTCGGTTTCATTCAAGGCGCGCTCGCGCAAACCCCGGAATTAAAATCCCTTGTTTATTCCCCTGATCTTACCGGAAAAAACACATTAACTTCGACCGGAACCCGGGTCGACCTATCCGAAAGACCCTATGTGAAAGATTTGTCCGAAGGACGGTCCATCGTCTCTGAGCCGGTTATCGACAAGCTGGACGGCCAAGTCTCGATCGTCATCGGCGCCCCTATTTTTGTCGACAATAAACCAAAAGGCTTTCTATCCTCCTCCATCGCAATCGACCAGCTTATTGAAGTGGTTAACAGCGAGAAATTCGGCGAGACGGGTTATGGCTTTATGTTCGACGCCAACGGCATTACCGTTACCCACCCCGATTCTACAACTATTATGACCAAGTCGGTCAAAGACTACGGTATCCCTGAGCTTGAGGAAGCATTCGCTAAATCGGCGAACGGCGGCCAGGGCGATATGGATTTTACGGTTGACGGCGTATCGGTAACCGGTTATTACAATACGACAATGAACAATTGGACCGTTATGCTAGCTGCGCCTGAAAAAGAGCTGACCCAAGCGATTCTGGAAATGATGCAGACGACCGTCATTCTCAATATTTTCTTCATTATTATCGGCGTCGTCATCGCCTACTTCATTTCGCGGCAATTAGCGCGGCCTGTACAGCGATTGAACGATGCGATCAGCGTTGCTTCAACCGGCAATCTACAGCAAGCCGTAGCGGTAAAAGGCAGGGACGAAATCGCGCGAGCCGGAGCAAGCTTCAATCAAATGATGGAAGCTTTCCGCCGTACGCTTGGCGAGGTCAACCAGTCTTCACTCCATCTAGCGGCCTCCTCCGAGGAGCTGTTCGCAAGCGCGAAGCAAACCTCAAGCGCAACCGAGCATATCGCGAACTCGATGGAACAGATTATGACAAGCACGGAGCACCAGGTAAAATCCGTCGACAGCAGCCGAGATACTGCTGGAGAAATGTCGACGCAGGCCGAGCAAATCGCCAGCCTCGCCGATCAAGTATCGGAGCAGGCAGTCAAAACGTACGAGGTGTCGGCCGAAGGCGAGCAAGCGGTGCGATCGGCAATCGGACAGATGGGCTCGATCGAGACAACCTTCCGTGAGCTGTCACAGGAAGTGTCTCAGTTGAACGAGTTCTCGCAAGAAATCAGTACGATTACGGAAGTGATCAGCGGCATTGCGCAGCAGACGAACCTGCTCGCCTTGAATGCGGCAATTGAGGCGGCAAGAGCCGGCGAGAACGGACGCGGCTTCTCGGTCGTTGCCAATGAAGTGCGTAAGCTGGCTGAGCAATCGGCAAGCTCCGCAGAGCAGATTTCCTCGCTCATCGAGTCCATACTAGGCACCACCCGCTCGGCTAGCGCTACAATGGCCAAAGCGTCGGTTGAAGTCGGCTCCGGCATGGAAGCCGTTAATACAGCCGGAGAACTGTTCGAGCATATCAAACGGGAAATCGGCAATGTTGTGGAGCAGGCAAGCCAAGTGCTAACCTCCGCTTCACAAGTGAAGGAAGGAACTCATTCGATGAGCAGCTCCATCGCCCTTATTTCCAGCGCGGCCGAGGAAAATGCAGCCGGCACGCAGACCGTTTCTGCTTCAGCGGAAGAGCAACTAGCGGCCATGGAGGAAATCTCGGCGTCGGCCGAATCGCTGTCGCATCTTGCAGAGGATCTGCAGCTGCTTATTGCGAAGTTCAAAATATAGTAAATGGGCGGTGCCGGGATTCTTCTCTTCTGGCACCGCCTTTTTTCACTTTCTCTCTGTCATCACCTGTTGTTCAACTACAGGAATACACCAACAGGGATTGCAAATTGAAGGCGTATTGTTTATTATGGATATTAAAGATCCGCTTTTACTGTATTGCGATGTAGAAGAAAAAGGATCATTTTTTTATATTATAATTATGGATACAAAATGTCTATAATTGAGGAGGAATGGAAGATGAAAATTGATATTTGGTCGGATTTTGGATGTCTCTTTTGTTTTATAGGTAAAAAAAGATTGGAGCAGGCGCTTAGCCAGTTTCCGATGGGCGATAAAGTAGAAATTGTATATCACAGCTACCAGCTCAACCCTCATGCAGAAAACAGAGCCATTAGCGCCGAAGAAACGGCCCCGAAAAAGGGCATGACCGTCAAACAGTTGAAGGATAAGCAAGCACAAGTGGCCAGATGGGCTAAAAGCGAAACGGGAATCGATATCGATTTTGAATCCGTTATTACCGCAAATACGTTCGACGGACATCGCCTGGTTCATTTTGCAGCCAATTCGGGCAAGGGAGTTGCAATGACTGAACGCCTCATGCGCGCTTACCTTTCGGATTCCATGAATATCGCCGATCGCGAAGTACTTATCTCCTTGAGCGGCGAGGTGGGACTTAACGAACGGGAGGCAGCGGAAATGCTCCAATCCAACGCTTATAAAGATCAGGTCCATGCGGATATCGCGAAAGCCAGAAATATGAATGTTACAGGAGTGCCCTTCTTCTTGTTTAACAACAAGTATGCAATACCAGGGGCTCAGTCTGAAGAAGCATTTCTCGAAACGTTGCACTTAATCTGGGATGAAGAAAAACAAGCCAACAACCCTGAGATCCAGAAAGAAGAAGCTAAAGGCGACGGGATCTGTACTGACGGATCTTGCGATTTATAATTTCTTTTCTTTTCTTTTCGCAGCAATAAGACGGCTCTGCACGAGCCGTCTTATTCTAATGAACGGATTCTGCTCACCACTCACCACCGTATATTTGAGGCGATCTGATCGCCGAAATCATCGCTGTTCTTTTCATCAGTTAGATCCTCCCGTTTCTTCTCCTTCTATATAATAGGTAGGAACTGTCCGTTAATCTCTGATTCAACGTTTGGACAGAAAAAAGACTCGGCAAAGGATTAACCTTTGACCGAGCCCGCAACCATGCCCTTCATAATTTGCTCTTGGAAAATCAAATAGATAACAATCGTCGGGATGACCGCGATAAGCATCGCGCCCATCGTAAGTGCATAGTCGGTTCCGAAGCCGTCCGAGAACAATGACAAGCTGAGCGGAAGCGTCTTCAGCGACTGCGTGTTAATGAAAACCAAAGCGAACGAGAAGTCATTCCAGAAGCGAAGGAATGCGAGGATCGAGACGGTCGAAATTACCGGCAAGCATAGCGGGAAAATGATGCGTCCAAACACGCCCCACCAGCCGTTGCCGTCGATCATCGCCGCCTCCTCTACCTCTCTCGGAATGGAGACGAGATAGGCGATGGCTAGGAAGATCGCAATGGGCAGCTCGAAGGCGGTGTAAGGGAAGACAAGCGCCCAGTACGAATCGAGAATGCCGATCTTGTTCATGAAGATAAATAACGGAACGAGCGTGCTGTGCACCGGAATAAGCATGCCGAGCAGAAACATCCCTTTCAGCACCCCGCTGAATTTGAATTGAAACCGGGACAGCACGTACGCGGCCAGCGTGCCGAGAACGATAGTCAAGACGAGCGAGATTGAGGTTACGATTACCGAGTTGACCATCGCCCTGCCCATATTGCCGAGATCCCATGCCCGGATAATGTTGTCTAACTGCCATTCCAGCGGCCAGGCATAGGGACGATTGAAGAACTCTTGGTTTGTCTTAAAAGCGCTAATGATGAGCCAATATAGCGGATAAAGCGTTATGATTGCGTATATAAGCAGCAGCAGCTTGAAGCCGCCGCTCAGCGGCTTTTTCCACAATACGCTCTTACCTGCGGCTGCTTGCACTTTAGTCGTAGCTTGCGCCTGCATAAGATTCACTCCTTTAATCAGTGTAGCCAGCCGGTCGATTCATTTGATCGGCCTTTTCTAGCTCCGTCTCTTTGTGACGATGTAGTTCAAGCTGATCAGCAATGCACTGATCAGGATGATCATGGTGGATACGGCGGAGCCATAGCCGTAACGGTACACGTTAAAGGTGCTGTTATACATGTAAGTAGCGAGCAGCTCGGTTGAATGCGCCGGTCCGCCGTGGGTCATTACAATGACATGATCGAATGCTTTCAAGCTTCCTGAAATACAAAGGACGATAACAACGACAATCATATCCCAAATGATCGGAAGCGTTACGTAATAAAGCTTGCGCCAACCTATCGCTCCGTCGATTTTCGCCGCATCGTTTACTTCTGACGAAATATTGTTAAGAGCCGCAATGAAGATAACAAGATATGGCCCGATATTTGCCCAGTTAATCGGAATGGATATCGCATACATATTTACTTTAGCATCAGATAACCAAGCTCGCGTCCATGAATCCAGCCCGAGCATTTCAAGTACTTGATTCAACAAACCCATTTGCGGATGGTAGATGTAACCCCAGATCAAACCGACAACGACCGTCGACAATACCATTGGCAGGAAAACAGCCGACCGTATAATCCGGTTGAAAAACGTGTTTTTAAGCAATACAAGCGCCAGCAGCAGCGCAATCGGCACTTGGCCGATTATGGCCGAGCCCGTCAAAATAAGGTTGTTTTTCAAAGCGTGCCAGAACACTTTGTCCTGCAGCATGATCTCGTAGTTTTTAAAACCAACAAACTTGCTTGCGCCAAGCCCTTTCCAATCAAAGAAACCGTAGTACATCGACCAAATAATCGGAACGATAGCAAACAGAATGAAAATTAGAACTGCTGGAAGCAGCGCCATCGTGACGAAGCTTCGGGTACGCAATGATGACTGCATGACGTCAGCCTCCTTCAAAGATTGCCGCCCGGGGCGCCGCTGGGACGCGACGGGCGACAGATTGTTGTCTGGATCTTATTGCTGAGTCGAGCGGGCTTGCGCGTCTTGCAGTTTCTTCGCTACGTCCTCGACCTTGCCGCCCATCATTAATTCTTGCAAACCGGTGTTAATCGACTCAGCTGCTTCGGCAGAGAGGTAAGCGTCGTATACCGGCGTAATCGTTGCTTCTTTCGCTACGTTAAATGCTTTCAGGTAAAGCGGGCTGACGCCGGATTGGGCCAGATCCATTTTGTACATCACCATGGAGTTGCTTTCGGCGATTTTCTTTTGGCCATCTGGACCGCTGATCGCATAGATCAGGTCGAGAGCCGCGTCTTTTGCCGCGCCAGTCGTTTTCTTGCTGAGCGCAAAGCCGCCGCCTGCGCCGCCGGACAGCGTACCTGCCGCTCCCGCTCCGCCTTCAATAGACGGAATTGTCGTTACTTCGATTGGAGCGACTTGCTCTTCCGATGCGGATGCCGCCAGGTTCGTCAGCGTCCACGCGCCGCTGATCATCATTGCCGCGTTGCCTTGAATGAAATATTGCTCGGCTTGTGTGTTGTCGATGCTGTTCGCGCCGTCTTGGAACGCTTTGTTGTCGGACAGCTCTTTAAATTTGCCCAAAGCTTCAAGGAAGATCGGATCGGTAAAGGATGCGCCGTCGCCTTTCACCGCTTTCAGGAACCAGTCCGTTCCCGTTACGCGGTCAGCCAGCGATCCAATAATCGTCGATTGAGCCACCCATGGCGCTTTGTTGCCGAGTGCGATTGGCGTAATGCCGTTGTCGTTAAACGTTTTAACAGCCGTCATCAACTCGGACCATGTCGTTGGTACTTTCACGCTATGCTTCTCGAACAAATCTTTGTTGTAGTAGAGGAACGAAGTAGCCGAAAGTCCGATTGGAGCGGAGTAGATTTGATTCGGCTCGAACGTGAAGCGGTCGAAAGCGCCGTCCATAAAGTTGTCTTTCCATTCCGGATATTTCTCAGCAAGCGGCGTAATCGGCTGGAGCAGACCCGCGTCAAAAAACTCTTGCGATTGGCTGCCCGCATATACGAAGAATACGTCCGGCATTTCATTACCTGCGGCAACCGTGCTCAGACGAGGACGATATCCGTCAACCGGGATCGCTTGCGCATCCACTTCTACATTCGGATGAGTCGATTTGTATTCGTCGATCAGGCCGCGAACCGCCTTGGCGCGAAGATCGTCGCCTGCGAAGTTATGCCAGATCGTCAGTTTTACTTTATCTTTGGAACCGCCCTCGGAAGCGTTGCCGCCTTCCTTCGGAGCGTTGTTGCCGCCGCCGCAAGCGGCCGTCAGCAAGGATAACAGGGTGATCAACGTAACAACCAATGTAGCTCTTTTCTTCATTGAGTAAGTCCCCCCTCAGTAATTTAAGTTAAGTATAAGTAAAGGTGAATCGAAGGCGTAGGGGCGATATTTCAGATTAAGGGGGGTGAAAATTCACCCATTGAAGCGCTTTCTTTCCCTCCACTGCTCGCTCGCTTGCGCAAAAAAGCCTTCACCCGGTCCCGGATGAAGGCTTGCTCCCCTCATTATGACGCTCGCGGAAGAAGGACGGCGTCTCCCCCGTGTAGCGTTTGAACAAACGGGTAAAATGCTTCATATCCTCGTAGCCCACCCGCTTGGCGATCTCGCTTACTTTCGCCGGCGTTTCTCTTAGCAGCCGGACAGCCCATTCGATGCGGGCCTCGGTGACGAACTCGATATAATTTTTCCCCGTTTCTCGTTTAAATAATTCGCTGAAATAATTCGGATTCATATGAACGCTCGCCGCTACCTGCGTAAGCGTCAAGCTTTTATCCAAATTTTCGCGTATATAGGCCGTCGTACGAGATATCGCCGAATTGCGGTCGCCGGAGAGATGCTCGTACTGGCGCATGATCGATGACAGAACCCCGCTCAGAAGTTCTCCCGGCTTTCGGCCCAGTTGATTGTAATCCATCCCTTCAAGCGGGGACAGCTCGATTCCGTTCTGGCCGACCGATTGCGCAGCCCTCTCCAGCCAGCGGTAGCCGGCAACAAGATACGAATGCAGGAAGGCTTTCATCGTTCCCGGCGTCGCTTCCGGGTCACGTTTGACCGTCAGCAGCACGTCTTCGATCCACGCCCCCAACCGATTCGCATCACGTGAACGCAGCACGGCGGTTAGCGCCGTTTCTTCTTCTTGCGAGCAGACGGTGCGCATTCCTTTCCGCCTATGCACATCTTCATAGGCGATGACGCGCGCATCGCCAGCCAAGAAACGGAACTCCGTGGCCTGTTCTGCGGCACGCAGCGCGTTTCTTAGCTCATCGATCCGACGGACACCGAATCCCGTCGCAGCGAACAGCTTACGCTGCAGCACGCGCTCCGCTTCTCTCATCGTCGCTTCGATTTTCCGCAGCGCGCCGGATTGTCCGGTTTTGAAAATAAGCACCCAGCCGCCGTTCCATTCGACGATAACGCAGCCGAGCGCTCCCTTCAGCGCCTTGCAGGCTTCGTCGTGTCCAGGCTGTGCTCCTCCGTTCTCCGACAAGGGCATCTCAGAGGTAACCAGCCACAGCTCCAGCATTTCCTGCTCTGAAGCAAGCCGCAGCTCTGGGTAATACTGCAGCAGCTCTTCCGCCTCGCGTTCCGCCACTTGCCCTTCGCCTGCCAGCAGCCGTTCCAGCCGCTTCGAACGAAAGGCCGTCTGATGCTCGTCGGCCAGCTTCTTCTCTGCTATCCGGCTTCGAGCGCGTGCGGCAGCGGCCATAATGTCGGCGGGACGGCTCGTCTTCAGCAAGTAGTCGCTAATTCCTTCGCGAATGGCCTGCTGGGCGTAAGTAAACTCCTCATAACCCGACAAGATGACGATCTCCGTATCCGGGTAATCAGCCTTCACTTGGCGCGCCATATCCAGTCCGGTCATTCCCGTCATACGAATATCGGTCATAATGATGTCTGGCCTCTCAAGCGGAATACGCATCAGCGCCTCCTCCGCCGAAGCGGCGGGTTTAAGAAGCGTAAACCCGTTCTCCTCCCATTTGATCACCGTGCTTAGGCCTTCCCGGATGATGACCTCATCGTCAACCAGCAGCAGCTTCATTTCAAATCCCCCTCTCCCCGAATGGTTCCGTCTTCCTTCACGCCTCCCGCATCCTCTGCTTCGTTCGACCTTTGAGTCGGCTCCGTCATGCGGTCCCGTGCTCCCTGCTCACCCGAAGACCGAATCGTAAAGCTCACCTTCGTCCCTACGGACGGTATGCTGTCGATATGCAGACCGGATTCCGGTCCGTAATGGAGCTGCAGACGGTTATGGACATTGCGCAGTCCGTAGCTTCCGCCCGGATAGCCCGGCGTCCATTCCGAATCCAACTTGCTCGCTATGCGGGATCGAAGCTCCAGCAGCTTTTCCTCCGCCATGCCGATGCCGTCATCCTCTACCGTAAACGTAATCGTCTCGCCTTCGGCCACGGCGCTGATTCGAATATGGCCAAGTCCATCGCGCTTCAAAATACCGTGAATCATCGAATTCTCGATAAGCGGCTGCAGCAGCAGCTTCAGCATCGTGCGATCATAAAGCTCATCCGGAATCACAGCCTCGTACTGAAACTTGTCCGGGTAGCGAATCGACTGAACGTTAACGTAATTGTCGATATGCAAAATCTCTTGCCGCACTGTGCAATACTCCTGCCCACTGTTCAAACTGAATCGGAGAAAATCGCTTAGCGAGCCAACCATCTCGGCTATTCGCTCCTCGCCCTTCATCAGCGCCATCCAATGCACCGACGAAAGCGTGTTGTACAGAAAATGAGGATTGATTTGCGCCTGCAGCGCCATCATATCGGCTTCTTTCTTGAGCGATTCGTTCTTCTTCACCTCGTCGGTCAACTTCTCGATTTTGGAGCTCATCCGGTTGTAGCTAATGACGAGCTGTCCGACCTCGTCGATCGTCGTGACAGGCAGCGTCGGCAGCGGCTCGTCGGGGCTTGAATTTTTCAGAAAACGTGTCAGTGTCGAAAGCGGCTTCGTCACTTTCTGGATTAGGAATAATACAAAAGCGATGACGAACAGCGCCGCCACGCTCACGGCAATCGCCGTCAGGGTAAGAAAATACTGGTTTTGCGATTTGTACGCCTGTGCGGGTATGATGCCGACCAGTCGCCAATCGACGTTTTTCAAGCCGTAATAGAGAATCGTTTGCCGATCGGCGTCCGCTCCGTACTCGAACCAGCCGTTGCCCTTGGACGAGAAGCTTTGAATGCCCGGATAATATTGCTCCAGCAAGCTGTTGTCCATATATTCGGCCGGACCGGCAAGAATTCGGTTGCTGCCGTCTACGAGCAGCACCGTACCGCCGCCCTCCAACCCGGCCTGCCGCAGCTGCTCCGATATGACGCTTTGCAGCAAGCTGATTTTTAACATGCCAATATTGTTATATTTCTTTGTGCTGCGAATCGGACGCGACATCGTAATGACGTCTCTTGCCCCTTCCGACGAGGTCGTCTGGAAATGAACGGGCGACCACCATTTCGGATACTGGCTGTAATAGTCGGGGTATTCCTCCTTCACGTCTACGAAACCGGTACCGGTGATCGATTTGAAAGCGATGGAGGGCTTGCCCCGATCGGATTCGATAATAGCGTTAGCGATATAGGGCTTGGAGATCGACATCGTCATAAGCAGCGTGGCGATTTTCGTACTGAGGAGAACGTCTTCTTTCGGAGACCGCAAGTAGGATTGAATATCCTCGTGCCCCATATAATACAGAGAGACCGATTCGATATCGGTGACAATATTTTCGAGATTCGAGCCGAGCAGCGTCAGCGTATTTAATCCAGAGCTCTTCGCTTTTCCCGCCGTCAAGCTTTCGGCTATGAAGTAGGAGAACAGCCCCAGTGACAAGACCGGCACGAGAGCGGCTATAATTATTAACAACGACAGCTTATGTTTAAGTGATCTTCCGAGCCAATTGTCCATAACTACTCACCGCCCCGATTGTGCATACTCTGAGAAGAATGAAACGCCGTGACGACTTCTCATATAAATAACTTATCATGTTAAATAAAATAACACGTCCATTGGAAACACATTTTAACATACCGAATCTTCTCCCGTAAATCACTGATATGCGAATGTTTTTGCGCCTTTTCGAAAGAAAGCGCTGTCAAAATCATTATAAAGAATTGCCGCAGTCAGCGGTACAGCCAAAATAATACTCTATTCTTTTGTCGGACACGCTAGCCCTCGACTGCCGTGCAAACCTATTGTTTCAGGGCAATCCGCCTCGATCTTATCGCCATTATCGCAGGTTCTGCCAGTAAAATACAAGAGCCGGAATGATCGTTTTTATCAAATTTATGATTGATTTATTCAAATCAATGGACTAACATAAGGGTGTTTTTAAGGATCATAAGACAAATCGCGCAGGAGGGTTTTCGTATGAGGTTGCGTTTCGAAGGGGATGTCGCGGAGCTGTTGCCGGGCATCGAACGGCTTTCGGAGGAGCTTGGCATTATGGTGGGAGAGGACGGCTTAACCGTCCGGGTCGAACGGTCGGAAGGCGAGCTGGAAGCTGGCCGCGATTCATCCGGCGCATATATTCGTTACAGCCAGAAGCATCAATTTTTCCGGGCATTCGGCCTGTTCGTTCAGCATAGCCGTCAAAGCGAAACCTTCCGCGTACAAGAGCGGCAGCAGTTCGAACGCGTCGGTCCGATGTTCGATTTGTCCCGCAATGCGGTTATAACGGTCGACAGCTTCAAAACGATGCTGAACAAGCTGGCGCTTATGGGCATGAACACGGTTATGCTGTACATGGAGGATACGTACGAAATTCCAGGCGAACCGTACTTCGGCTACATGCGCGGGCGTTATTCGCAAGCGGAATTGAAAGCGATTGACGATTACGCCGACCAGTTCGGCATCGAGGCTTTCCCTAGCATTCAAACACTGGCTCACCTGGAGGAATTTCTGAAATGGGAGCCGGTGAAACATTATAAAGATACGAAGGGCGCGCTGCTGGTCGGCAGCGAAGCGACCGATCGGCTGATCGAGCGCATGATCGAAGCGGCCAGCGCTCCGTTTCGCAGCCGCAAAATCCATATCGGCATGGACGAGGCCGAGGAGCTTGGCCGCGGCAAATATTTGGACTTGAACGGCCATGACAGCCGGTTCAACATTATGGTCAGCCACTTGGAGAAGGTGCTGGCGGCCGTCCGCCAGCGCGGTCTAAAGCCGATGATGTGGAGCGATATGTTCCTGAAGCTCGCTTCGGGCAACGGCGAGGAATACTATGATGCGGAGACGACCATTCCAGAGGAAATGGCGCGCCGTATTCCGAAAGACGTCGATATGGTTTATTGGGATTACAACCATATTGAACCGGGCGATTATGAGAAGCTGATCGCCAACCACCGGCCGCTCGGCTGCAATCTCGTTTTCGCAGGCGCCGTCTGGATTTTCAATACGTTCGGCGTTAACTACGGCTTGTCCCTGAACGCGACCGATGTCGCGCTGTCGGTATGCAAGCGGGAAGGCATTGGGGAAATATACGCCACGATGTGGGGCGACGACGGCAACGAAGGCAACCCTTACGCAGCGCTGCTCGGGTTGCAGCTGTATGCCGAGCATGCGTATACGGAAGGCAAGCCGACTGAAGAACAGCTTGCGGAACGCGTTAAATTTTGTACCGGCATCGAGAAGGACGCTTTCCTGTTGTTTAAAGATCTCGATGAAGTACCAGGCTCGGAGCCGAACAACAGCAAGCAAAGCAATCCGTCGAAGTTTCTGCTCTATCAAGACGTACTGCTAGGACTGTTCGATAAGCAAATCGAAGGACTGCCGATGAACGATCATTACGCCGAGCTGGAACGCCGCATTGTCGAGCAACGCGACAAGAGCGCCGCGCTCGACTACCTGTTCGACGTGCCAGAGAAGCTGAGCGCCGTGCTGAAGCGGAAAGGCGAGATCGGCATCGCTTTGAAAACCGCTTATGATGCCGGCAATAAGGAGCAATTGAAGGCAATCGCCACGAACGCGCTGCCCGCCATTGCGAGCGCCGTTCGCGAGCTTCGCGCCGCGCACCGTACGCAATGGTTCCGCATGTTCAAGCCGTTCGGCTGGGAAGTTATCGACATCCGCTACGGCGGGCTGCTCAACCGCCTCGACTCCGCTTCGCTGCGCTTGCTCGACTTTGTGGATGGAAGGATCGATCGCATCGAGGAACTGGAGCAGGAGCGTCTGGTATACAGCACCGTCAACCGCTTCAACCAGAAGGGGACCGGCTGGTGCAGCTATTACTACCGGATGGCTTCGCCAAACGTGTTTTTCCACGTCATTAATCCGTTCTAGGGTTGCTGGAAAACAGAAGCCCCGCTTGCTTGAGGGCATCGGGGCTTGATCAGGTTATGCTTTTGTTGCTTAAGCAGGTCTATTTAGGGATACTTGCCTTGCAAAACCGCGCGCTGGGACAGCGTGCGGTTTTCTTTATTAGGCGGATTATTCGGAAGGATTATTCGGAAGGACTTAGCTTACTCTCCTCAGAAGCCACTTCCCCTCTTGCTGAGTGCTCTCGCCCCCCTCAGGCAACGCCTTCTTATCTTCCAGCACTTCCACTTCTGCGAACTGACTATTTTTCAGCGTGCTGAATTGCCGCTTAACCAGTTGATTATGCGCTTGCAGGGGGTTATGATGCATCACTTTAATTTTCGCAGGCTCGAGATTCTTGTCCGTTTGTAAGCGTTTTATATTTGGGGGCTGCATAAATAGAGGATTTGTCAGATCCTCATAGAATTGCTTTTCTATTCCTTCTAACGAAAGCCGGTGCGATGAGATGAAACGACCGCTAGTTTGCAATGGACATCATTGGGTGTTGGGTAATTTTGCAGCTTGCTGCAAAGCTGATCGGAGGGATCTCGGTGAATGAAGGAAGGACGCGTTGGATCGTTATTGCGGCCTACGCTTGTCTAGCTGCAGCAACGCAGCTTTTATGGGTAACCTACACACCGATTACAACTGCAGCCGCAGAAAGCTGGGGCGTCTCTGTCGATGCGGTAGGCTGGCTTGCACAAGTCTTCCCTTTGCTTTACGTATTGCTGGCCGTTCCTTTTGGATACTGGGCTGACCGCCGATTCAAGCATTCGTTAGCTTACGGAGCATCGTTGACGGCCGTTGGCGCATTGATACGGGCAATTCCCGGTTATGAGTGGGCGCTAGTTGGGCAAATCGTCATCTCTATCGGGCAGCCGCTTGTCCTTAATGCTGTCAATAAGCTGGCGAGCCGGTATGTCACTCCTTCCAAAAGACCCGTTGCCATTGCGGCGGGTACAGCCAGCTTGTTTGTTGGCATTTTAATTTCTACGGTAAGCTCACCCTATCTGATGGCATGGGGCGGTCTTGCGTCCATTCATACCGCGCAAGCCTGTTTCGCCGTTGTGGCCAGCTGCGCCATGTTAGTGGCGCTTCGTGTTCCTGGGTTGTACGGCGACGAGCGGACAGAGGCGGCGGCTGCCATTCGATCCGTATGGTCGAAACCATGGGTGAGATTATACAGCTTGCTCTTGTTCGCGGGCTTCGGACTGTTCGTGACACTCACAACATGGCTGGAAGTGCTGTCTATTCCGGTTGGGATTGATTCCGCCCAAGTCGGCATCGGAATTGGCGGCATGACGCTGGCCGGGATTATTGGCGCAGCGATCATTCCGGGCTGGGCAGCATTCGGTCAACGCTCCCGCCTAGCGTTGGTTGTTTCGCTGCTGGCCAGCGCGGCGGCATTGACGGCATTGGCCCTCGGCCCTCCATTCTGGCTGTTTATCGCGCTGTTCGCTTTGGCGGGCTGCCTGCTGCTCGCCAACCTGCCCGTCATTCTCTCCTCGGCAGAAACCCGCTCCTCCCAAGGGGAGGCAGGCACAATTACCGGAGTGCTGCTTATGTTCGGCAATCTCGGCGGCATCGTGCTGACAATTGCAGTCCAACTGCTTCTAGATCATCGCCTGCTCGCAATCGGCTTATTGATCGCCGTCGTCCTGCTGGCCGCACCTTTTGCTTGGCGCTTCCCGAAAGGGCCGAGCCGTACAACGGCAAGCAAACCGGACAGCATGACTTCGGCCGCTCCGTAGTTTCTGCTCGTCGTGTTGTCCGATTGTCGTTTCTGTCGACGAAAAGAATAACTGCATAAAAGCACTTATTTTCCTCTTTAGGAACCCAAAAAAATCAAATAACTGCTTTTATGCAGTTATTCGCCCTCAAAGTGACTGGTTTGGAGAACGGGCCGGGTAAATAACTGCATTACCGCATTTATAAATAACGTCTAGTTTTGTGTGAATAAATGCAAAAATGCATTTATTGCTTACGCTGGTGTTCTAGCACACAGTGCTGCCAACAGCACTATACAAAAGCTTTGTGAGCGCACTGTAAGCAGTCCGAATAGTAGTGGAACCCGTAAAAATAGCCGCTATAAATCCTCAGCAGGTCCGTGCAATTAGTCGTCCATTTGTTATTAGCATTGCAAGAAATGCCTGCGAGTACGCATCCGGCCTGATAACCTCCCCTTTCACCTTTTCACCCTTTCACCCTCATCAGTCGCAACTTCCCGCCATAAGGAAAAAAGATAGGCGAGCGGCTTTATCTTCTCTTAACAAACTAGCGTTATGCTTTCAAAACAAGGCCGAATATAGAAAAAGAAGAGGAGTGGAATAGCCATGGGCATTCATACGTACTTTCAATCACTAAACGATCTCGAGCGCATTATCCGTTGTCCGGGCAAATTCAAGTTCGAAGAGCACAGCGTATCCGCTCATTCCTGGAAGGTTGTGCAGTACGCCAAAACGCTTGCAGATATTGAAGAAAGCAACGGCGTGACAGTGGATTGGAAAAAGCTTTATGAAATAACGAGCAGCCATGATTACGGCGAAATTTTTATCGGGGATATTAAAACACCCGTGAAGCATTACTCGATGGAGCTGCGCGGCATGCTGCAGCAGGTAGAAGAAGGCATGATCGCCATGTTTATTGAGGAGAACATCCCAGAGGAATTTAAGTCTATTTTTCGCAGACAATTGCGTGAAGGCAAGGACGATTCCGTCGAAGGCTTGATTCTTGAAGTGGCCGATAAGCTCGACCAAGTATACGAGGCGCTGACAGAGCTGCAGCGGGGCAATACCGAGAAGGAATTTGTCACGATGTATCGCGAAGCGCTTATCAAAATCAAAAAAATAAAGCTGCACTGCGTGGACTATTTTCTGGAGCATATCTTGCCGGACATTGTCAAAGAAAGCTCGCATTGCCCGATCGATATCAAGCAAATTACACAAGAAGCATTGGAACGCTAATCAACAATTTCCCGTTTCCCCCTCCCCTTCCCTTCGATAACTTACGGCTCACACCGCCGTTCCTCAACAAGCCAATCAATTCTCTTCAAAACAACTATCCCTTATCGAAACTTCTTATTAAGCCCCCCCGTTTTCACTTCTCGCTTCCCCATCCTTTTCGACCTTCTCACAAAACCCTCGTTTCAAAACACTTTTTGACTTTCGCCAAAATGTTGACTAGCATAGGGATAACGTCAATATCCAACATCTAGCAAAATTATGAAGGAGCGTGAGCCGCATGGCGAGCACGTATACTGCTGTCCCTTGGAGCCTCGGAACGTGGACAGTAAAGCCGGTTGCAGTCAAAGAGGACGGCCAAAACCTGAAAGTAATAGCCGAGAATGGAAGCGACTATTGGGAAAAAACATTATATGAATTCGAGCATCGGAATGGACATGCACTGCTGGCGCCATGGGAAGATAGCCAAGCTGTTGAAGTTACGTTCCAATTGGCCTCCTTCACGGAATTGTACGATCAAGCGGGACTCATGCTCTGGCAAGGACAAGAGCAATGGATTAAAGCGGGAATCGAGCTGAATGACGGCGTTCCGCACTTGGCGGTCGTCGTAACCGACGGCTTCTCGGACTGGTCGCTTGCTCCGGTACCTGAATGGGTCGGTCAAGAGGTGACTATTCGAGCCTCCCGCATGAAGGATGCGGTCATTATTAGAGCTCGCGCAGACGGAGGTTGGCGAACGGTTCGAGTCGCGCGCTTCCCTTATTCTCAAGGAAAACAAGCCGGCCCTTTCCTTTGCGCCCCAACTCGAGCAGGACTTGAAGTTGTCTTCACTCGCTGGATGCACGCCGAGCCCGATGCCGATTTGCACATCGATCCCCCTCATGAGGAGTAAGCTTCATACTTAAAACAAGGCATGCTTATAGCGTCAATTAACCCTATTGCATAAAAACCGCAACCCGATGATGAAGCGTCAGCAACGGTTTGATACCCATTGTTCGTTGAAGACAGCATTCACCGATGGTTGCGGTTTTTTGATATTGAACATTATTCCACTCTAAGCGATTTTACATTTTACAAAACTGCATTAGCGATCAGCAAGTCGAGCTTGCGAACGTCCACGCCTTTGTGCAGAACGATTTTGAAATGGCCTGCCTTTGTCCACAGCTCGATCTCCGCCGTCCGATCCAAAATATTGCCGCCATTTTCAGAGGACCACATATCGATGGAACTGTACGGCAAAGAATAGATTTCAACTTTTTTCCCGGTAATGCCTTGAGCATCGCGAACAATCAGTCGTTTGCTTGTGAAAATTGCCATATCGCGAAACGTTTTGTAGGCGGCAACAGGCGTTTCTCCCGGAACCAAAATGTTATGAACATCATTCGGAATCGGACATTCCGATACAAAAACCCATTCGATATTAATATGCGCTACTGCCATTTACTCCATCCCCCAGTATCAATGTTTTAATATTTCATTATTCTATCTATTTTTCTATATTCCTCCTTTTTTAATGACATTCCAACAATTTTCGACTTCTTTCAGTGGGAGGCCCGTCGGTATGAAGGTGAACAAGCTGGAGTATGTGATTTTGGATGCAATGGGCGTTATATATACGGCCGGAGACGATGTCGGCGAATTGCTTATTCCTTTTTTAAGAGCAAGGGGCTGCTGCTTGTCAGATAAAGACATTCAAACTCTGTATATGGACTGCTCGCTGGGCAGAATGACCTCAAAGGAGTTCTGGGAGTCGTCCGGTATCCTGTATGAAGAAACGACAGACAATGAATATATTCTGGGACATCGTTTGGCCCCGGGGTTGAATGAATTTCTAGAAGCGATGGCGGACATGAATATACGAGTGGCTTGCTTATCCAACGATGTTAGCGAGTGGTCTGTATTGTTGCGAAAGCAGCATCAATTGGAGGGTCATATTGAGCATTGGTTGATTAGCGGCGATTTGAACGCACGGAAGCCAAGCGAGGATATTTACAAAATGATGCTGGAAAAGCTGAATACGCAGCCAGGCTCTTGCCTCTTCCTTGACGACCGAATGGCTAATCTTGAAACGGCCGCTCGGTTGGGCATACGCACGCTGTTAATCGACGATCCCATTTCAACACTAAACGACGATAATCTAACCATGAAACACCAGACAGCACCTTCCCTTGAGAAGGCTTTGAAGCTTATTCGACTTATGCTTTAACGATTTAATTGCTTGGCTTGATTGTGATTTACTAAAATAATTCAAAGAAGCTCACGCGAAAACTGCGTGAGCTTTTTTTGCACAATATCCTCCAACGCACTTCTTTAGAATTTCTTTAGATTTATCCCCGTAAGCTCCTTAGAAATTTGATTTATGATAGCCTCATCAAGTTCCACGAATCGATGGCTGATCGCGCCGCACTCATCCGCCCAGAGAACGTATGAGCCGCTCGGCCATTGAAAAAAATAATAACGAAGGCGGGGATAACATGTCTTCTTTACTCTTTCTGCAAAAGTTTATGCATAACCCAAAGCAAGTCGGAAGCGTCGCTCCTAGCTCACGGTTTTTGGCCCAAAAGATGGTCGAAGCTGTGCCGTGGAAGGAAGTCGGGTCAGTTGCTGAGCTCGGCAGCGGCACCGGTCCCATCACGAAATTCATTGCCTCTAAAGCAAAGAACACAGCGAAAGTATTTTTGTTCGAAAAAGACGCCCACATGCGCAGCCGGCTGCAGGCGGAATACCCCGAGTTCGTCTGCGCCCCCGATGTCATCGAAATGATCTCCATCATTAAGCGTAATGGAGTTCATCAATTGGATTGCATCATCAGCGGATTGCCGTTTTTCAACTTTTCCCCGCGCTACCGGCAGCGGCTGATTCATCAAATCGTTGGCAGCCTGAAGCCTGGCGGCTACTTTATTGCCTTTCAATACTCACTCCAAATGAAAAGCGTGCTTGAGGAAGCTTTCGATGTGGAAAGCATTCAACTGGTGCCGCTCAATTTCCCTCCCGCATTCGTTTACTTCTGCCGCAAGAGGAATGTTCCGCTCGGGCAGGGAATTATTAAAAATGGCAAGCACCCCGCTCGGAGCTAGAAGAAGGGAAGGACGAACGCGATGCATACGATATTAATTGCCGACGACGATTCTGAAATTAGAGACGTCATTCACGTCTACCTGCGCAACGAAGGCTACAAGGTGATCGAGGCCGAGGACGGACTAGTGGCAATTGAACGTTTGCGTGCAAACCCGGATGTTAAATTGCTTATTTTAGACGTCATGATGCCTCGATTGGACGGAATCAAGGCATGTCTCAAAATTAGAGAAACCTCCACCGTACCGATTATTATGCTTTCTGCGAAAGAAGAAGCGATCGATAAAATTACGGGACTGTCTACCGGAGCGGACGATTACGTCACCAAGCCATTTAGTCCGCTGGAGCTCATGGCGAGAGTTAAAGCGCAGCTGCGTCGCCAAACCTATACGGAGCAAGTTACGTGCGAAGCCGTCATTACGATTGACGAGCTCATAATCGATAAAGCAAAACACGCCGTATCGGTCAGAGGCAAGACAGTCGCTCTCACGCCGCTTGAATTTTCAATTCTGGAGCTGCTTGCGGCTCATCCCGGCCAAGTATTCAGCGCCGACCGCATTTACGAAACCGTCTGGGAGGAACCGACCGGCTACTCGGAAAATACCGTCATGGTGCATATCCGAAATTTGCGGGAAAAGCTGGAGGAGCGTCCCCGAGAGCCTCGTTATATTAAAACGGTATGGGGAGTGGGGTATAAACTTGAAGGCTAAGCTGCATAACCGGTTAAGCGGAAAAATAACCATACGTATCGAAATGTTAGCGGCATTTATAGGAAGTTTGCTGCTCGCATCCGTTATCTCGCTGTTCGGAGTACGGCTGCTTCTACGCACCGAATTGAGCGACAGTGTTCGGCATTTGGCCCCATTCTTGTTCGTCGCAGTGTTTATCGTATCCTATTTTCTGTTCACCCGCCGAGTTGTCCGCTATTTGATTACGCTAGCCGACGGGCTGCACGTCATCTCTGAGGGCGATTTGAATTACCGTGTCCCACAGCAGCGGGCTGACGAGCTGGGACGCGTCGCTCGAGGGATCAACGCGATGACCGAGAAGCTTCAGCAGCAAATGCAGCGGGAACGCGAGCTGGAGAGAACGAAGATGGAGCTGATCACCAGCGTTTCCCACGACTTGCGTACACCTTTAACAAGTATGATCGGTTATTTGGAACTGCTGCGGACGAAGAGCTATCGTGACGAAGAGGAGTACGAGCGTTTTATCGAAAACACCTATAACAAGGCCATTTACCTCAAAAAGTTAATACATGATTTGTTCGAATACACCCGCCTTGCCTCGAACGATGTGCAACTGCACTTGCAGCCGACAGACGTGCGTGGGCTGCTTGGTCAGCTGCTATTTGAATTCGAGCCTTTTGCCGAGGAGCATGACGCCTCTCTCGCCGCAAACCTGACGGAATCGCCGGTGCTCGCCGACGTTGACAGCGAAAAGCTCGTTAGAGTTATCGAAAATTTGCTAATCAACGCCTTGAATTACTCCATTAAGCCCGGCATCATACGCGTATCGCTGCACACTGACGACCACAACGCTTATATTGCCGTTGAAAATAAAGGAATGCCGATTACAAAAGAGCAGGAGTCGAAGCTGTTCGACCGATTCTATAAAATCGACGATTCCCGAAAGAACGATGAAATCCAATCCGGTACCGGTTTAGGTCTGTCAATTTCTAGAAATATTATGGAGCTTCACGGAGGCATTCTCATGCTCTGGCATGAAGAAGGCCTGTTCAGATTTACCGCATCTCTTTCCTTAAGTAAGGCTCCGAAATCTTCCTCATAACCGCTTCGCTCATCCAGCCATTAGTAGCAGTACATCCTCCCGTTTTTACCATTCAACATTCCCATCGAATTTGTTAATCCCTTTAGCTAAGATTCATCATTCAGACAGCAGTTTGTCGGAATTCCGACAAATTGCTCCTCCGTGTTTGTTGAAAACGCATCCATTGAACTATAAGATAAGGGTGTTTGCTACCGGTCTTACCCTATTCGTCTCACAAAGGCATGGTCCGCCCGCCCGGCAATGGCGGGACCATTGCCGGGCGGGCGCTATAGGATAGCAGACGGTGGATCAGCACCTCTGATCGGTTGGCAGCCAGCAAAAAAATAACCTTACACTTCATTTCAACATTTATCTTTCCTACTATTCATTTCATTTCAAGGAGGATCATACACATGGGCAGATTAGCAGGTAAAGTAGCGATCATTACAGGTGCGGCAGGCGGACAAGGCGCGGCGGAAGCGAAGCTTTTTGCTAAAGAAGGAGCTAAAGTCATCGCTACCGATATGCAGCTGGAGCTGCTGCAAAAAACGGTGGCCGAAATTAACGCAGAATTTGGCGAGCAGGCCATTGCGGTTCAACATAATGTAACGAACGAAGAGGACTGGAAGCGCGTTGCCGACGAAGCGATTGCTCGTTTTGGCAAAATCGATATTCTCGTTAATAACGCTGGGATTCTCGGAAAACTGACTGGTGACATTGAGGAATATTCGCTCGATGAGTGGAACACGATGATGAACGTCAATGCAACAGGCAACTTCTTGGGCATGAGAGCCGTCATCGGAGAAATGAAAAAGAACAAAAAAGGTTCCATTGTTAACATTTCTTCGATCGCGGGGCTGGTCGGTCGTCAAGGCGGCGTTCATTACCAAGCATCGAAGGGTGCAGTTCGACTTCTGTCCAAGTCGGTTGCTGCTGACGCAGCTGCCTATGGCATTCGCGTCAACTCCGTACATCCAGGAACGGTAGCATCGCCAATGTCTAATCACATCCTTGCAGCCGATACACAAAACCTGTCGGCTACTCGTATTCCACTCGGACGCGTCGCTGTTCCGGAAGAAATCGCGTACCCGGTACTATTCCTGGCCTCGGATGAAGCCAGCTTTATTACAGGTGCAGAGATTGTCGTTGACGGCGGAGAAACTTCGATATAAACTAGTTTTTTTAAAACCAAACGCCTTCAGGAAAGGCAGTCCCTCCTAACTGGAGACTGCTTTTCCGAAGGCGTTTTTTTGGCTTTTTATACGCTGACACGATGCAAAAGAGGGCTGTCAGCCCTTTTAAAATTGGTCATGCTGCGGCGTTCTTTGTTTCATGCAGGTAATCGGCAATAACGAGTTGTTATGGATCTGCTCGCACAAAAAAGAGGCCGAGTATTTAAAGTTGGTGGTCATCCAATACTTAATCAAGCTGACCGTCGATGAAGTATGGTAAATAACGCTCATCTCGTAATCCAGCCTTTGGTCTTTGCTATCCTTAATAAGAATGACTTCCTCCATAAACATCGTCATAAGCAGTTGCTCGATCCGCTCAAATAAGCTCGGTTTGCTCGAAACCTTGGCCAATGCTTGAAATAAGTGCTGATGCTGCTCGATGTGCCGGCAAATGAAGGTCGTCATAATGACGCCTTCCTGGAGCGAAATCAGCTCCTGCTGTTTGAACGGCTCGCGCAGCGCTTGCGCAATTCCGTGCAGGGCGTCGTAGAACATATCCTCCAGCAGCTCTTCCTTATTTTTGTAATGAAAATAAAAGGTGCTCCGGTTATAGTCGGCCCGATCGGAAATTTCCGATACCGAGACGCTGTCGGGCTCGTTGCTCTCCAGAATTAAATGGATGTAAGAGGTTTTTAAAACATGATTCGTATGTAAATGCTTTCGGGATTGACGAGTGGTGTCCATGTTCACTACTGCCCCTTCCGCTTGATGTACCTTTCACTTGAATGTTGCGGGACGTCCGCGATTCTAATCATACCATAGATGCGATTTGCATCAAAAAGCAAGGGATGAGCGGGATTGGAGCTTCTAAAAAGCGGCTTGTCTGGCCGTCTCAGGCTAACGATAAACGCTCGACTTTTTCCCGAACCTGGACGCCGTTCGCGCACTATGCTAGGCCGCCAATAACTTCCTATTTGCAGTTATTTGCTCCAGATATAGCCGACAACGATACAATAACTGCATTTTCGCAGTTATTTCCTGGACAGCGCCGCCTTTCGCGCACCATTCCAGCCCAATAACTGCCTTTTTGCAGTTATTTGTCCCATACGCAGCCGATAGTGGCGCAATAACTGCATTTTCGCAGTTATTTCCCAAACATGCCGCCTTTCGCGCACCATTCCAGCCCAATAACTGCCTTTTTGCAGTTATTTGTCCCATACGCAGCCGATAGTGGCGCAATAACTGCATTTTCGC